>JBFWZG010000001.1:0-104786 GCA_050185515.1 Reyranellaceae bacterium
CGATGCCCAAAGCCGGCACTCAGTACCGTATTGCAGTTTTGTCACGCGGATTCTCCGTAAAAAACAATGAAAATTAATAACTTATAAATCTGCCTGATTTTTGGGCGACCATGGTCGCCCCGCGGAAACCTTGGCGTTTGCCCCCTCCAACCCCGGTTCCCCACAAGCTTATGCACACGAATCGTGGATTATCGCGCGACGACCGGGAACGGGGCCGGAGTACCGCCCGTTTTTCATCCTCGCCATTCGCGTTGACCGGCCGGCATTCCGGGGCCAAATCACACGGGCGATGAGCGACCTCGACAAAGAAGCCGAAGACGATACCGCAGCGAGCGACGGGCTGGACGCACCGCCGGCGCCCGGAACGCTGGCCAGTGGCATCGCCGTCATCAAGGCGCACCTGAAGACGCTGCCGCGCGCGCCGGGCGTCTACCGCATGATCGACGCCCAGGGCGAAGTGATCTATGTCGGCAAGGCCCGGGTGCTGCGCAACCGCGTTGGCTCCTACACCCAGACGCCGCGGCTGACGACGCGTCTGATGCGCATGGTGGCCGCCACAGCCACGATGGAATTCGTCGTGACCGGCGGCGAGGCGGAAGCGCTGCTGCTGGAAAGCAATCTGATCAAGCAGTTCCGGCCGCGCTTCAACGTGATGCTGAAGGACGACAAGTCCTTCCCCTACATCATGATCCGCCGCGACCATCCCTGGCCGCAGTTGGTCAAGCATCGCGGCGCCCGCCAGGCGGGCGGCGACTATTTCGGCCCCTTCGCCTCGGCCGGGGCGGTCAACCGCACGCTTTATGCCTTGCAGCGCGCCTTTCCGTTGCGTTCCTGCTCCGACGCGATTTTCGCCAACCGCACCCGTCCCTGCCTGCAATACCAGATCAAGCGCTGCACGGCGCCCTGCGTCGGCTATATCGGCGCCGAGGAATATGGCGCCATGGTCGACGAGGTGCGCGACTTCCTGTCGGGACGCAGCCGAAACGTGCAGGAGGCGCTGTCGCAACGCATGGAAGCGGCCAGCGCCGAGATGGAATTCGAACGCGCCGCCGTCTTCCGCGACCGCATCCGGGCGCTGACCCAGATCCAGTCGCACCAGTCGATCAACAATCTCGACATCGACGAGGCCGACGTCTTTGCCCTGCATGTCGAGGGCGGCCAGGCCTGCGTGCAGGTGTTCTTCCTGCGCGGCGGACAGAATCTCGGCAACCGGCCCTATTTTCCCAGTCTCAACGCCGATACCGACGAGAGCGCCGCCCTCAGCCTGCTGATCGGGCAGTTCTACACCAACCGGCCGGTGCCGAAGCTGATCCTGGTCAGCCACGAACTGCCCGATGCGGCGCTGCTGGAAACCGCGCTCGAACTCAACAGCGACCACAAGGTTCGCATCCACCGGCCGCAGCGCGGACCGCGTGCCGATCTGATGCAGCTGGCGCTGCAGAATGCGCGCGAGGCGCTGGGCCGGCGGGTCGCCGAAAGCGGCGCCCAGCGCAAGCTGCTGGAAGGCGTTGCCGCATTGTTCGGTCTCGACCAGGCGCCCGAGCGCATCGAGGTGTACGACAACAGCCATATCCAGGGATCGGATGCGGTCGGCGCCATGATCGTCGCCGGGCCGGAGGGCTTCCAGAAGAACGCCTACCGCAAGTTCAACATCCGCACCGCCACCGGCGCGACCGAGGATGGCGGCATCGCGCCGGGCGACGACTACGGCATGATGCGCGAGGTCTTCACCCGCCGCTTCGCCCGCGCCCAGAAGGAGGACCCCGACCGCAGCCGCGGCCAGTGGCCCGATCTGGTGGTGATCGACGGCGGCGCGGGCCAGCTCGCCCAGGCGCAGCAGGTGCTGGCCGATCTCGGCATCGGCGAGCTGGCCATCGTGTCGATCGCCAAGGGGCCGGACCGCAACGCCGGCCGCGAGCGCTTCTTCCTGCCCGGCCGGCCGCCCTTCTCGCTCGAGCCGCGCGATCCGCTGCTGTATTTCCTGCAGCGCCTGCGCGACGAGGCCCATCGCTTCGCCATCGGCAGCCATCGCGACCGCCGCTCGCGCGCCATCGCCCGTTCGCCGCTCGACGAGGTGGCGGGGATCGGCGCGGCGCGCAAGCGCGCGCTATTGCTGCATTTCGGCTCGGCCCGGGCCGTGGCGGCGGCAAAACTGGTCGATCTCGAGGCCGTGCCGGGAATTTCCACCGCCGTCGCGCGTCGCATCTACGACCATTTCCACGATGGCGGCTGATCGGCTGGAGGGCTAGACTCGCAACAGCCCCCAAGCCAGCGAAATCGAGCGAACCTGCGCCACAATGCCGACCAACCTGCCAAATCTTCTGACGCTTTCGCGCATCGTCGCCATCCCGTTGATGATAGCGCTGTTCTGGGTGCCGTTCCCGACCGGCAACTGGCTGGTGTTCGGCCTGTTCGTGGCCGCGGCCCTGACCGACCTGCTCGACGGCTGGCTGGCGCGGCGCTGGCAACAGGTCTCGGCGCTCGGCCGCTTCCTCGATCCGATCGCCGACAAGCTGCTGGTCGCCGCCGCTCTGCTGATGCTGGTGGCGTGGGACCGGATAGCGGGCCTGACCGTGCTGCCGGCCATCGTCATACTCTGCCGCGAAATCCTGGTGTCGGGCCTGCGCGAGTTCCTGGCCGAACTCAAGGTGCGGGTGCCGGTGTCGAACCTGGCCAAATGGAAAACCACCATCCAGATGGTGGCGATCGCCATCCTGCTGGTCGGCAATGCCGGCCCCGATTTCCTGCCCTGGCGCGAGATCGGCGAGGTCGGGCTGTGGCTGGCCGCTGGACTGACCCTGATCACCGGCTACGACTATCTGCGCGCCGGGCTGGCCTACATGACCGGCCCGCAGCCGCCGACGGCGTCATGATCAAGCTGCTCTACTTCGCCTGGCTGCGCCAGGAGATCGGAACCAATGCCGAAAGCCTCGACCTGCCGGCCGGCGTCGGCACGGTCGGCGCGCTGATGACATGGCTGCGCGGTCGCGGCGGCGGCTATGCCGCCGCCTTTGCCGAGGACGCCGTACTGCGCGCCGCCGTCAATCAGAAGGTGGTCGACTACAGCCAGCCCATCGCCGAGGGCGACGAGGTCGCGTTCTTCCCGCCGTTCACGGGCGGCTGAGATGATCCGGGTGCAGCTCGAGGATTTCGACGTCGGCGCCGAGCTCGCCGCGCTCGGCGCCGGCAACAAGCGCATCGGCGGCATAGCGAGCTTTGTCGGGCTGGTGCGCGATCTGTCCGCAGGCGCCGATGTCAGCCGCATGACGCTGGAGCACTATCCGGGCATGACGGAACGGGCGCTGGAGGAGATCGAAGCCGAGGCGCGCCGGCGCTGGGAGCTCGAAGCGGTGAGCATCATCCATCGCTACGGCCCGCTCGAACCGGGCGATCGCATCGTGCTCGTCGCCGTAGCCTCGTCGCATCGCGAGGCCGCCTTCGAAGCCTGCCAGTTCCTGATGGACTGGCTGAAGACCAAGGCGCCGTTCTGGAAGCTGGAAGATACCGGCAAGGGCAGCCGCTGGGTCGAGGCCAGGGACAGCGACGACCGCGCGGCGGCGCGCTGGGCGAAGAAGTAGCTCTCAGCCGTATCTGATCGTCACCGACTGCGCGACTTTCAGCGCCGTGGCGCGCGCCTCGTCGGTGTCGGCGCCGCGCGCCAGGCCGACGCCCATGCGGCGATAGGGCCGGGTCGTCGGCTTGCCGAACAGGCGCAGATCGGTGGCTGGCCGTTTCAGGATCGTCGTATCGATCTCGAAATCGAACGACTCGGCGTTGCGGTCGGCCAGGATCACGGCCGAGGCGGACGGGCCATAGAGAATCGGCTCCGGCACCGGCAGGCCGAGAATGGCGCGGCAATGCAGGTCGAACTGCGTCAGGTTCTGCGAGATCATCGTCACCATGCCGGTGTCGTGCGGGCGCGGCGACAGTTCGGAGAACACCACTTCGGTTTTCGTGACGAAGAACTCGACGCCGAAAATGCCGGCGCCGCCCAGATTGTCGGTGACCTTGCGCGCCATGTCCTGCGCGTCATGCAGCAGGCGGGGCTCCATAGCCTGCGGCTGCCAGGATTCCTGGTAGTCGCCGCGCTCCTGGCGGTGGCCGATGGGCGGGCAGAAGACGCAACCGCCATCGCGCGCGCGCACCGTCAGCAGCGTGATCTCATACTCGAACGGAATGAACTCCTCGACGATGACCTTGGCGCGGTCGCCGCGCATATTGGCGACCGCGTACTCCCACGATTTCGCCACATCAGCCGGCGTCTTCGCCGTGCTCTGGCCCTTGCCGGAACTCGACATCACGGGCTTCACCACCACCGGCAGGCCGATCGCCTTCACCGCGTCTTCCATCTCGGCCAGCGATTCGGCGTAGCGGTATTTCGACGTGCGCAGGGCCAGCTCGGTCGCCGCCACTTCGCGGATGCGGTCGCGGTTCATGGTCATGAAGGCGGCGCGCGCCGACGGCACGATGTGGAAACCTTTGGCCTCGTATTCCTGCAGCGTCTCGGTGCGGATCGCCTCGATCTCGGGCACCACCAGGTCCGGCCGGTGCTTCTCGATGGCGGCGCCGAGTTTCGCGCCGTCGAGCATCGGGAAGACCTCGCGCTCGTCGGCGACCTGCATCGCGGGCGCGCCGTCGTAGGAATCGCAGGCGACGACGTGGCAGCCCAGCCGCTGGGCGGCGATGACGAATTCCTTGCCCAGTTCGCCCGAGCCCAGCAGCAGGATCTTTTGCGGCAGCTTCATGCTTCCCCCGACCAATCTTTCGGAGCGAAGAATGCAACGACCGTCGATCGGAGTCGATGGCGCAGTCCCCATTGCGTCATTCTGAGCGAAGCGAAGAATCCTGTCTCATCCGATAGGTCGCAGTCGCTGAGACAAGATGCTTCGCTGCGCTCAGCATGACGGAAGGAGAAGACGCGTCCGCTCAGAAATGATAGACGCGAACCGACGCCAGCCTCCTGCCGCGCCAGCGCAGCACCTCGCAGACGCGCATCGGCTCGACGTCGGGCGCGTGACGCAGGTACTCGACCACCGAGACGTCTTCGGTTTCCGTCACCCGCTCGATCTCGAAACTCAGCGGATGGACGCGGGCGAAGGCGCGCAGCGCATAGGCCTCGATCTCCGCCCTGCCGCGCAGATGCGGGCGGCCCGGCGCCGGCATGATGGTCGTCACCTTGGCGCTCTCATGCGTGCCATCGGCGGCGTAGAGCGCGGCGACGCGCGCCGCCTCCCCGCTCTGCCAGGCCTCGCGCCAGGTTTCGACGCGGGGCGGGACGGAGATCCCGTCGCTCATGCCGCCCGGACCAGCGCCGCCGAATCGGCTTTCGGCTCGGTGCGGACAAGCAGCGCGAAATCCTCGACCAGCGCGCGCGTCACCGGACCGACCACGAAATCGCGGCCGACCGCCTGGCGCACGGGCGTGATCTCGGCCGCCGTCCCGGTGAGGAACATCTCCTGGGCGCGGTCGAGATCGTCGAGCGCCAGCCGGCGCTCGCGCACGGCATAGCCGCGTCTGCGCGCCAGCTCCATCGCCGCCTGGCGCGTGATGCCGTCGAGAAAGCACTCGGGCTTGGGCGTATGGATTTCGCCGTCGATCACCAGAAAGACGTTGGCGCCCGTCGCCTCGGCGATGTCGCCGCGCCAGTCGAGCATCAGCGCGTCGTCGTATCCCGCCTTGATGGCGCGGTCCTTGGCCATGGTCGCGATCATGTAGAGGCCGGCGGCCTTGCTCTGCGATGGCGCGGTGTCGGGCGCCGGCCGCTTCCAGTCGGCGAGGCACAAGGTGATGCCCTTCATTCTCGCTTCCGGCGAGAAATAGGCCGGCCATGCCCAGGCGGCGATCGCCAGATGGGTGGCGTTGCCCAGCGCCGAGACTCCCATCACCTCCGAGCCGCGCCACGCCACCGGCCGGATGTAGCCGTCGCCGATATTGTTGGCGGCGACGACCTCGCGGGTCGCGGCGTCGATCTGCTCCTCGCTCCAGGGGATCTCGAAATCCAGCAGTTCGGCGGAGCGGCGCAACCGGCGCGTATGGGCGCGCAGGCGGAAGACATGGCCGTCATAGGCGCGCTCGCCCTCGAACACCGAGGAGCCATAGTGCAGCCCGTGGCTCAAGACATGCGGTCGCGCCCCCCGCCACGGTACCAATTTGCCGTTGAACCAGATCCAGCCATCGCGATCGTCCATTGGACCGAGCATTGCGTTGTCCTTTCCTGAAACAATATTATCGTTCGTTCTGACTTCCAATAACGTAACTAAACGACAATAGGACAGGATTCCTGTTTAAGTCAATAAGACTGTCTTAATTAGACTGAGGGCAGCAAAAAGGGCCCCGCAGGGCCCTTTTCAATCGATTGCCAGCGCCGCTATTCGGCGGCCGTCGCCTTGGCGCCCGGCTTCACCGCCGCCTCGAAGTCGGTGATCAGCGTCTTGCACACGGCGCCGGGCGTGAACTTGTACTGGCCGATCTCGCGCACCGGCGTCACTTCCGCCGCCGTGCCCGTGAGGAAGCACTCGCTCGCCTTGGCCATCTCCTCGGGCATGATCGCGCGCTCGACCACCTTCATCTGCCGGTTCTTGGCCAGCCCGATGACGGTCTGGCGCGTGATGCCGTCCAGGAAGCAGTCGGGCTTGGGCGTATGGATCTCGCCATCCATGACGAAGAACACGTTGGCGCCGGTCGCCTCGGCGACCTGGCCGCGCCAGTCGAGCATCAGCGCATCGTCGTAGCCTTCCGACTCCGCCTTGTGCTTGGACAGGGTGCAGATCATGTAGAGGCCCGCCGCCTTGGCATGCACCGGCGCGGTCATCGGGTCGGGCCGACGCCATTCGGAGATCTTCAGCCGGATGCCCTGCATGCGCGCTTCCGGCGTGAAGTAGGACGGCCACTCCCACACCGCGATGGCGAGGTGGATCTTGTTGTTCTGCGCCGACACGCCCATCATTTCCGAACCGCGCCATGCCACGGGCCGCACGTAGCCGTCGACGATGCCGCTGGCCTTCACCGTCTCCTCGGTGGCGCGATCGATCTCCGCGACGCTGTAGGGAATCTTGAAGCCCATCATCTCGGCCGACTTGACCAGGCGCGCGCTGTGTTCGGTCAGCTTGAACACCTTGCCGCCATAGACGCGCTCGCCCTCGAACACGCTCGACGCGTAATGCAGCGCATGCGTCAGCACATGCAGCTTGGCATCCCGCCAGGGCACCATCTTGCCATCGTACCAGATAAGGCCGTCGCGATCGTCGAAAGCCGGGCCGGGAGCCGCCATGACCGAAAATTCCTCTGCTATGTTACATTATTTCCCAAAGGGTTGATCGTGAGTAACATTTGACTGTAGGAGAGTCAATGAAACGTCATGCGTATTGCCCTATCTTGCGGCTTGCGTGACGATTGCGCAGGAGACGACATGCCCGAGCCCTCGAGACATCAGGCCAACCCCCTGTTTTTGCGGGAGGAAGAGCTGCGCCAGGGCATCGAGCTGCTGTTCTACGCCTATCGCGATTTCACCGGCGAAGCCGATTCGCTGCTGTCGGAACTGGGCTTCGGCCGGGCGCATCATCGCGTCGTCTATTTCGTCGGACGCTATCCCGGCATCACGGTCTCCGGCCTGCTGAAGATCCTTCGCATCACCAAGCAATCGCTGTCGCGCGTGCTGCGCGAACTGATCGATCAGGGCTTCATCGACCAGCGCTCGGGCGAACGCGACCGGCGCCAGCGCCTGCTGTCGCTGACCGATAAGGGCGTGGCGCTTGAACGCGACCTGACCGCCGCCCAGGCGCGGCGCGTGGCGCGCGCCTATCGCGAGGCCGGCGCCGTCGCGGTCGAGGGTTTCCGCAAGGTGCTGCTGGGCATACTCGACGACGACAACCGGCGCGTGGTCGAACGCGAGCTCGGCAGCGAAGCCTGACGGCCCCCGCCTTGGTCGATGCGCCGCATATTCTCGTCGTCGACGACGACAACCGGTTGCGCGAGCTGCTGCGCAAATATCTCTCCGAGAACGGCTTTCGCGTCAGCGCCGCCGCCGACGCCGCGGAAGCGCGGCGCAGCCTGGCGACGTTCGATTTCGATCTGATGGTGCTGGACGTGATGATGCCGGGCGAAACCGGCCTGCAGCTCACCGAGTCGGTGCGCAAGGAGCGGCGCGTCCCCATCCTGATGCTGACCTCGATGGCCGAGACGAACGACCGCATCGCCGGGCTGGAGCGCGGCGCCGACGACTACCTCACCAAGCCTTTCGAGCCGCGCGAGCTGCTGCTGCGCATCAACTCGATCCTGCGCCGGGTCAACGAGCCGCCGCAGACACCGCCGGGGGCGGCGGCGGAGGCGATGTTCGGTCCGTTCCGGCTCGACCTGAATTCGGGCGAGCTGGCGCGCGGCCCTGAGCGCATCCGGCTGACCGATGCCGAGCGCGGCCTGCTGCTGGCGCTGGCGCGCAATTTCGGCGCCACGCTCTCGCGCGAGGAGCTGGCGCGGCTGACCGGGCCCGGCAATAGCGCTCGCACCGTCGACGTGCAGGTCACCCGCCTGCGCCGCAAGATCGAGCCCGACCCCAAGTTTCCGCGCTACCTGCAGACCGCGCGCGGCCGTGGCTACCGGCTGGCGGGCGATTGACGGTCGGCCTTGAAATGGCCGCGACAAGGGCGCATTGACAGGCTCATGACGGTGGACAGGCTCAATCCAGCGCAGCGTGGCGGACCGCTCGGCTGGCTCGACCGCCGCCTTGGGCGGCGCGAGACGGAGAGCCGCGGCGCGCTGCTGCGCCGCAAGCTGCGCAAGCTGCGGCCCAAGACGCTGCTGGCGCGGGTGGTGATCATCGTCATCGCCCCTGTCGTGCTGGCGCAGCTGGTCGTCACCGCGGTGTTCTACGAAATCCACTGGGACAACGTCGCCGGCCGGCTCGCCCGGGCGCTGGTCAACGACATCAATTTCATCATCGCCTGGCGCAGCGACTTTCCCGGCGAGGAGAATTTCCGCTGGATACAGCGGCGCGCCGACGACGACCTGCGCCTGACGGTGACGTTCCACCCCGGTGCGGTGATCGAGCGCAAGTCCAGCGCCGATCCGCTGTCGCTGCTCGAGCCGACGATCCAGCGCGCGCTGGAGCGCTTCAACACCCGCCCCTATTACTTCGACGTCAACGCGGAAGATGGCGTCCTGATTCGCATCCAGCTCGCCGACGGCGTTCTCGAGGTCATCTCGCCGGTGTCGCGCCTCTACACCAACACCAGCTACACCTTCATTCTCGCCATGCTGGGCACGACGCTGATCCTGCTGGGCGTCGCGTTGCTGTTCATGCACCGCACCATCGAACCGATCCGCCGCCTGGCGGCGATCGCCGATCTGCTGGGCAAGGGCCGCGAGGTGCCGGATTTCGAGCCGGAGGGGGCGCTGGAGACGCGGCAGGCGGCGCAGGCCTTCCTGACCATGCGCGAAAGACTGCGCCGGCAGGTGCAGCAGCGCACCGAAATGTTGGCCGGCGTGTCGCACGACCTGCGCACGCCGCTGACGCGCATGCGGCTGGGCCTCGCCATGATGGGCGACGGCGCCGACGTGGAGGCGCTGAAGGGCGACATCGCCGACATGGAGCGGATGATCGAGGGCTATCTGGCCTTCGCCCGCGGCGACGGCGACGAGGAACCGACGCCGATGGACCTCGGAACGCTGATCGACGACGTCGCTAGCGACGCGCGGCGCGCCGGCGCCAGCCTGTCGGTGCGGATCGAGGGCGACATGCACGTGATCGCCCGGCCGCTGGCGATGAAGCGCTGCCTGACCAACCTGGTCGCCAACGCCCAGCGCTTCGGCAAGACGGTGGCGATCGCCGCGGTGCGACGCAAGCGCTGGATCGAGGTCACGGTGGACGACGACGGGCCCGGCATTCCGGCCGAGCAGCGCGACGATGTGTTCCGCCCCTTCTTCCGCATTGAGCAGTCGCGCAACCCGCTGACCGGCGGCGTCGGGCTTGGGCTGACCATCGCGCGCGACGTGATTCGCGGCCATGGCGGGGAGCTGGTTCTGCTCGATTCGCCGATGAAGGGACTGCGGGCCCGGCTGCGCCTGCCCATCTAGCCGCATGGCGGCGCCTGTCGGTGCCGCCCTAGACTGTGCTCCGAATGGGAGGACAGACATGCAGCTTGACTACGTGACAGTGGAAAAGACCGGGCCGGTCGCGATCGTGCGCTTCGATCGCAAGGGCAGCCTCAACGCCTTCAACCAGAAGCTCGTGCGCGAACTGACGCATGTCGCGCTCGGCTTCCACGACGACCTCGAAACGCACGCGGTGGTGCTGACAGGCGCCGCCAACGCCTTCTCGGCCGGCGCCGACCTGCGCGATCCGGAGACGTGGAACATCGACGCGCAAAGCGACCTGGTGAAGCGCCATGTCTTCTACGGCGGCGTGCGCCTGTGCCGCGCCTGGGAGGAAATGCCGCAACTGACCGTGTGCGCAATGGAGCGGCTGTCGGTCGGCGCCGGTGTCGCCATCGCGCTGGCCTGCGACTGGCGCGTGCTGGGCAAGAGCGCCTATCTCTACGTGCCGGAAACGAAAATCGGCCTCAACCTGCAATGGGGCGCGCTGCCGCGGCTGGTGACGCTGGTTGGCCCGGCGCGGGCCAAGCGCATCACGCTGATGCAGGAGAAGATGGGCGCCGAGCAGGCTCTCGACTGGGGTCTGATCGACGCCGTCGCCGAGGACGGTGCGACCGTGAATACGGCGCTCGACATGGTCCGCACCGTGCTCGAACAGGCGCCGGCGGTCACGGTGCGCCTCGTCAAGGAAGCGATCAACGCCACGGCTGGCGCCCTGCACCGCGCCACCTCGTTCGCCGATGCCGATCAGAGCCAGCTCACAGGCAAGTTCGCGGCAGCGGTCGAGGCTCGCGCGAAGTTCGGAAGGTAAGGCGATCGCCGGTATTGAAATGCAACCGACGGTCGTGCATCATCGCGTCCATGACCCTGACGGCCGACGACGCCTTCGATCCCACGACACCCCGTCCGTGGCGTCGCTTCTTCGCCAAGGCCGTGGATTTCTCGATCTATTCGATAATGATCCTCGTCACGGTTTTCGTGTTGGCGATCGCTGCGGCGTTCGCCGGCGTCGAATTCGGTTACGACTATCCGCGCTGGGTCGAACACGTTGTGCTCACGCCGATCGCCATCGTGCTGTGCTGTCTGGTCGATGCGCTGTTTCTCGGGCTGGTCGGAACGACGCCGGGGCGGACGCTGTTTCGCATCCATGTGGCGCCGAACGGTCCCGGCGAACTGACGCTTGGCGTGGCCATGCGGCGCAATGTCAGGCTGGCCGCGCTCGGTCTCGGGCTTGGCCTGCCGATCGTGGCGCTGGTCATGCAGATCGTGTCGTATCGCGCGCTGGTCGACAACGGCATCACGCCGTGGGATCGACGGGAAAATCTCGTCGTCACCTATGGAGAGACAAGTGAAGCGAGGCTGGCCGGCCAGATTGCGGCCGTTCTGCTGGCCTTCGCGTTCAACATCGCTCTGAATCTGGCCTGACGGCACCGGCCGCTAGAAAAGCCGTCCGCCATTGGGCACCGCGCGTTCGGGCTGCAGCAGCACGACCTCGCCGTCGGCGTCGGGAAAGCCCAGCGTCAGGACTTCCGACATGAACTTGCCGATCTGGCGCGGTGGAAAATTGACCACCGCCGCGACCTGGCGGCCGACCAGCTCTTCCGGCCGGTAATGCCGGGTGATCTGGGCCGAGGATTTCTTCTCGCCGATCGCCGGGCCGAAATCGATCCGCAGCCGGATCGCCGGCTTGCGGGCGCCTTCCAGCACCGCGGCTTCGATCACCGTGCCGACCCGGACGTCGACGCGCAGAAAATCGTCGAACCCGATCCTGTCGGCGATGTCGGTCGATGCGCTCATGCGTTCCCCCTTGCGACGGCTGCTATAGCAAAGCCCCCGCGTCCGGCAAACCCTGGCGCAAAAGAAAACGGCGGACGCCCGTGGCGCCCGCCGTTCCGTCTCTCGAGCGCCCGCTTGGGCGCGAAAGAACTACTTCTTGCCGACGGCGATCTTCAGCTCGTCGAGGCTTTCGCCGACGCGCTTGTTGATCAGGTCGGCGGCCTGACCGTTCGACTTGGCCAGCATGTCGATCGCTTCGCGCAGGTTGGCGATGGCGGTCTCGTAGCCCTTCTTGACCAGATCGGCCTGCTTGGCGGCCTTCTCCTCCGGCGAGGCGGCGGCCCACAGGTCGGTCGTGGCCTTGGTCATCTCTTCGACCGAAGAACGCACGACTTCGGCCTGGCGCTGGAACAGCGCCTGGACGCCTTCGAAGGCGGTCTGGTTGGCGGCGGTCAGCGCTTCGATGTTCTTGCGCTGCGCTTCGACGAGGGTGTCGAAGCCGACAACCGGGAATTTCATGTCGCCCATGATCTTGGTGACGTCCAGATCCTTGAACGGATTGAACGCGGCAAACGTCTCCTGCGCCGTGTAGGCCATGTCTCGCTCCTGAAGTCTCTAGCGGTTTCTAATCGGTCTGCTTAAACCGCGTTCATGTTGCGGTGCAGCAAGAGGAAGATAGGCATGCGCGGCGGCCCCGTCAAGCCGCTTTTTTGCGCTGCACAATAATTGATTTTATTTATTGAAAAACAAATGGTTAGTGAATTGCATCAGAACTTATCGACGATGCTTCTGACCTATTCTCATGCATAGGGGAAACGCTTGATTTTGCGGCAGTGCGGGGCAAACGCTCCAGTCCGCCCAGCAAGGAAGCCAAGGGTGCCGCCTGGCGTAGCCGCGTATCCAGCGCCTTCATCGTCGCCGACAAATCCTCGCTGTCGTCATCCAGGAAATTGCGCAGGACATCGGCGTGAATCAGGCACAGACCGCGGACGCGGACAGCGCCGGCCAACCCGCCAGAACCAATACCGGCGACTTCCAGCATCGTGGCCATCGACCGCTCCACGTTCCAGCCGAGGCCGAGCGCCAGCAGGGGATCGAAGGGGGGCGAGCGCATCAGACTGCGCAACGCTCCCCGCCATGGCACCAGCGCGTCGTAGCGGCGCATCATGACGTCGAAGAGCCGCTCGCGCGCCGGCTCGTCGGCATCGCTGTCGCCGCCTGCCAGCACCTGCTCGTCGATATGGTCAAGGGCCAGCCGCAGGGCGGCCAGTGGCGTGGGCGCAAGGCGATGGGTCGTCGCAAGGTCGAGCCCGGCCTGCTGCGCGAGGCGGGGCAGCCGCAGGGCGGCAATACCGCCTTCCTCCAGCAGCACGCGCACCGCCTCTACAAGCCGCAAAACCGGTTCGCTCTGGGTCATGCACCGCTCTCCGCCATGGTTCTGACGCCATGATCGGCAGGCAATGGGGCCGAAATCCGGCGGTTTTCAGCCCGCCAGTTCGCGCGACCGGCGGGTGGCGGCGGCGATCGCCTTGTCGAAAGCGGGCTGCACGCCGTCTTCCGCCATCAGCACCTTGAGCGCCTCGGCGGTTGTGCCGCCGGGGCTGGTGACGTTCTGGCGCAGTTGCGCCGCCGGTTCGGGCGATCGGCGCAGCAATTCGCCGGAGCCGGCCACCGTGGCGCGCGCCAGCCGCATCGCCATATCGGCCGGAAGGCCAGCCTTGACCCCGGCCGATGCCATCGCCTCGACCAGCAGAAACACGTAGGCCGGACCGCTGCCCGACACCGCCGTCACGGCGTCGAGCAGGCCCTCGTCCTCGACCCAGATCACTTCGCCGACCGCCTTCAGCAGCGCATCGCAGCGCTGGCGCTGCACCGGATCCACGCTCGGCCCGGCGACGGCGACGGTTATGCCCTGCCGCACGGATGCGGGCGTGTTGGGCATGGTGCGGACGACCCGCGCCAGGGGACCGAGGCCTTTCGAGAAATAGGACAGCGTCTTGCCGGCGGCGATCGACAGGAAGGCGGCGCCGGCATCGGCATAGCCGCGCAGCGCCGGCAGCACGGCATCCATGGACTGCGGCTTGACCGCCAGCACGACGATCTCGGGCCGGAAGTCGCGCGGCGCCTTGGTGGCATCGGCGACCACCCGCGAGCGGACCGGCGTCGGCAGATCGCCCGGATGCGGTTCGCAGATCAGCAGATCGGCGGGCTTGACCCCCTGCTCGAGCCAGCCCTCGAGCATGGCGCGGCCCATCTTGCCGCAGCCGACGAGCATGATGCGCCCGGCGGCCATGGCTCAGGCCTCGCCGACCGTTTCGAGAATCGAGGAGGCCATCGCCTCCTGCGGCGACTTGCCGCCCCATACCACGTACTGGAAGGCCGGGTAGAATCGCTCGCTTTCGGTGATGGCGATATCGACAAGGTCTTCCATCTGCTCGACGGCCAGGCCGCTGCTGCCGCGCAGCAGCAGCGCGTGCCGGAACAGCGGCAGACCTTCCTCGGTCCACAGGTCGAAATGCCCCAGCCACAGCTTCTCGTTGATCATGGCCAGCAGCGAATGGACCTCGCGCGATTTCTCCGACGGCACGCGCACGTCGAAGGCGCAGGTGAAATGCAGCGCCTGCACGTCCTCCCGCCAGCTGAAATACAGCCGGTAGTCGCACCATCGTCCGGTGACCTCGGCGGCGATTTCGCGTTCGCTGGTGCGATCGAAGGGCCAGTCATGGGCCAGCACGATCTGCTCGATGAGATCGAGCGGGTTGACGAATACTTCCTCGGCGTCGTCGTGCAGAGTTGCCCCCATGAGCCCTCCCCGCTGAATCAGACTGCCACTGGCGGGCCTTTTCGGGCCTACGAGTGGCAGGTTTAACGTCCGGGCCGAACCCCCTCAAAAACCGCGATATCTTGTAGTTCCTTGCGGTCGGCCTACTAAAGTTAGCCTGCCAGAGTCGGACTCCGCACGCAAGAGTCCGCCAGCGGCAAATCTGGCCGGGAAACAAAATAACAGGGGAAAAGCCGGGCGACGGTTCAGTCGTCCGTGAAAATCTGCGGCCCGGACTCGGTTTCGGCCACGCTGACATTGGCATCGGCCGGGCTTGCGGTATCGCTCTGCCCGGCGAGGGCCGCTTCGAGAGCGGCCACGCGCGCCTCAAGCTTCTCCTGTTCGGTGCGGGCGCGAGAGGCGACTTCGCGCACGGCGTCAAACTCCTCGCGCGTGGGCAGGTCCATCCCGGCCAGCACGCGCTGCAGCCGCTCGCGGATGCGGGCTTCCATCTCCTCGCGCACGCCGCCGGCGGCGCCAAGCGCGCCGCTCATCAGCTTCGCCAGATCGTCGAGCAGGGGATTGCGTGTCTGCATGGCGGCCTCCAGCGCGCCACCCGGCGCGACGGCCAATGTTTAGCATCGACGGCCGGCTGCGGCTATGCTGGCCGGGGAGGTCGGGGTGGACACGATTCTGGTGACGGGCGGCGCGGGGTTCATCGGCGCCAATCTGGTCGCGGCGCTGCTCGCCGCCGGCGGCCGTCGCATTGCGGTGTGCGACCGGCTCGACCATCCGGCCAAGCCCGGCAATATCGATCGCGCGCCCCTCGCCGCGCTGTTTCCGCCAGAGGATCTGCCAAATTTCATGGCCCAGGAGGGCGGCCGGCTGGCTGCGGTCTGCCATCTCGGCGCAATTTCCTCCACCACCGAACAGAGCTGGGAGCGACTGCAGCGCGACAACGTCGACGCGACGCTGCGCCTGTGGCGCTGGTGCGCGCAGGCGAACGTGCCGCTGCTCTATGCCTCGTCGGCGGCGACCTATGGCGACGGCAGCGCCGGCTTCGACGACGATTTCACGGCGGAAGGACTGGCGCGGCTCAAGCCGCTCAATCTCTACGGCCGCAGCAAGCACGAAACCGACCGCGAAATCCGCCGCCTGCTCGACGCCGGCGAGAAGGCGCCGCCGCAATGGGCAGGGCTGAAGTTCTTCAACGTGTACGGCCCGCACGAGACGCACAAGGGCGACATGCGCTCGATCGTCTGCAAGCTCCACGAGCAGATTCGCGACACCGGCGTGGCCCGGCTGTTCCGCTCGACGCATCCCGACTTTGGCGACGGCGGGCAGCTGCGAGACTTCATCTGGGTCGGCGATTGCGTCGATTTCATGCTGTGGCTGTTGGCCAATCCGAAGACCAGCGGCCTGTTCAATGTCGGCACCGGCGCGCCGCGCAGTTTCCTCGACGCCGCCAAGGCCACCTTCGCCGCCATGGGGCGCGAACCGCGCATCGAGTTCATCGACATGCCGCTTTCGCTGCGCGGCAAATATCAGTACTACACCCGGGCCGAGACCGCGCGGCTGCGCGGCGCGGGCTACCGCAAGCCCTTCACCGGGCTGGAGGAAGGCGTGCGCCGCTACGTGCAGGAGTTTCTCGAGAGACAGGACCGCACGTGACCGTACTGGCCATTCCCTATCCCGATATCGGCCCCAACCTCATCGAGATCGGCCCGATCGCCATTCGCTGGTATGCGCTGGCCTATATCGCGGGGCTGCTGCTGGCCTGGCAGATCGCCAAGAAGCTGGCGGCGCGGCCGCCTCGCGTGGTGACGCCCGAGCAGATCGACGATTTCCTGCTCTGGGCCGCGGCCGGCGTCGTGCTGGGCGGCCGCATGGGCTACGTACTGTTCTACAAGCCCGGCGATTTCCTCGCCAATCCGCTGGAGATTTTCGCCGTCTGGCACGGCGGCATGTCGTTCCATGGCGGGCTGCTGGGCGTGATTGCCGCCATCATCGCCTTCGCCTGGCGCAAGAAACTCAATCTCTTCGCCTTCGCCGACATCATCGCCTTCGTCACCCCGCCCGGCCTGTTCTTCGGCCGCATCGCAAATTTCATCAACGGCGAATTGTGGGGCCGGCCGTCGGACGTGCCCTGGGCGATGGTGTTCCCGCTGGACGAGTCGCAACTGCCGCGCCATCCCAGCCAGCTCTACCAGGCGATGCTGGAAGGGGCGCTGCTTTTCGCCGTTCTGGTAATCGCCGCACGCTTTCTGCGGGCGCGCTTCAATCCAGGCATGATCTCCGGCCTGTTCCTCGCCGGTTACGCGATCGCGCGGCTGATCGGCGAGCTGTTCCGCGAACCCGACCGGCATCTGGGTTTCATCATCGGCCAGAGCGTCACCATGGGGCAGCTGCTGTCGCTGCCGCCGCTGCTGTTCGGCCTGTTCCTGATCTGGCGCTCGCTGCGCCGGCCGCCGCTGCCGGCCTGAGGCGACGTTGAGCGCGCTGCTGCAGCGGCTGGCGACGCGCATTGCGCTTGCCGGACCGATTACGGTCGCCGACTTCATGAGCGAGGCGCTGGGCCATGCCGGCCACGGCTATTATCGCCAGGGCGACCCGCTGGGGGCGGCGGGCGATTTCGTCACGGCGCCGGAAATCAGCCAGGTGTTCGGCGAACTGATCGGCGCGTGGCTGGCCGAACGCTGGCAGTCGCTGGGCTCGCCGGCGCATGTGCATCTGGTCGAACTCGGGCCGGGTCGCGGCACGCTGATGGCGGATGCGCTGCGCGCCACGCGCGCGGTGCCGGGCTTCCACGCGGCGCTCGATCTGCACCTGGTCGAGATCAACCCGACATTGCGCGAAATGCAGCGCCGGTCGCTGGACGGCCGCCTGCCGGCGGAACGCCAGCACTGGCACGATGCGCTGGCGGCAGTCCCCGCCGATCTGCCGCTGCTGCTGGTCGCCAACGAATTCTTCGACGCCCTGCCGATCCGCCAGTTGCAGCGCACGGCAGGCGACTGGCGCGAGCGGCTGCTGACGATAGCCGACGGCAGGCTGCGCTTCGTTCTGGCGCCCGGCCCCTCGCCGCTTACCGCTCTGCTCGACCCCGCCCTGGCAACGGCCGCACCCGGCGCCATCGCCGAGCTCTGCCTGCCGGCGCGGTCGCTGGCGCAGGACATTGCCGGCCGGCTGAAGGCCCGCGGCGGCGCGGCGCTGCTGATCGACTACGGCAGCAGCCGGCCGACCCTGGGCGATTCGCTGCAGGCGGTCGCGGGCCATCGGCGGGCCGAGATTCTTGCCGATCCGGGCGACGCCGACCTCTCGGCGCATGTCGATTTCGCCGCTCTCGCCGCCGCCGCCACGGCGGGCGGCGCCAGGGCCTACGGACCGGTGACGCAGGCAGACTTCCTGCGCGAGCTTGGAATCGAGCTGCGCCGGGACGCATTGATCGGCGCCGCCGACGCCGCCGCGGCCGCAATCATCGCCGCCGGCGTCGAACGCTTGATCGCGCCAGCGCAAATGGGCACCCTGTTCAAGGCGCTGGCCCTGTGCGATCCGCAATCGCCGCCACCCGCCGGATTCTCCGCCGCTGCGTAAAGGAACGTCCCGTTTGATCACCGTCGACGCGCTGCAATCGCTGGCCGGGGTGCGACATGGCTTCTTCACCCGCCAGGGCGGCGCCAGCACCGGCATCTTCGCCTCGCTGAATTGCGGCCTCGGCTCGGGCGACGACCGCGCCGCGGTGCAGGAGAACCGAAGGCGAGCCGCGAAAAGCTTCGGACTCGACGCTGACCGTCTCGTCACGGTCTATCAGATCCATTCGCCCGACGTGGTGCATGCCGTGGCGCCGTGGCGAGCAGTGGACTCGCCGCGTGCCGACGCCATCGTAAGCGATCGGCCCGGCATCATGCTGGGCGTGCTGGCCGCCGATTGCGCGCCCGTGCTGCTGGCCGATCCGGTAGCGAAGGTGGTCGGCGCGGCCCATGCCGGCTGGCGCGGCGCCCATGCCGGCGTGGTCGACAATGCGGTGGCAGCGATGGAGAAACTCGGCGCACGACGTGCCGACATCGTCGCCGCCATCGGACCCTGCATCGCCCAGGACTCCTACGAGGTTAGCGACGAGTTCCTGGCGCCCTTCCTCGAGCAGGATGCCGGGAATGCGCGGTTCTTCGCGCCGGGCCGGGGCCAGGGCAAGCGCCAGTTCGATCTTCCCGCCTACCTCGCCCATCGCGTCGGCCGGCTTGGCCTCGCCCATGTCGCCACCGTCGGACGCGACACCCAGGCCGAGGAGGACACGTTCTTCAGCTATCGCCGCGCCACCTTGCGCGGCGAGCCCGATTACGGCCGCCAGCTTTCGGCCATCGCACTGGAAGGTTAGAAGGCCGTGCCCTATACCGTGCTCTTCATCGCGTTCTGCTTTATCGGGCTGCTGGTGACCTGTGTGGTTCTCTGATCTGTCTCGCTTCCGACTGCCGGCTATCCTTGTGGCGCTGATCGCCCTGTCGGCCTGCGGCAATCTTCCCCGCCCGTTCCAGCCGGAAGCCAAGGCCATTCCCACGGTTCGGCCCGTTTCGCCCGAGGCGGCGGCGTTGCTGCGCGAGCCGGTCGCCGTGGCGGTTCAGCCCATCGCCAATCTGCCGGCCGAAGGCGGCCCGCGGCTGGCGGCGGCGATGGCGGTGGCGCTGCGTAACGAGGGCATTGCCGCCGACATCGATCCGCGCGCGACCAGCTATACGCTGGCCGGAATCGCCAATGCCCGCGAGGTGCCGAACGAACTCGAAGTGCGGGTCACCTGGTTTCTGCTCGACCCGCGCGGCTACCGCCTGGCGCAGCAGGAACTGCTGACCCGCGGCCGGGTCGAGGACTGGATCGATGGCAACGACCGGCTGGTGTCGCGCATCGCGCAGAACAATGCTCAGCCGCTGGCGTCGATGATCAATCTCCACACGAGATCGGGCGCCACGCAGACGGCGCAGACCGCAGCCCCGTCGTCGACAGCCGTTCCGCCGCCGGCAGCCGCAACCCCGCCGCCGGCCGGCACGGCGCAGAACGGCCCCGCGAACAGACCGGCAGCAGGCGCGCCGACGGCGCCAGCGGCCCGGCCGGCGGCGGCGCCACCGGTTCAGCAGGCGGCAGCGCCGGCCAAGACGCAGCAGGTGCGGATCGTGGTGCCGCGGGTCGTCGGGGCGCCGGGAAACGGTTCGGACAGCCTCGCCGCCGGCATGAAGCGCGCGTTGGGGCGGCGCAACTTCGCCATCATCGCCAAGCCGGTCCCCGGCAGCCTGACGGTGCGCGGCAAGGTCGATCTCAAGCCGTTCAACAACGGGCGCGAAGTCATCACCATCACTTGGGCCGTGCTCGACGCGCAGAACAACCAGGTCGGCGAAATCGAACAGTCGAACGTCATTCCCGGCGGTTCGCTCAACGGCGACTGGGGGCCGGTGGCGCGCGAGATCACCATCGCGGCGGCCGAAGGCCTGCTTGACCTGCTCGACAAGGCGAGCAAGGCGGCCCGCGAATAAGCTATTCGATCGGGCGCAGGACGAAGCGCAGCAGGGTGATGTTGCCGGTCCAGAACCCGAAGGCCGACAGCTTCAGATAGCGCTCGTAGCGGGCAACCTGTTCGCGGCCGACGAGGTCGATCGCCTCGCGGCGGCGGGCACGCAGATTGTTGGCCCAGGTCTCGCAGGTTCGCGCGTAGTCGATGCGGTCGTTGCGCACCATGACGATCTCGAACAGCCCGTCGCAGGCGACGACGATCTCCTCCAGCCGCGGCAGGTCCGAATCGGGGAAGATCTGCGACATCAGCTTCACGTTGGGATCGTCGCGCCGCAGCTTGCCGTAGGCGATGGTCTGCAGCGACATGCCGCCCTTGGGGTCGAGCCAGGACCGGCAGCGCGCGAAGAAGTCGCGATAGATCGCGATCTTGGCCGCCGCATCGTCGTCGGGCTTGGTGAAATGCTCGAAGGCGCCGATCGAGATGATCGACTGGTACGGTTGCGTCGGGGCGTGCTCGGCCCAGCTTTGCAGACGCACGTCGATCTTGGGCGACTTGCCGGCGAGAATGTGGTCGGCCTGCGCCTGGCTCAGGGTCAGACCCATGACATGCTCGACCGTCGGAATGTCGGCGGCGGCCTTGACGACGGCGCCCCAGCCGCAGCCGATGTCGAGCACGCGCCGCGCCTCTTCCGCCTTCGCCGCCCGCAGATGCCAGGCGATCTTGTTGTGCTGGGCCCATTCCAGCGGCCGTTCGTCGTCGGGACCGTCCCACAGGGCGGAGGAATAGGTCAGGGTGGGGTCGAGCCACAGCGCGTAGAATTCGTTGCCGACGTCGTAATGGGCCTGGATCGCTTCGGCCGAAGCCCCTCGCGTCTGTGTCTGGTCGGCCACTGCATTCTCCTTCGATCAGGCTGTTCCCAACCGGCTCCAACCGCAGCATAAACCGTCGATTCCGCGGCATGTTTACAGAATTGGGTGCGGTTGATAGATTGCGCCGCGCGGTGACGGGGATTACCGCTAAAGTATTGTAAAGTCTAGCGGTTTTTCCCGGCCTTGCCGCCCTTGCGCGGGTCCGGGGGGATAAGGGCATGAAAGTCATCGCCGGCAACAGCAATCGGCCGCTGGCCGAGGCAATCTCGAGCTATCTCGGGCTGCCTCTGACCAAGGCCAGCATCCGCCGTTTCTCCGACCTCGAAGTGTTCGTCGAGATCCTCGAGAACGTGCGCGGCGAAGACGTGTTCGTCATCCAGTCGACGTCCTATCCGACCAACGACAATCTCATGGAGATGCTGATCACCTGCGACGCGCTGCGACGCGGCTCGGCCCGGCGCATCACCGCGGTGATCCCCTATTTCGGCTATGCCCGCCAGGATCGGAAATCGGGTTCGCGGACGCCGATCTCGGCCAAGCTGGTGGCCAACCTGATCACCATGGCCGGCTACAACCGCGTTCTGACCATGGATCTGCATGCCGGCCAGATACAGGGCTTCTTCGACATTCCGGTCGACAATCTGTTCAGCGCCCCGGTTTTCACCGCCGACATCATGCAGAAATACAAGGGCGAAGACCTGATGGTGGTGTCACCCGACGTCGGCGGCGTGGTGCGCGCGCGCGCCATCGCCAAGCGGCTCGATGCCGACCTGGCCATCATCGACAAGCGGCGCGAGCGCGCCGGCGTTTCGGAAGTCATGAACATCATCGGCGAGGTCAAGGGACGCCGCTGCATTCTGGTGGACGACATCGTGGATTCCGCCGGCACGCTGTGCAATGCCGCCGAGGCGTTGATGGAAGCCGGCGCGGCGACGGTCGCGGCCTACGTCACCCATGGCGTGTTGTCGGGCGGCGCGGTGGCGCGCGTCGGCGCCTCGCCGCTGGAAGCGCTGGTCACGACCGACAGCATCCAGGCGACCGAAGCGGTGCGCGTGTCGCGCAACGTGCGCCAGATCACCATCGCGCCGCTGATCGCCGAAGCGATGCGGCGCATCAGCGACGAGCGCTCGGTGTCGAGCCTATTCGACTGAGTTTGAATTTTTCGGAATTCGCGGGCGCGGCACCCCTGGAGGCCGGTTCGCGGAAACGGCGGCGGGATGGTCCCGCAGCCGACGCTCTGAGACGAAGGAGATTGTCATGAGCGAGATCGTCAACCTGAACGCGCTTGCGCGTCCGAAGGGTGGAAAGGGGCCCGCCCGCGCCGTCCGTCGCGCCGGAAACATTCCGGCCGTGATCTACGGAGCGAAGGAGCCCCCGATGCTGATCGCCGTCCCGCCGAAGGAGACGGTGAAGGAACTGCACAGGCCCGGCTTCTTCACGCGGCGCATGACCATTACGGTCGACGGCAAGCCGCACGAGGTGCTGCCGCGCGACGTGCAGCTCGATCCGGTCACCGACCGGCCGGTGCATTTCGATTTCCTGCGCATCACCAAGGACTCGATCCTGGAGGTCATGGTGCCGGTGGTGTTCCTCAACGAGACGGCATCGCCCGGCCTCAAGCGCGGCGGCGTGCTGAACATCGTGCGCCACGAAGTCGGCATGCGCTGCAAGGCGGATGCGATCCCCGAACGGCTCGAGTTCGACCTGACCGGCCTGGAGATCGGCCATTCGATCCATATCTCGGCCTTCAAGCTGCCGGCCGGCGTCACGCCGGTGATCCGCGATCGCGACTTCACGGTCGCCACCATCGCGCCGCCGACCGTGGTCCGCGAGACCGAGGAAGCCAAGCCGGCCGAAGAGGCCGCGGCGGCTCCCGCGGCTGGTGCGGCGGCTCCGGCCGCCGGCGCTGCGGCCGCCAAGGCTCCGGCTGGCGGCGACAAGGCCAAGAAGTAACGGCGCTTCGCGCCGTCCGGAGCGCCTGACGCCATGCTGCTACTGGTGGGTCTGGGCAATCCGGGCGCGCGCTACGCCGGCACGCGCCACAATATCGGCTTCATGGCGGCGGACCTGATCGTCCGCCGCCATGGCTTTTCGCCCTGGCGCAAGCGTTTCCAGGGCGAAGCCGCCGAAGGCTCGCTCGATGCCGTGCGCACGCTGGCGCTGAAGCCCCAAACCTTCATGAACGAATCCGGCCGCGCCGTCGGCGAGGCGATGAAATTCTACAAGCTGACGCCCGAAGACGTCGTCGTGCTCTACGACGAGATCGATCTGGCGCCGGGCAAGATCAAGGTGAAAAAAGGCGGCGGCGCGGCGGGCCACAACGGCATCCGCTCGATCGACGCCCATATCGGCCCCGATTTCTGGCGCGTGCGACTAGGCGTCGGCCATCCCGGCGACAAGTCGCGCGTGCATGGCTACGTGCTGTCGGATTTCGCCAAGGCCGATCAGCCCTGGCTCGAGAAACTGCTGGAAGCGGTCTCGGACGCCATGCCGCTGATGGCGCAGAAGCAGGACGGCCGGTTCATGAGCAGGGTGGCGCTGCTGACCCAGCCGCCGCCCGAGAAGATGCCGCCGCCGGCGGCAACGTAGAAACCGGCGCCGCCGTCCGCGACGACGACGCGGCGCCCGATGGAGTTGGAGCGAGATGGGTTTCAAGTGCGGTATCGTCGGCCTGCCGAATGTCGGCAAGTCGACGCTGTTCAATGCGCTGACAGCGACGCAGTCGGCCGAAGCGGCCAACTACCCGTTCTGCACCATCGAGCCGAATGTCGGGCGGGTCGCCGTCCCTGACGAGCGCCTCGACGTGCTGGCGAAGATCGCGGGTTCGGCCAAGATCATCCCGACGCAGCTGGAATTCGTCGACATCGCCGGGCTGGTGGCGGGCGCCAGCCGCGGCGAGGGCCTCGGCAACCAGTTTCTCGGCCATATCCGCGAGGTCGACGCCGTCGCCCATGTGCTGCGCTGCTTCGAAGACGACGACATCACGCATGTCGCAGGCTCCGTCGATCCCATCCGCGACATGGAGATCATCGAGACCGAGTTGATGCTGGCCGATCTCGACAGCCTGGAAAAGCGCCTGCCCATGCAGCAGAAGAAGGCCAAGGGCGGCGACAAGGAAGCGGCGGCGGAGGCGGCCGTGATGGAGCCGGTGGTCAAGGCGCTGCGCGAGGGCCGGCCGGCGCGGGCGGTCAGGCTCGACGGCGAGGAGGCGCTGATCCTCAAGCGACTGCAGCTGCTGACCGCCAAGCCGGTAATGTTCGTCTGCAACGTCGCCGAAAGCGAAGCCGCCGCCGGCAACGCCCACACCGCCACGGTGGAGAAGCTGGCGCGCGAACAGGGCGCCACGGTGGTGGTGATCTCCGCCGCCATCGAGGCCGAGGTGGCGCAGCTTTCGGACGCCGCGGAGAAGCAGGAGTTTCTCGAGACGCTGGGCTTGAAGGAGACGGGCCTCGCCCGTGTCATCGCCTCGGGCTATGCCCTGCTCGACCTCGTCACCTTCTTCACCGTCGGACCCAAGGAGGCGCATGCCTGGACCCTGCATCGCGGCGGCAAGGCGCCGGAGGCGGCCGGCGTGATCCACACGGATTTCGAGAAGGGCTTCATCCGCGCCGAGACCATCGCCTATCCCGACTACGTCGCCTGCAACGGCGAGAACGGCGCCAAGGAAGCGGGCAAGCTGCGCCTGGAGGGCAAGGAATACGTCGTTCAGGACGGCGACATCTTCCACTTCCGCTTCAACGTCTGATCGAGCACTCTTTCGTCCATCGTCGCGCAACGGCGGAGGGCGATCGTGGCGTTCGGCAACTGCAAGCTGGGCTACCTGGCCATCGAAACCCGCGAGCCGGGCAAATGGCGGACATTCAACGACACGCTGCTCAAACTGCCAGCCGCCGCCAATCCCGACGGCAGCGTCGGGTTGCAGATCGACGATCGCCGCCAGCGGCTGATCATCCTGCCTGGCCAAAAGGACGACGTGCACGCCGTCGGGCTCGAATTGGACAGCGACGCCGCGCTCGATGCGCTGGCCGAGCGGCTTGCCGGCAGTGGAACGACGACAAGAGCCGGTGACGCCACACTCTGCGCCGCACGCGGCGTTCGCCGGCTGATAGGCTTCGACGATCCCGCAGGCGTTCGCCTCGAAGCCTTTATCGGTCTGGCACCCGCCGCCGCTCCCTTCGCCTCCGAATTCTTCGCCGACGGCTTCCATTCCGACGACAGCGGCTTCGGCCATGTCGTGCTGGCGACGCGCGATCTGGAGAAATCCGAACTGTTCTATTGCGGCGTGCTGGGATTCGCCGTGACCGAACGGCTGGCGCTACGCCTGGGGCCGATCGACATGCGCGGCATCTTCCTGCATTGCAACCGTCGGCATCACAGCATCGCGATCTTCGCGGTGCCCGGACGCCGGAAGCTGCACCACGTCATGCTGCAGGCCGCAGCCTTGCGCGATGTCGGCCTCGCCTATGAGCGGTTCAAGAGCAATCGCGTGCCCTTCAGCCTTCACCTCGGCCAGCATCCCGATCCGGACAGCACCGTGTCGTTCTATGCCGCGACCCCGTCGGGCTTCGATATCGAGATCGGCGCGGCCGGCAATGAGATCGAACCGGCCGGCTGGCAGGAGCGGCGCCTCGATCGCGTCAGCAGCTGGGGCCACAAGCCGACCCTGCGGCTGAAACTGAACTCGATGCGTGAGCTGATCGCCGGAAGGCTGGGCCGCCACTGATCGGCCGCCGCCCCGCCGGCAATTACCCGGCAGGTCGTAACCTGATTTCCAGACGGTGCCTTCTTGCAACGGGGCGACAGCAGGCACAGATTGCCTTCGTCGCCGCGTTGGGAGCCGCGGTGCGCGTTGCAAACGCGGTTCGCTTGGACCGCCCGTATTCAGGAAGGAAACACCATGAAGCTGTATTTTTCGCCCGGCGCCTGCTCGCTCTCCCCGCATATCGTGCTGCGCGAGGCCGGTCTCAAGTTCGATCTGGAGCAGGTCGACCTCAAGGCCAAGAAGACCAAGTCCGGCGAGGATTTCTGGCAGGTCAATCCGAAGGGCTACGTGCCGACGCTCAAGCTCGACGACGGCAGCGTCCTGACCGAAGGCCCGGCCATCGTGCAGTACATCGCCGACCAGAAGCCGGAATCGAAGCTGGCGCCCGCCCCCGGCAGCCGCGAGCGGCTGAAGCTGCAGGAATGGCTCAACTTCATCTCGACCGAACTGCACAAGAGCTTCTCGCCCCTGTTCTCGCCCGATACGCCGGACGCCTACAAGCCGATCGTCACCGACCGGCTGGTCAAGCGCTTCACCTGGGTCGACAGCCAGCTCGCCGGCAAGCAGTACCTGATGGGCGAGAACTTCACGCCGGCCGACGCCTATCTGTTCACGATCTGCCAATGGGCGGCGTTCATGAAGATCCCGCTCGACAATCTCGGCAACCTCAAGGCCTGGCGCGAGCGCGTCGCCGGGCGGCCGGCCGTCAAGGCGGCGCTGCAGGCGGAAGCGGACGCGCGCAAGGCCGCCTGAGCCTTAACGTGGCACGAAAAAAGGGAGGACGGCATGCCGTCCTCCCTTCGTCGTTTCCGCTCGCGGCGTCAGGCGGCCTGCGACAGCGAGGTGTCCGACAGGACGACTTCGCTCTCGAGCGTGACGGCGACGGCATGCACCACCGAAGCGATGCGGATCGCCGCCTGGATCTGCTCGGCCGACAAGCCGGCCTTGCGCAGCTCATGCTCGTGCGAATCGATGCACATGCCGCAGCCGTTGACCGCCGACACGGCCAGCGACCACAGCTCGAAATCGACCTTCTCTACTCCGGGCTTGGCGATGACGTTCATGCGCAGCCGCGCCGGCAGGGTCTTGTAGTCGGCGGCCGATGCCAGATGCACGAAGCGATAGTAGATGTTGTTCATCGCCATGATGGCGGCGGCCGCCTTGGCGGCATTGGCCGCTTCGGGCGACAGCTTGTCGCCGAACTCCGCATTGACGGCTGCGATCACCGCCGCGTTGCGCGAGGCGATGGCGCTGGCGAGAAACGTTCCGGCGCGCTGCTGCTCGCTGAGCGCCGCCTCGCCGGCCAGCGACGAGAGATTGAGCTTGAGGTCCTTGGCGTAGTCGGGCAGTGCCGACTTCAACTGTTCGAGGGACATGAATGCCTCCTGAATAGCGAATGGGAAGTCCGGACGGCGGCCCCGGGGGGAGATGGGATGGGGCCGCCGCCCGTGTCGTGCCAAATGCCGGACTGTTACGCGGCCTTCAGCACGTCATCGCCCTTCTGCCAGTTGCAGGGGCAGAGTTCGTCGGTCTGCAGCGCATCGAGCACCCGCAGCACCTCGGCCGGGTTGCGGCCGACCGACAGGTCGTTGACCGAGGCGAAGCGGATGATGCCGTCGGGATCGACGATGAAGGTCGCCCGCAGCGCCACGCCCTCGGTCTTGTCGAGCACGCCGAGCGCCTGTGACAGTTCGCGCTTGATATCCGCCAGCATGGCGAACGGCAGATCCTTCAGGTCGGCGTGATTCTGGCGCCAGGCCAGATGCACGAACTCGCTGTCGGTCGACACGCCGTACACCACCGCGTCGCGGTCGTTGAAATCGCCGTTCAGCTTGCCGAACGCGGCGATTTCGGTCGGGCAAACGAAGGTGAAGTCCTTGGGCCAGAAGAACACGATCTTCCACTTGCCCTTGTCCGATTCGCTGCCGATCTGGGAGAACGCGGTCTTCGGATCGGTGCTCACCACAGCCTTGAGGTCGAATGCGGGGAATTTGTCGCCTACTGTCAGCATATCTGGAACGCTCCTTTGAATTCGGGTTTCGCGCGCGTGAATGGCTGGCGCGGTGCTGGCTTGACCGTGATATAGGCATCCGCCCATAATCGATCAAATGGATGTTTTTGATCCTTATGATCGAGTGAGACGATGATAAATCCGCCGAGCCTGCAGCAGCTGCGCTACCTCGTTGCCGTGGCCGAAACCCGGCATTTCGGCCGGGCCGCCGAGGCCTGCTTCGTCACCCAGTCGACCTTGTCGGCCGGGCTGCAGGAACTGGAGGCGCGACTGGGAGCGCCCCTGGTCGAGCGGCGCAAGCGGGGCGCCATGATGACGCCGCTCGGCGCGCAGGTGGTAGAGCGCGCCCGGCACATTCTAAGCGAGGCCGAAGCGCTGGTCGATCTGGCGCGCGCCGCCCGCGAGCCGCTGTCGGGACCGCTGAAACTCGGCGTGATTCCGACCATAAGCCCCTACCTGCTGCCGCGAATCCTGCCGGCGCTGCGGCGTCGTCATTCGGGATTGCGCCTGTTCCTGACCGAGGATCTGACGGCCCGACTTGCGGAAAAGCTCGAGGCGGGCGAACTCGACGTGCTGCTGCTGGCGCTGCCTTACGATCTGCCCGGCATGGAGACGGTAACGCTGTTCGACGATCCGTTCCTGTTCGCCTGCCGGCGCGATCACGAGCTGGCGCAGGTCAAGACCCTGCCGCCTGATCGCCTGAATGCCGAACCGCTGCTGCTGCTGCAGGACGGCCACTGTCTGCGTGACCACGCGCTGGCCGCCTGCAACCTGATGAACCGTCGCGGCGGCCAGCCTTTCCAGGCGACGTCCCTGCCGACTTTGATCCAGATGGTCGACAATGGCATCGGCACGACTCTGCTGCCGGCCATGGCAGTGGCCGGCGGCGCATTGAAGGGCACGCAGATCGTCACCCGGCCGGTCACCGGCGCGCCGACACCGTCGCGCGGCATCGGCCTGGCCTGGCGCAAGGGCAGCCCGCGGCGCGAGGAGTTCCGGCTGCTTGGCCGTGACATTCTCGAACTGTCGCGCAAGGCAGGCCTGGCCGCCGCCTGAGCTGCCTTGCCATTGATGCAGGGCGGCCAGCGAATATTGCCGTCGATCGTCGCTGCCGGTTCGGCCATGGTTGGCCTCGGCTGCGATTGTGATGCGGCCGGGGGAGAGACGAGTGGACGGGTTGACCCGCGAAAACCAGGGATTGCTGCTGGGACTGCTGGGCGTGACCATGCTGTCGGTGACGCTGCCGGCGACCCGTCTGGCCGTGGCCGAGTTCGATCCGCTGCTGGTCGGCCTGGCGCGCGCCACGATTCCGGCGATCCCGGCCGGCATTCTCCTGCTGCTGACGCGCCAGAAGCGGCCGACGCGGCAAGAGGTCGGACGCCTGCTGCTGGCATCGATCGGCATCGTGTTCGGCTTTCCCATCCTGATGACCATCGCCATGAAGACCCTGCCCTCGGCCCATGGCGCGGTGGTCACGGGCATCATGCCGCTGGCGACGGCCGCGGTCGGCGCCGTCGTCTCGGGAGACCGCCCCTCGGTGGGATTCTGGCTGTGCGGCATCGCCGGGAGCGCCTCGGTGGTGGCCTATGCGCTGATCGACGGCGCCGGCGAGCTGGCCTGGGCCGACCTGCTGCTCATCGTGGCCATCCTCACCGCCGCTCTTGGCTATGCCGTAGGCGGCCAGGCGGCCAAGCGCCTGGGCGGCTGGCAGACCATCTGCTGGATCATGGTGCTGGCGCTGCCGCTGTCTGTCGCCCTGGTGCCGCTTATCGCGCCCGCCCTGCCCGAGACATCGCCCTCGACCGATGCCTGGCTCGGCTTTCTCTACGTGCTGTTCGGCAGCCAGTTTCTCAGCTTCTTCGCCTGGTATCGCGGCCTTGCCCTGGGCGGGGTGACGCGCGTGAGCCAGCTCCTGCTGCTGCAGCCGTGCATCACCCTGGTTTTCGCCGCCCTGATCGCTGGCGAGACCCTGGGCTGGATCGAGATCGTGTTCACCATTCTGGTGGTGGGGATCGTCGCCATCGGCCGGCGCATGCCGATCCGCCCCGGCCCGGCGGCCTAGAACAGGCGTTCAGCGCAGCCCGTCGACGGCGGCGGCGAAGCGCTCGATCTCCTCATCAGTGTTGTAGGCATGGACCGAGGCGCGGACCACCGACGTCAAGCCCCGCTTGATCAGATCGATCTGCGAGTAGTCGCCCGACGACACCGAAACGTTGATCGCCTGTGCCCGCAACCGGTCGCGAACTTCGCCCGCGCCAAGGCCGCGCCGCGAAAACGTCACGATGCCGCACCGCCTGGCTCCACGATCGTGCAGATCGACGCCGGCAATCGATGCCAGACGCGACCGCAGTCCGACACCCAGCGATTCGACGCGCGCCGACACCGCTTCCTGGCCCACTGCCAGATACTGGTCGACCGCCAGCCCTAGGCCGATCTTGCCGCCAAAGAAGCATTCCCAGTTCTCGAAGCGGCGTGCATCCTCGCGCATCGCGAAGTCCGTCTCCGACGTCCACGTGGCGGCGTGCAGATCGAGGAACGGCGGCTCCAGCCGCTCGATCATCGTCCGGCGCACGTAGAGAAAGCCGGTGCCGCGCGGGCCCCGCAGATATTTGCGCCCGGTGCCCGACAGCATGTCGCAACCGATCGCCTCGACGTCGAGCGGCACCTGGCCCGCCGACTGGCAGGCATCGAGCAGGTATGGAATGCCGGCGGCGCGGGCGACCTTGCCCACTGCTTCGGCCGGCTGCACCAGCCCGTTATGGCTCGGCACATGAGTGATGGCGATCAGCCGTGTCCGGCCGTCGATCATGCGTCGCAGGGCATCGACGTCGATCTGGCCGGAGGAGTCGTCGGGCACGACGTCGACGATCGCGCCGCTGCGCCGCGCCACCTGCAGGAAGGCGATGAAGTTGCTGGCGTATTCCGGCACCGAGGTCAGGATCCGGTCGCCCTCTTCAAGGCGCAGCGAATAGAAGGCCATGTCCCAGGCCCGGGTGGCGTTCTCGACGAAGGCGATTTCGTCGCGCTGGCAGTTCAGCATCGCGGCCATTGCATCGTAGAAATGCTCGAGAGCGGCGAGATTGCGGTCATGCGCCTCGTAGCCGCCGATCCGCGCTTCCAGATCGAGATGATCGGTCACCGCCTGGAGGGTCTGGCGCGTCATGAGACCGGCGCCGGCATTGTTGAAATGCAGGACGGTGGAACAGCCCGGCGTCAGGGCGCGCAGGGCCGCGACGTCGATTTCGGACACGCTCATATCGTCGCCCGCATCAGCGCCGCCGTGCGCACGTTGTCCTCGCCGCCAAGGGCCTCGAGCATGGCGGCGGCCCTTTCGCGATCGGTCTGAGTCTTGTTCTGGCTCAGCTTGGCCTTGCCTTCCAGACGATCGATGACGATCTCGAACGCCACGATGCCGCGGGTCATCGCCGCCGCCTGCCCGGCCGGCAGGCTGTCCATGCGCCAGGGCGCGTCGAAACCGCTCTCGAACGTGTCGACCAGAGATCGCAGGGTCTCAAGCACCTCATGCTGAGGCTCGACGATGCGCGGCAGGCCATAGGCGTGCACAGTCTGGTAGTTCCAGGTCGGCACCTGATTGGCGGTCTCGTACCAGGATGGCGAGATATAGGCGTGCGGCCCCCAGAACACGACCAGCGCCGGCTTGCCGGAGGCGAAATGGCGCCATTGCGGATTGGCGCGCGCCATGTGGCCGACCAGCCGTCCGTGCGGGCCGCCGCCCTCGACATGCAGCAGCGGCAGGTGGCTGACGAACGGCCCCTCGTCGGTGCAGCTCGTCAGCAGGGCGAAGCTGTTCGCCCGCATGAAGCCGATCATCGTCGCGGGATCGTTGATGGCGAAATGTCCGGGAACGTACATGGTCTGCGCCTCCATTGGCGGGACTGTAGAAGACCTCCCCGCCCAGCCGCATGCAAATTTCCCGGCCTAGAGGTGCTTTGCCTGCAACCGGAATGGGTTAGCATCGTCGGAGGCATCAGGGAGGAACCGCAATGGGCGAGAAGCGAACCATCCAGTCCGCAGACGGCACGACGATCGGGGCCTGGCAGGCCCGGCCGAGCGGGATGATCAAGGCGGGAATGGTGGTGATCCAGGAGATATTCGGCGTCAACAACCACATCCGCAACGTGACCGACAGGTTCGCCGCGGACGGCTATCTCGCTCTCGCGCCCGCCATGTTCGATCGCCGCAAGCCGGATGTCGATCTTGGCTATACGCAGGACGGCATCGCCCAGGGACGGGAGATCGCCATGTCGCTGACGCCGGCGGAGATCATGGCGGACGTCGAGGGCGCCATTAAGGTGTTACGTGGCCTCGGCTGCGCCAAGGTCGGCATCGTCGGTTTCTGTTTCGGCGGCACGGTGGCGTGGCGTGCGGCGGCCGGCGCCGACGTCGATGCGGCAGTGGGCTATTACGGCGGCGGCGTCTACGGCGCCCGCGACCTCAAGCCCCGCGTGCCGACGGCGCTGCATTTCGGCGACAAGGACGCGCATATCCCGATGGACCAGGTCCGTGCGGTGGCCGACCTGCACCCGGAAGTCGAGGTACATGTCTACGCCGCCGACCACGGCTTCCATTGCGACGAGCGCGGCTCCTACGACGCGGCGGCAGCCAGGCTCGCCTATGGGCGCACGCTGGAGTTTTTCGGCAAGCATCTGGCCTGACCGACAGGTCCGCTTCTTCAAACAACAATTAAAAAGGCCGCCCCGGGGGCGGCCTTTTCGATTGCGGACGACTGTCGCTCAGTGCGGGACGCTGGCCCAGACCTTGCGCTTGACCAGATACATCAGCCCGGCGAGCACGAGTAGGAACAGCATGACCTTGAGACCGGTCTGCTTGCGCTGCTCCATGCGGGGCTCGGCGGCCCACATCAGGAAGGTCGCCACGTCGTGCGCCATGGCCGCGGTCGTGTTCGGCGCGCCGTCGAGGAACGTCACCTGGCCGTCGCTCAGCGGCGGCGCCATGCGGATGGCGTGCCCCTTGAAGTACTGGTTGAAATACTGGCCGTCGGCCAGCTTGAAATCGGCCGGCAGATGGTAGGCTTCGCGTTCGGCCGGCGTAAGCTGCGCGAAATCCTTGTAGCCGGTCAGCACGGCGTGGATGTAGTCCGGGCCGCCATAGCGCACCTTGGCGGCGAAGGAGCGCAGCACGGGAATGCTGCCGGCCTCGACGAGACGCGCCTTGGCGAGCAGCGACAGGTCCGGCGGCAATGCGCCGTTGGCGGCGATGGCCGCCTGCTCGTTGGGGAAAGGCTTCTTGAAGCGGTCCGACAGCACGGCCGGGCGTTCGAACATCTCGCCGGCATCGTTGGGGCCGTCGGTGACCTGGATGTCGACGATGGCCTGCTTGATCTGGTTCTCGCTGAGGCCGATGTCCTTGAGGTCGCGATAGGCGACCAGCGACAGGCCGTGGCAGGCGGCGCAGACCTCCTTGTAGACCTGGTAGCCGCGCTGGAGAGCGGCGCGGTCGAAGGTGCCGAACAGCCCGTCGAAGGACCATTCCTGGGCCGGCGGCTTGGGGCCCTTGGCCTCGGCGGCGAGAGCCGCCGGCGCCAGCAGAGACGCGGCGACGGCGACGGTGGCGACACGCATCATGCGCTTGATCGACATGGTGGCGTTCCCTCTTACTCGGCCGCGACCGGCGCTGCCTTGTTCTTCGACAGCACCGCGTCGGCGATGCTGGCGGGCAGCGGACTTGGCGTTTCGATCTTGCTGAGCAGCGGCAGCAGGACCAGGAAATGGAAGAAGTAGTAGGCGGTCGCGATCTGGCTCATCCAGACGAAGGCGCCTTCGGCCGGGTTGGCGCCGAGCCAGCCCAGGATCAGGCAATCCACGGCAAAGACCCAGAAGAAGACCTTGTAGATCGGCCGGAAGGTGGCGGAGCGCACCTTGGAGCGATCGAGCCAGGGAAGGATGAACAGCACGGCGATCGCGCCGAACATGGCCAGCACGCCCAGCAGCTTGTCCGGCACCGCGCGCAGGATGGCGTAGAAGGGCAGGAAGTACCACTCCGGCACGATATGCTCGGGCGTCACCAGCGGGTTGGCCTGCACGTAGTTGTCGACCTCGCCGAAAAAGTTCGGCGCGAAGAAGGTGAAGCCGAGGAAGAACAGCAGGAACACGGTCAGCCCGAAGCCGTCCTTCATCGTGTAGTAGGGATGGAACGGCAGCGTGTCGCGCGGCCCCTTGGGCTCGATGCCCGTCGGATTGTTCGAGCCGACCACGTGCAGCGCCACGACGTGCAGCCCGACCACGCCGACGATGACGAACGGCAGCAGGTAGTGCAGCGCGAAGAAACGGTTGAGCGTCGGATTGTCGACGGCGAAGCCGCCCCACAGCCAGGTGACGATGCTTTCGCCCACGAACGGAATGGCGGAGAACAGGTTGGTGATGACGGTGGCGCCCCAGAAGCTCATCTGGCCCCACGGCAGCACGTAGCCCATGAAGGCGGTCGCCATCATCAGCAGCAGGATCACCACGCCCAGGATCCACAGCAGTTCGCGCGGCTGCTTGTAGGAGCCGTAGTAGAGGCCGCGGAAGATGTGGATGTAGACGGCGATGAAGAAGAACGAGGCGCCGTTCATGTGCAGATAGCGCAGCATCCAGCCGTAGTTCACGTCGCGCATGATGCGTTCGACCGAGCTGAAGGCGTAATCGACATGCGGCGTGTAGTGCATCGCCAACACGATGCCGGTGACGATCATCGTGACCAGCATGACCATCGAAATGGCGCCGAAATTCCAGAAGTAGTTGAAATTCCGCGGCGTCGGGAAGGTGTGATACTCCTTCTCGATGTAGCTGAAGATCGGCAACCGCGTGTCGATCCACTTGATGACCGGGTTGTTGAAGGGCGAAGGCCCATTATGCGATGCGCTGCTCATTAGACGCTGCTCCCTGTCGCCCGCGCGTTAACCGACGCGCACCAGCGTGTCGCTGACGAAGCTGTAGGTCGGAACTTCGAGATTCTTCGGCGCCGGCCCCCTGCGGATACGGCCCGACGTATCGTAGTGCGAGCCGTGGCAGGGGCAGAACCAGCCGCCGAAATCGCCGCGCTGGTCGCCCGGCTTCTGCCCCAGCGGGATGCAGCCGAGATGGGTGCAGACGCCGACCAGAACCAGCCACTCCGCCTTGCCTTCCTTCACCCGGTCCTTGTCGGCCTGCGGATCGGGCAGCTCGCCGAGCGGCGCCTGGGCGGCAGCCTCGATCTCGGCCGTGGTACGGCGGCGGATGAATACCGGCTTGCCGCGCCACTTCACGGTGATCGCCTGACCGACCTCGACGGCGGCAAGATTGACTTCGATCGAGGAGAGGGCGAGCACGTCGGCGGCCGGGTTCATCTGATGGACGAACGGCCACGCCGCCGCCGCCGCGCCGACCGCCGCCACCGCGCCGGTCGCCACGAACAGAAAGTCGCGGCGGGTCACCTCGGGGCCGTGCAGCGCCGCGGCGTCGGCAGGCGACGATTTCGGAGAAGCCATGGGTGTTGTTCCTCTGTCGACATCGGAAACCGACTGCGCCCAAGTCTGGCGTACCGGTCCCCACCCCAAATCCTGTGACAAGTTGCCGCACTGCAACGATATTTTCGCCGGCGCGCGCGACTCCAGACGGCGGGGGTATAGTCGAATTTCCACCCCCTGAACAGTGCGTTTAGATGTCGCTGGCCGGCGGGGCAACGGGCTGAAACCATGGCATTTTCGCCCGCCCCCGCGCCTGCTAGAAGCTTCCGCCATGCGGCTTGCCCTGTACCAGCCCGACATCGCGCATAACACGGGCACGATTCTGCGCCTGGCGGCCTGCCTTGGAGTAGCCGTCGACGTCATCGAGCCCTGCGGCTTTCCCTTCGACGACCGGCGCTTGCGGCGCGCCGGCATGGACTATCTGGAAGGCGTCGAACTGGCGCGCCACAGCTCGTGGCAGGCGTTTGTGGCCGCCCGGGCGCCGGGCCGGCTGGTTCTGCTCACCACGACCGGCGAGGCGCGCCTCCCGGACGCCGCCTTCGAGCGCGGCGACACGCTGCTGCTGGGCCGGGAAAGCGCCGGCGTGCCGCCCGACGTCCACCAAGCCGCCGATCTGCGCCTGCGAATTCCGATGCGGCCAGGGATGCGCTCGATCAATGTAGCGCTCGCCGCCGCCATGGTATTGAGCGAGGCGCTGCGCCAGACGAAAGGATTTCCGGCATCATGACTGCCTCGACCGCATCGCGACCGGCCCAGGCGCCGCAGGGCTTCGCAGCCGGCGACAATGAGAAGGCGCGCGCCGCCGAATGGTTCGCGACATTGCGCGATCGTATCTGCGCCACCTTCGAGGCGATCGAGGACGAACTGCGCGAGGGTCCGCATGCGGACCTGCCGCCCGGCCGCTTCGAGCGCAAGTCGTGGCAACGCGAGCAGGGCGGCGGCGGCACGATGTCGATCATGCGCGGCCGGGTCTTCGAGAAGGTCGGCGTCAACATCTCGACCGTATTCGGCGAGTTCTCGCCGCAGTTTCGCAAGGAAATCCCTGGCGCCGACGCCGACCCGCGCTTCTGGGCCAGCGGCATCTCCCTGGTCGCGCACATGCATTCACCCAAGGTTCCCGCCGTGCACATGAACACCCGGCTGGTGGCGACGTCACGGGCCTGGTTCGGCGGCGGCGCCGACCTGACGCCGATGGTGCCGGTCGAGGCCGATACGAAGGATTTCCACGCCGCCTTCAAGGCGGCCTGCGATGGCGTCGATCCCGACTACTATCCGCGCTTCAAGAAATGGTGCGACGAATATTTCTTTCTGCCGCATCGCAACGAGCCACGCGGGGTCGGCGGCATCTTCTACGACTACGTCAATACCGGCGATTTCGATCGCGACTTCGCCTTCACACGCTCGGTCGGCGAGACCTTCGCCCAAATCTACCCCGCCATCGTGCGCCGGCGCCTGCACGAAAGCTGGACCGCGGCGGAGCGCGAGCACCAGCTCGTCCGCCGCGGGCGCTATGTCGAGTTCAATCTGCTGCACGATCGCGGCACGCGCTTCGGCATCATGACCGGGGGCAACACCGAGGCGATCCTGATGTCGATGCCGCCGGAAGCCAAATGGCCGTGAATCGCCGCGCCATTCGGGTATAGACTGTCACGGGAAAAACGGTCGGCGAAATGATGCTTATACGACGATTGTTGCTGATTGCCGGTCTGGCCCTGACTTTGGCCATGCCCGCGGTCGCCCAGGACGCGCCGTTGTCGGATTTCGCCGGCGTCTACAAGGGCGGCGGCGTCGCCGAAGGCCGCGACAACATCTATTTCACGGTCACCGCCCGCGACCTCGATGTCGAGATCAAGCCGAAGAACGGCGGCTTCGACCTCACCTGGACGACGATCAGCCATGGCACGGCGCGGGGCCAGCGCGTCTCGCGCAAGACCGAAACAGTGTCCTTCGTCGCCACCGAACGGCCTAACGTGTTCCGCGGCACGGCCCGGGTCGAACCGCTGGACGGCGAACCCTACTATTGGGCCCGGATCGCCGGACGGACGCTCTCCGTCTATGCTCTGACCATCGCCGGCAACGGCGCCTACGAACTTGCGAGCTGGGTACGCACATTGACGCCGACCGGCATGGATCTGACCTTCCGGCGCCTCAGCGACGGCGAGGCCGTGCGCAGTGTGCGTGGCAAACTGGTCAAAGTGGCGCCCTGAGCGAAATACCAAGGTTCAATGGCGCGTGGTCCGGAGTATTGCTAGAAATCGCGCTGATCGCGCCGGCAGAGGGCCGGCCAACCGGAGGAAGTCGATGCGTCGTTTGCTGCTTGCCTGCCTAATCGCCCTTTTCGCCGCCATCCCAGCCATGGCCAAGGATGCCCTGCCCGAGGGATTCTATGGCTATTTCGCGGGCACAGGACTTTCCGAGACCATGAGCGATGGCAAGGTCGTGGAAGTGAAACCCCGCGACTTCGACGTCACGATCTCGAAGTCCGACAACGGCTTCACGGTCAGCTGGAAGACCACGGAATACACGATTCGACCGCGCAAATCGAAACTCGAGGCCGCCGACGAAACCATCGTGTTCGTGAAGTCCGCCCGCGACGGCATGTACGGCGAAAAGACGCCGGGCGACCTGGCCGGCGGCGAGTCCGCCTACTGGGCCCGTGTTTCGGGCAATACGCTCGATGTCTACCGGCTGACCGTCAATGAAGAGGGGCGCCACGAGCTGGCCGTTTGGCAGCGTACGCTCAAGGGCGACAACATGGACCTGGTGTTCCAGCGCTCGGGCGAGACCTCCAAGCCGCGCGTCGTCAAGGGCACGTTGAGCCGCGTCAAGCAGTAGTCTGTCGGCGCCGGTGGATGGCGAGAGCGATCGCCGGCGCCGCCAGCTGGGCCAGGGGAACCAGCGCGAAAAGATAGCCGTCCCAGAAACGGTAATGAACCACGGCGAGCCGCCAGCTGAGACCCTGCAGCAGGCGCGCCACGAGGGCGTCGGCCACGACGGTGGTGGCGGCCCATAGCAGGCCGACGGCCAGCGCATCGCCGGTCGTAGCGCCCGAACTGCGGCGCGCCAGTATCCAGGCGCACAGCGCCACGTAAGGCAGGGGCACCACCGCCTTGTAGACATCCGCCGCCCGCGCGCTGGCCGCGGCGATGATCGTATCGCCGATGGCGCCGTTGGCGAGAATCAGGATCATGGTCGACAGCCACAGCAGCAGCGCCAGGTGCAATTTCATGCGTCACCCGCCGCCGCTTTGCCCAACTGCGCCAGACAAGCCTCGCGGTCGGCGGCGAAGTCGCCGGCGATCCACCACTCCTCGACCGCATCGAGCAGACGGCCGACCGCGACGCCCGTGGCCAGACCGCTTTCGATGACGTCGGCGCCGCCGATCGGCAGCGTGGGCGCCTGCCAGTGGCGCGCCAGATCGAGCGCGGCAACGAGCGCGGGGTGCGACACGCCGATCCGCGCCCGCGCAGCATGCAGCATCAGCCGATCCAGCGTGCTGCGGTTGCCGCAGCGATAGATTAGAGCCCGCATAGCGGCCGCGCCGATATCGACGATCTGCGGTTCCTCCCGCAGCGCCGCCTCCAGCCGTTCGCGGGCGGCGCGGCTGGTTTTCCAGCGCTCGGCGACGGCGGCCGCGTCAGCCTCGTCCTCCAGCAGCGCAGCCAGGCGGCGCAAGGATTCCGGCTCGATGCCATTGGCGGCTTCGATCCGCAGCAACCCCTGCAGCAGGCCCGTGCCGTCGAACTCCGGCAGCCAGTGAACGAAGACGCCCGCTTCGTGCATCAGCGCCAGAGCCGGCGCGGGATCGGCGGCGGCCAGCAGCCGCAGCATTTCCTTCTGCACGCGTTCGCCCGAGAGGCCGTTCAGTCGCGGCGCGGCCTGGGCGATGGCTTCCATCGCCTCCTCGTCGACCGGCGGCCGGCCGTACCAGGCGAGGAAGCGGAAGAAGCGGAAGGCGCGCAGATAGTCTTCGGCGATGCGCGCGCTCGCCTGGCCGACGAAGCGCACGCGCCCGGCCACGAGATCGGCGCGACCGTCGAACGGATCGTACAGCGTGCCGTCGGCGTCGCAGTAGAGCGCATTGAAGGTGAAGTCGCGCCGCGCGGCATCCTCGAGCCAGTCGTCGGTATACTCCACGCGCGCCTTGCGGCCGAAAGCCTCCGCGTCGCGCCGCAGGGTCGTGACCTCGAAATGGCGACCCTTGGCCACCGCCGTGACTGTCCCGTGCGCCAGACCGGTGGCGATGGCCTTGATGCCGGCGTTCTCCAGCGCCTTCATCGTCTGCGCCGGCTCCAGAGTCGTGGCGATGTCGACGTCGTCGACGGCCCGATCCAGCAACGCATTGCGCACACAGCCGCCGACATAGCGCGACACGCCGCCGGCGGCGGCTAGCGCCTGCATGACGGCCTGCGACGCCTCATCCTGCATCCATGGCTGAGGCGGCAGTCTGCCGCCGGGTTTCATTGTCGGCGCGACCATGGCGTCAGCGGCAATGCGCCGGCACGAGCTTGCCGTCGATGATCTGCGTCGGCAGCGGATCGCAGTCGCGCTCGTCCAGCACGCCAAACCCCAGCACGGCCACGACAGCCAGAGCGAGGCCGATCCCGACCAGCCAGGTCCAGGGCGCATCCTGCCAGCGTTCCGCAGTCGTCGCAGGAGCGAGATCAGCGACGTCGGCCTGGCCGCGACGACGCCACCAGCGCCAGCCGAACCAGACGGCCATCGGCGCCGCGAAGAGTATCAGGAGAAGAAGAACGACGCGGCCCATGGTCTATACCGTCATACCTGGACGGCCGCGTCCACCAGCACGTCGTAGAGATTCTTCAACATGCCGGCCGTGGCGCCCCAGATATATCGATCCTCGAACGGCATGACGTAGAAATGCCGCTCGCGCCCCTGCCACACCGCCGAGCGCAATTCGTGATTGGCCGGATCGAGGAAGAAGGCAAGCGGCACCTCGAAGACGTCGGCGACCTCGCCCGGATCGGGACGCAGTTCGAATGGCGGCGTAACCATTCCGACGATGGGCGTGACAAGGAAACCGGTGCCGGTGATGTAGGTATCCAGCGAGCCGATCACCGTAATGCGATCTGCAGTCAGCCCGACCTCCTCCTCGGTCTCGCGCAGGGCGGTGGCGATGACGTCGACGTCTTCCGGCTGCTGGCGGCCGCCAGGGAAGCTGATCTGGCCGCCATGGCTCGGCAGATTCGTCGTGCGCTGGGTCAGCAGCACCGTGAGACCCGGTTCGCGTTCAACCAGCGGCACCAGCACCGAGGCCGGCCGCAGTTTGGCCGGAGGGGCGCCATCCTTGTTCAGTTCGTGGTCGCCGCGCTGGCGAATGGACGACCGCGGCTCGCCGGGGCGGTAGACCGCCAGCCGTCGTTCTATGTCGCCGCGCCTCATGCCATGCCTCCGCCACATTCCCCATCGACCGTCCAGGGGATAACGCAGCGGTTTACCACCAAAGGGAATCGTCCGATAATGTTTTTGCAGTGCAGCATGATCGGCGATCCGAATGCCGTAGTGGCGCTTGGCTTCCGAAAGTGACGACCCCTGCCAACCGGCTGCCGCCGAACGGATCGCGGGCGGCATACGGCGACCAAATCCAGCGAATCCCAGCGGAGCCTCAAGCGTGGTGAATTCCGGATCCTCTTCCGTCGCCGCCCCTGCCCTGGCGGGCGCCGACGATGCGCATGCGCTGCTTGGCGAGATCGAGGCCCTTGGCCCGCGGCTCGCGGTCGTGCGCGACAGCATCGCCAAGGTCATCTACGGCCAGCGCGAGGTCATCGACCAGACCCTCATCACGCTGCTGGCCGGCGGCCATGTTCTGCTGATCGGCGTGCCCGGCCTGGCCAAGACCCGCCTTGTCGAAACGCTGGGCGTCGTGCTCGGCCTCGACGCCAAGCGCGTGCAGTTCACGCCCGACCTGATGCCGGCCGATATTCTCGGCTCGGAAGTGCTGGAAGAAAGCGATGGCGGCGCCCGCAGTTTCCGCTTCATTCGCGGGCCGGTGTTCTGCCAGCTTCTGATGGCCGACGAAATCAACCGCGCCAGCCCGCGCACGCAGTCGGCGCTGCTGCAGTCGATGCAGGAATACCAGGTCTCCGTCGCCGGCCAGCGCCACGAGTTGCCGCGGCCGTTCCATGTGCTGGCGACGCAGAACCCGCTGGAGCAGGAAGGAACCTATCCGCTGCCCGAAGCGCAGCTCGACCGGTTTCTGCTGCAGGTCGACGTCGACTATCCCGACCAGGATGCCGAACGGAAGATGATGATCGCCACCACCGGCGCGGCCCAGCCCAAGGCCGATCCGGTGCTCGACGCCGCAGAGCTGATCCGCGCCCAGTCGCTGATCCGCCGCGTCCCGGTCGGCGAAAAAGTCGTCGATGCGATTCTCACCATGGTCCGGGCCGGGCGTCCCGACGACAGCAAGATGGATATCGTGCGCCGCAACGTCGCCTGGGGACCTGGCCCGCGCGCCAGCCAGGCGCTGATGCTGGCCGCGCGCGCCCGTGCCGTGCTCGACGGCAGGCTGGCGCCTTCGATCGACGACGTGGTGGCTCTGGCGGGACCGATCCTGCGTCATCGCATGGCACTGACCTTCGCCGCCCGAGCCGACGGGGTGACGGTCAACAACGTCATCGACAAGCTGCGCGAACCGCTGCTCTGACCGGCGGAAAGCACAGCGCGGATGGTATCGACGGACAGAACGCTCTTCGGACAGGCCATGGCGGCAGGCGCCGCGCTGCCGGCGCTGCTGGTCGCCGCCGATCGCGTCGCGCTGACCGTGATCCAGGGCGTGCACGGCCGTCGCCGGGTTGGCCAGGGCGACAGCTTCTGGCAGTTCCGCCGCTATCAGCCTGGCGATGCCACCAGCCGCATCGACTGGCGCCAGTCGGCCAAGAACCGGGCCGTGTTCGTGCGCGAGACCGAGTGGGAGGCGGCCGCCTCGGTGTGGCTGTGGCGCGATGCCTCGCCATCGATGCGCTGGTCCTCGGCCGATGCCCTGCCGCAGAAAGCCGAGCGTGCCGAGCTGGCGCTGCTGGCGCTGGGCGGGCTTCTGGTCAATGGCGGCGAGCGCATCGCCCAGCTCGGCACCGGCGAGCGTCCCGTCACCGGCCGCGCCGTGCTGCGGCGGCTGGCGGCGACCCTGCAGATCGAACGCCGTCACGACGATGCCGATTCGCCCAGCCTGCCGCGCCGCATGGCGCTGCCGGCCTACGGCCATGTCGTCTGGTTCAGCGATTTCCTGGCGCCGCTCGACGAGATCGAGAACCTGGTGCGCTACTACGCTGGCATGGGCGTGTTCGGCCATCTGGTCCAGGTGCTCGACCCTGCCGAGGAAGAGCTGCCGTTCAGCGGCCATGTGCGCTTCTCCGGCCTTGAGGGCGAGGGTACGCATCTGATCCGCCGGGTCGAAGCGGTCCGCACCGCCTACGCCCAGCGGCTGACGGCGCAACGCGAGGGTCTGGCGCGGATCGCCGCGTCTTCCGGCTGGACCCTGCACCAGCACCGCACCGATCACGCGCCGCAGACGCTGCTGCTGTCGCTCTATCTCGCCATGGCGCAGCCGCGCCTGGCGGCGGCGAGGTAGGCCATGTTCACGCTCGGTTCCCTCGCCTTCGCGGCACCCTGGATGCTGGCGCTGGCGATCACGCTGCCGGTCATCTGGTGGCTGCTGCGGCTGATGCCGCCGGCGCCGAAACTCGTGCGCTTTCCGGCCATCAGACTGCTGCTCGGGCTGAAACCGGACGAGGAGACGCCGCGCCGCCTGCCGCTGTGGCTGGCCATACTGCGCCTGCTGCTGGTATCGCTGATGATCGCCGCCCTGGCGCAGCCGCTGCTCAATCCCGCCGGCGAGATCGAAGGCAGCGGGCCGCTGGTCGTGGTGATCGACGACGGCTGGGCGGCCGCGCCGGGCTGGCGCCAGCGCCAGCAGCATATCGGCAACCTCATCGACAAGGCCGAGCGCGCCGGCCGGTCGGTCGCGATCGTCACCACCGCGCCGCCGGCGATCGACGAGCAGCCGCTGCCACGCGGTCTGATGCGGCCGGCGGACGCCCGCGCCCTGATCGGCGCGCTCCAACCCAAGCCCTGGCCGACCGACCGGGCGGCGCTGGCGCGCAGCCTCGATGCGACGCCCTACGGCACCGATGCTACCGTGGTCTGGGTCAGCGACGGGCTGGACGGCCCCGCCACTTCTGCGTTGGCCGACCGGCTGACGGCGATCGGCGCCTTGCAATTGCTGCTGCCCGAAGGCGGGGTGTCGCCCATCGCCCTGCTTCCCCCTTCCGTTCAGGGCGGCGAACTGGTGCTGCGCGCCGCCCGTCCGCCCGCCGACCAGCCGCGTCGCATCGCCGTGCAGGCCAGCGACGAGCAGGGCCGGGCGCTGGCGCGAATGGAGATGGAGTTCGCGGCCGGCGCCGCCCAGGCGCAGACGCAATTCTCCGTGCCGAACGAACTGCGCAACCGCGTCGTCCGCCTCGACGTCGAACGCCAGGGCGGGGCCGGAAGCGCCGTCCTGCTCGACGAGCGCTTCCGGCGCCGTCCCGTCGGTATTGTCGGCGAGCCGCCCAGCGAGACCGGCACACCGCTGCTGAACGAGGTCTACTATCTCGACCGCGCCCTGGCGCCTTTCGCCGCCCTGTCGGTCGGCGATATCGGCAAGTTGCTCCAGGAGAAGCTCGCGGTCGTCTTGCTGCCCGACAACGCCGCACCCAGCGCCGCCGACAGCGAGGCGCTGGCGCAATGGGTCGCCGCCGGCGGCGTTCTGGTGCGCTTTGCCGGGCCGCGCCTGGCCAACGCGCCGGATGACGGGCTGATCCCGGTACGCCTGCGGGCGGGCGAACGGGCGCTGGGCGGCGCCATCGCCTGGGGCGAGCCCGCGACGCTGGCGGAGTTCAGCGACAAGAGCCCGTTCGCCGGCCTGGGAATTCCCCAGGACGTGCGCATCAGCCAGCAGGTGCTGGCCGAGCCCAACGCCGAACTGAGCGACCGCACCTGGGCGCGGCTGAGCGACGGCACGCCGCTGGTGACGGCCGAGCGTCGCGGCGAGGGCTGGCTGGTGCTCTTCCACAGCTCGGCGAACACGACCTGGAACAACCTGCCGCTCTCGGGCCTGTTCGTCGAAATGCTGCAGCGGCTGGTGGCGCTGTCGCGCGGCGTCGCCGGCGGCACGTTCGATCAGGCGCTGCGTCCCTATCGCGTGTTCGACGGATTCGGCCGGCTGGGCGATCCGCCGGTCGGCGTGCGTCCCATATTGCCTGACCAGGCGGCGAAGTTCGTGCCCGCGCCGGCGACGCCGCCCGGCCTCTACGGCGAGGAAGGCGCGCAACAGGCGTTCAATCTCGGCGACCGGATCGGCACCCTGGCGGCGCTGACCGGCGTTCCCGGCGGCGCTACGCTGGGACTGATCGAGGCGCAAAGCGAAATCGATCTCGTGCCCTTCGTGCTGGTCGCCGCCCTGATCCTGCTGCTGGCCGACATGTTCATCGCCTTGTGGCTGCGCGGCCTGCTGCCCGCGGCGACGAGATTGCGGCGCGCCCCGGCGGCGCTGCTGGCCGTTGCGATTCTGGGCGGCGGGCTGGGCCTGTCGATGCCGATCGACGCGCGCGCCCAGCCGAGCGGCGCGGCAGTGTCGGACGAGCTCTATCTGCGCGCCACGCTGGAAACGCGGCTGGCCTATGTCGTCACCGGCAACAACGAGGTCGACCAGGTCTCCCGCGCCGGACTGGCGGGACTAGGCAACGTGCTGCGCCAGCGCACTTCGGTCGAGCCGGCCGAGCCGATCGGCATCGACCCCGAATCCGACGAGCTGCGCCTGTTTCCCTTCATCTACTGGCCGGTCACCGCCGAACAGCCCAGCCTGTCGCGCGCCGGCATTGCGGCGGTCGACCGTTTCCTCAAGCAGGGCGGCATCATCCTGTTCGACACGCGCGATGCGCATCTGACCGGCGGCCGCACCGGCATCGGCAGCGGCACGCGCGAATTGCGGCGACTGCTGTCCGGCATCGAGATCCCGCCGCTGGTGGCGATGCCCAAGGACCACGTCATCGGCAAGTCGTTCTACCTGCTGTCCGACTTTCCCGGCCGCTGGGCCGGCGGCTCGCTGTGGCTTGAGGCCGGCGACGGGCGCGTCAACGACGGCGTTTCCTCGCTGGTGATCGGCGGCAACGACTGGGCCGGCGCCTGGGCGATCAACAGTTTCGGCGATCCGATGCTGCCGGTGGCGCCCGGCGGCAACAATCAGCGCGAACTCGCCTACCGCTTCGGCGTCAACATCGTGATGTACGCGCTGACCGGCAACTACAAGGACGACCAGGTGCATCTGCCCAAGATCCTCGAGAGGCTTGTGCGATGACCGGTTCGGCCGCCAGCATCGCCTTCGACCCGATGATCCCCTGGGTGGCGCTGGGCGCGTTCGGCGCCGTGGCGCTGGTCCTGCTGCTGCTGTCGCTGCGGGCGCGGGCGCGCGGTCTTTGGTGGCGGGCGCTGGTGCTGGCCGCCGTGCTGGCGGAGCTGGCCAATCCGATCCTCGTCGAGGAGGAACGTCGTTTCCTGCCCGATATCGGCGTCGTCGTGGTCGACCAGTCCGAGAGCCAGACGCTGGCGCAACGACCGCAGCAGATGGCGGCGGCGCGGGCGGCGCTGTCGGCCCGCCTGGCCGGCATCGACAATCTCGAACTGCGCGAAGTCGTGCTCCCCCCGTCGGGCGCCGGCACGGAACGCAACGGCACGCGGCTGATCGAAACCATGAACGATGCGCTGGCCGACGTGCCGCGCGACCGGCTTGCCGGCGTCGTGCTGCTGACCGACGGGCAGGTGCATGACGCGCCCGATGCCGCCGAGGCGGCGCAACTGGGCGCGCCGGTCCACGCCATCCTGACCGGCCGCCGCGGCGAGATCGACCGCCGGCTGGTGATCGACGAGGCGCCGCGCTTCGGCGTCGTCGGCAAGAGCGTCACCGCCCGCATCAAGGTCGACGACGAGGCCGCGACCGGCGAGCCGGTGGCGCTGCTGGTATCCGTCGAGGGCCAGTCGCCGTTCTCCGTCTCCGGCCGCATCGGACAGCCGATCGAGGTGCCGGTGCCCGTGCAGCATGCCGGCGACAACGTCGTCGAGGTTACGGTCGGCCCCGGCACGCAGGAACTGACGCTGGAGAACAACCGGGCGCTGTTCACCGTCTCCGGCGTGCGGGACCGGCTGCGCGTGCTGCTGGTCTCGGGCGAGCCCTATCAGGGCGAGCGCGCCTGGCGCAACCTGCTGAAATCCGATCCGGCCGTCGATCTGGTGCATTTCACCATCCTGCGCACCCCGGCCAAGGACGATTTCACGCCGGTGCGCGAACTGTCGCTGATCGTGTTTCCGATGAACGAGCTGTTCGAGGAAAAGCTCAACGAGTTCAACCTCATCATCTTCGATCGCTACGAGACGGGCTCGATCATCACCGCCGACTATTTCCGCAACATTTCGCGCTACGTGCAGAACGGCGGCGCGCTGCTGATCGGCGTCGGACCGGTGTACGCCACGCAGCGCTCGCTCTACCGCTCGCCGCTGGGCGCGGTGCTGCCCGCCTCGCCCACCGGCCGCGTCAACGAAGGCGGTTTCCGCCCGCGCCTGTCCGATATCGGCCAGCGCCATCCGATCACCGCCGGCCTGCCAGGCGCCGGCGGGGGCCTCGACGACCCGGAATGGGGCCGCTGGTTCCGCCTGGTCACCAGCAGCGTCGCGCGCGGCGAGGTGCTGATGCGCGGCAGCGAGGACCAGCCGCTGCTGGTCGTCAATCGCGTCGGCGAGGGCCGCGTCGGCCAGCTGCTGTCCGACCATCTGTGGCTGTGGAATCGCGGCGTCGACGGCGGCGGCCCGCAGGCCGAGCTGGTGCGCCGACTGGCCCACTGGCTGATGAAGGAGCCGGATCTGGAAGAGGAATCGATGCGCACCGCCGTGCGCGGCAACCGCATCGAGATCCTGCGCCGCACGCTGGAGGAGACGTTCGACCCTGTGTCGATGACCGGTCCGGACGGCAACACTCGCATCCTGGCGCTCAACGAGATCGCTCCTGGGCGCGGCGGCACCAGCGTCGTGGTCGATCGGCCAGGCGTCTATCGCTTCGACGACGGCCGCGTGCAGGCCGTCGCCGCCGTCGGCAGCGCCAACCCGGTCGAATTCGCCGACGTGCGCGCCACTTCGGCCCGTCTGGAGCCGCTAATGGAGGCGAACAATGGCGGCTTCGTCTGGCTGTCGGATGTCGCCGATCCCGAGTTGCGCATGGTCCGCGAGGGCCGGCCGACTGCGGGCCGCGACTGGCTCGGCCTGCAGCGGCGCGAGGCCTTCAACGTAACGGGCGTGCGCGAATACCCGCTGATGCCGGCGCTGCTGCTGGCTTTCCTGCTGGTCTTCGGGCTGGGCGCCGCCTGGTATCGCGAAGGCCGCTGACCGGTCGGATTTCTCGTCGGAAACCGGATCACCCGCGGGTCATCGGCGCGCGCGCATCGCTGCCGTGTATCCCAGCGCCGTGCGGGGACATTGCGTTGCAACAGGAACGCTCTATATCTGGCGTCAATTCGAAACGCCGGAGTACCAGCCATGATCGATCTTCGCCCCTACAGCAAGCTCGGCCGCTTCGACAACGAGTGGCTCAACGCGCGCTACCATTTCTCCTTCTCCGGCTATCACGATCCGCGCCGCATGGGCCAGGGCCCGCTGCTGGTGTGGAACAACGACCGCATCCGCGCCGGCACCGGCTTCGATCCGCATCCGCATCGCGACATGGAGATCATCACTTACGTGATGAAGGGCGCGATCAGCCACCAGGACAGCCTCGGCAACAAGGGCAAGACCGGGGCCGGGCAGATTCAGGTGATGAGTGCGGGCACCGGGATCGTTCATGCCGAGCACAATCTCGAGGACGAGGAAACCGAGTTGTTCCAGATCTGGATCGCGCCGGATCGGCAGGGCGTCAAGCCACGCTGGGAGACGCTGGAGTTCCCGGCCTCCGAGCGCAGCCGCAAGCTGCAGCCCCTGGCTTCGGGCCGCAAGGGCGACGAGAAGGCGATCCCCCTCTACCAGGACGCCGCGGTCTATGCCGCCACCCTGGAGCCGGGCGAGAGCGTCGTGCACAGGATGGGCAATGACCGGCAGGCCTATCTCGTTCTGGCCCGCGGCAGCGCCGAGGTCAACGGTACGAAGCTCGGCGCGCGCGACGGCGCGGCGGTCAGCGGCGAGGAGGCCTTGACGATCAAGGCCGACGAGCAGACCGAGATCGTGCTGGTCGACGTGCCGGCCGGCCCGAGCTGGCGCGGCTAGATCTCGAACCGCGCCACCAGAGGCGCATGGAACGAAGCGGCCGCCGGCTGATCCAGCCGCGCGGCCGTTTCCTCGTCCGGCAGATCGTCGTTCAGGATCGACGTCTGACGCAGCCCGCCGTGCAGGCGCGGTGAGAGCAGCAGGTGGTCGACCATCGCGCGACGCGCGCCGTAGCGCACCGTGTAGCGCCGCTCGGCCGGCACCAGCGCCTCGGCCGGTTCGAGCCGCCGCGCGGCCAGCAACTCGTTGCCGGTATCGACCACGTCGGCGCGCAGCAGGCGCATCGGCATTTCCAGGCTCTCGGCGTTGAAGTCTCCGGCGACGGCGATCAGGGCCCGCGGATCGTCATCGAACAGGCTTTCGACGAGCAATCGCGCCTCCAGCGCCTGGCCGATGCGCTTGAGGGCGGAGACGTAGAAGCCTTCCGCCCAGTCGCGGGTGCCGCGCCAGACCTGCGGCGCCAGCGTGCCGCCCTTGATGTGGTTGGCCATCGGGGCGCGCAGATGGAGATTGACGATCTCGATGCGGCGGCCGTCGGGAAGCTGCACCGAAACATGCTGGATCGGCCGGTCCCAGGCGGCGGCGCCCGGCGGCGGCTTGCCGACCGCAACGCCGGCTTCGACCGGCAGACCATGGACGGGCGGCGGCACCAGCGCATGGCGCAGGGAGCGCTGCTGCAGGATGGCAAAGCGCGACAGCACGGCGAGATTGTGCCTGTCCATCGGGCCGTGCCCGGGCTGCGCTTCGCTGCAGGCGAGGTGGAAGCCGGCGTAGCCCGTGCCATCGATCAGCCGCAGCAAGGCGCGGGGCGTGCGCGGCGAGCGGTTGCGTGGCTGGGCATCGACCTCCTGCAGGCACAGAATGTCGGCATCGATCCGCGCCAGCATCGCGCGCAGGGCGCCAAGTCGCATCTCGAACGCCTCAACGTCGCTGTCGTCGAGGCTCTCGACGTTGTATGTCGCTATGCGGAACCCCCTGGACACGTCCCCTTCCCTGCCGCTTCGCCGCCTGCTATGCCGCCCGGGAATGTCCCGCGGCAGCGTCTTGCTGCCACCAGAGGCTCACCCAATTCCCGGAGGAAATCCATGGCTTACAAGGCGTTCGATCTGACCGGCAAGGTTTCCCTGGTGACCGGCGGCAACAGCGGCATCGGGCTCGGCATGGCCGAGGCGCTGGCCCAGGCCGGCGCCGGCGTTTGCATCTGGGGCACCAACGAGGAGAAAAACGCCGCCGCTCTCAAGCATCTGTCGCAGTTCGGCGGCAAGGTGCATGCGATTCGCTGCGACGTCTCCGACGAGGCGGCGGTGGAAAGGAGCTTCGCCGAGACGGTCAAGGTGATGGGCCACGTCGACAATTGCGTCGCCAATGCCGGCACTTCGGGCAAGGGCGGCGCGCCGATCCATGAGATGCCGACCGCCGAGTGGAAGCGGATGATGAGCATAAATCTCGACGGCGTGTTCTATACGCTGCGCGCAGCGTCGAAGCACATGGTCGAGCGCGGCAAGGGCGGCTCGCTGGTGGCGATGTCGTCCTCGGCCGCGATCGAGGGCGCGGCGCGCGCCAGCCATTACGGGGCCACCAAGGGCGCACTGTGCGCCATGATCCGCGCCATCGCCGTCGAACTGGCGCGCTACAAGATCACCGCCAACTCGATCCTGCCGGGCTGGATCGAAACGCCGATGACCGAGCGGCTGTTCCACAACAACAAGCCGTTCGAGGAGAAGGTTCTGCCGCGCGTTCCGGTGCGCCGCGGCGGCGTCGGCGCCGATTTCGGCCCGCTGGCGGTGTACCTGGCGTCGGACGCGACCAACTACACCACGGGGCAGAACTTCGTGGTCGACGGCGGCTACACGATCTTCTAGCGCAACATCGGTGCCGCGCCCCTCCCTTGCGTTGCTGGCGATGATCAGCGCCGGCGGCCCGCTGGCGCTGAACATCATCGTGCCTTCGCTGCCAGGCATCGCCACGGCGCTGCGGATCGACTACAGCGCCGTGCAGCTTCTGCTGACGATCTATCTGCTGGCGTTCGGCGGTTTCCAGCTTCTGATCGGCCCGCTGTCGGACCGCATCGGACGGCGCGCCACGCTGCAGATCGGCCTGCTCGTCTTCATCGTCGCCAGCGCCGGCGGGCTGTTCGCCTCTTCCATCGAACTTCTGGTGCTGGTGCGCGTCGGCCAGGCCTTCGGCGCCTGCACCCTGATGCTGGTGCCGCGCGCCATCGTTCGCGACACGCGCACCGGCGGCGAGGCGGTGCGCGCCATGGCCTTCGTCGCCATGGTCATGTCGGTCGGCCCCGCACTGGCGCCGGTGATCGGCGGCGTCGGGGAGGAGCTGGTCAACTGGCGCTTCGGCTTCGGCTTCTGCGTCGTCCTGGGCTTCGCGCTGCTCGGCTGGCTGTGGATCGGCCTGCCGGAAACGAGGGTCGTCGAAGCCGCCGGCCATCCCGGGCCGCGCGAGTTGCTGCGCCGCTACCGCTCTCTGCTCAGCAACGGCAATTTCCTCGGCAACTCGCTGGCGCTCGCGGCGATGACGGCGTGCTTCTTCGCCTGGGTGGCGGCCGCGCCGGCACTGTTTTCCTACCGCTACGGCATTTCCCCTTCGGCTTTCGGCAGCGCCATGCTGGTCATCGCCATGGGATTCGTGGTCGGCACCTTCGCCGCCGCCCGCGCCGCCCGCTTCATCAGCCTCGACCGCATGATGCGCTACGGCTCTTTGGCCGTCGCCGCCAGCATGGCGTTGCTGGCGGCCGGCGTTCTCGTCGACAGTCCCTACTACTACGTTGGGGCCATGCTCTGCTACACGATCGCCAACGGCTTCGTGTATCCGACGTCGATCTCGGGCGCGACGGCGGTCGACCCGCGCATCGCAGGCGCCGCCTCCGCTTTCATGGGCTTCATCCAGCTGATCGCCGGGGCGCTGGCGTCGTTGATCGCCGGCAGTTTCGCCGGCGACAACCCGGCCTCGCTGCTGCTCGTCTGTTTGGTCGGCGGCATACTGACGCCGATCAGCCTGCTGCTGATCCCAAGATCGAGGCCGGCATAGGCAGCGTCAGATCGCCGAAGCGCCGCCGTCGATGACGAACTCCGCGCCGGTGACGAACTTCGATTCGTCAGAAATCAGGTAGAGCACGGCATACCCGATATCCTTCGGCTCACCGAAAGTCTTGAGCGGAATGCTGCGCAGATACTTGGCCTTCTCGCGCTCGTCGCCCTTGAACATGCTCTCGCCCATCGGCGTGACGATGACGCCCGGATGCACGGAGTTGCAGCGGATGCGGTAGCCCCTGAAGGCGCAATGCATGGCGACCGATTTGCTGAGCTGGCGCACGCCGGCCTTGCCCGCGCCATAGGCGGGGATCTGATGCGTCGCGACCATGGCGGCCAGCGAAGATATGTTGACGATGCTGCCGCCGCCCGCTTCACGAATCGCCGGCACGGCGTGCTTGCACCCCAGAAACACGCCTTCGAGGTTGACCGAATTGATCTTGCGCCAGGTCTCCAGCGTCTCCGTCTCGATGCTGTTGGCCGGCACCGGTCCGCTGACGCCGGCATTGTTGACCAGGCCGTCGATCCGCTTGAATCGCTTCAGCGTTTCGCCGATCACGTCCTGCCATTGCTTTTCGTCGCTGACGTCGTGGCGCAGAAAGACATGCGGGCCGCCGAGTTCCTTCGCCAGGGCTTCGCCCGCGTCGGCGACGACGTCCGTCATGACCACGGTCGCTCCCTCGCCGGCCAGCAGGCCGGCCGTGGCCCGACCGATGCCCGATGCCGCGCCTGTCACGATCACCACCTTGCCGCCGACCCGTCCTGCCGCCATGACTTCCTCCGGTGCCTTATGAACGATTGTTCACGGCATCTTGGAAGGCGCCAGCGCGCCCGACAAGCGCAAATCAGCCGGCGCGACGGTAGAGACGGTAGACGTAGGCGTCCTCGATGCGCACGCCGTTTATGACGTTTCCGCTCATGCGCATGGCAGTGATGCCGGGGCCGGTCTGTATCGCCCGGTGCAGGGTTTGAATCGCCGGATCCTGCGACTGGAACAGCACGAGGTTGTCGCGCCTGACGGCGAAATCCGCCGGCATGGTGGCAAGCACGGCGGCGATCTTCACCGGCATCTCGCCGCCGTCCTCGACCAGCGGCGAGGCGAGAATATAGCGCCAAGCATTGTCCCGCGCCGACCACAGCCACAGCAGGGCCGAAGCGGCGATGCCGGCGCCGTCCAGCGTCTGGGCAAAGCTGCGACCGTCGGCGATGAATTTTTCACTAAGCTGCGCCATGGTCGTAACTCCACTGGTGCGAGCACGGCGCGATGGCCGGTCGGTTTCGTCGCGACGCCGCAACAGACGGGCCAATTGCCGCGCAACGCATCGTCGTGACAGTATGCGCCCACGTAACGGGCATTTGAAGCCCAGGGAGGGGAAACGGGATGAAACGCATTCTCGCAGCTCTAGCCGCGGCGCCGCTGGTGGCGATCGTCCTTTCAGCGTCGCAACATGCCGCGGCTCAGCAAGGCCAGCAGGTCGAGCAGGGCAAATGCCAGCGGGCGCCGGGCGCCAACTATCCCGGGCCGTTCTACGCCCATTTCGACACTGGTAAATCCGTGGTGCGCCCGGCCGACAAGGCGGAACTCAAGAAGGTCGCGCTGCAGTCCAAGCAGCTTTTCGTCACCAGGATCTGCATCATCGGCGCGGCCGACAAGGTGGGCGACGCCGCCAACAACAAGAAACTCGCCCAGGCGCGCGCCAACGCCGTTGCGAAGGAACTGATGGCCGGCGGTGTGCAGGCCAAGCACCTGCTGATCGACGCCTCGGACGAGGCTTTCGGCAGCTGGTCCTTCGGCAAGAAGAACGAGGAGCAGCAACAGGACCGCAGGGTGACGATCATCTTCGCCAAGTAGGCCGGGATCGCCGTTGACGGCGGCGTCTTAGACGGCGCCGCCGATATCGAGCACCGCCTTGCCGACGACCTTGCGATCGGTCAGCAGCGCCATCCCCTCCACCCAGTTCTCCAGCGGCAGTATGTGGGAGACGTGTGGCCGCAGACGGCCCTCGCCGGCCAGCTTCCAGAGCTCCCGGTTGTATTCGACACCGACCTCCGGCTCGCGCCGTACGGCCTCGCCGGCGCGAACGCCGATGACGGAGAACCCCTTGATCAGCGCGATGTTCGTCGGCAGCGTCGCGATGCGTCCCGAGGTGAAGCCGACGATCAGGATGCGCCCCCCCCAGGCCACGCATTTCAGCGACTGGTCGAACACGTCGCCGCCCACCGGATCGAAGATCACGTCCGCGCCGCGGCCGTCGGTCAGGTCCTTGACCGTCTGCCAGAACGGCGCGTCGCGGTAGTTCAGGACGAAATCGGCGCCCCGGTTGCGCACCACTTCCAGCCGCGCGTCGTCGCCGCCGGTGGCGATCACCCTTGCACCCAGCAGCTTTCCGAGTTCCACCGCCGCCAGCCCGACGCCGCCCGCGGCGCCGTGCACCAGCAGCACCTCGCGCGGCTTCAGATGGCCGCGCTGAACGAGAGCGTGATAGGCCGTCTTGTAGCCGACCGCAAAAGCGGCGCCTTCGGCAAAGCTCCAGCCGGCCGGCAGCGGCCGCGCATCTCCGGCCGGCGCCGTCACCTGCTCGGCGAAGCAGCCAAACCGCTTGTTGAAGATGACACGATCGCCGACGCAGTGGCTCTCGACCCCGGTCCCCACGGCGGTCACTTCGCCGCAGGCCTCCATGCCGGGAATGAACGGCAGCGGCGGCTTGAGCTGATAGCCGCCCGCCACCATCAGCACGTCGGGAAAATTGAGTGCGGCCGCCCGGACGCGGATGCCAATCTGGCCCGGCCCCGGCTGCGGTGCTTCCATCTCGACGAGTTGCAGGACGGAAGGATCCCCAAGGCGGGTGCAGAGCAGAGCTTTCATAGCAAGGGAACCTCTTTCGAACCGGCAAGGGCGGCGATATTCGGCCACGGGCGCCGCCTTGCCAAGCGCCACAAACATGCGGTCTGTTGCCGCCGCAGTTGAAGCCGGCTACGATAAAAACAACCAGATAATCGGCTTGCCCGCATGTCCATGCTCGATCTCGCCAAGTTCGACGCCACCCCCCTTCGCAAAGAACCCTGCGACCACGTTATCGTCGAAAACTTCGTCAAGGCCGAGATGCTGAATGGCCTGAACGAGGATTTTCCCGAAATAGCCGCGGCAGGCAATTTTCCCGTCGAAGGTCTGAGTTGCGGCCCCCGCTTCCAGGCTCTGGTGGAGGCGATGACCGGACCGGAAGTGCGGCGGCATTTCGCCGCCAAGTTCGGCATGGACCTCGACGCCTACCCCACGCAAGTCACTATCCGCAAGCACATGTCGATCCTCGACGGGCGCATTCACAATGATTCGCGATCGAAGAAGATCACGGTCCTGATCTACTTCAACGACGAATGGACCCAGCCTGGGGGCCAGCTTCGCCTCAACAAGTCGCTCGACGCCATGGACGACTACTATGTCGAAGTGCCGCCGGTCCGCGGCAATCTGATTGCGTTCCGCCGCAATGAACGCTCTTTTCACGGCTTCCCGCCGGCATCGGGAGAGCGCCGCACACTCCAGATGTACTGGGTCGAACCGAAACGGCTGAGCAGGATCAAAGCCACCGGAGTGCGCAAGTTCGTCCACAAGCTGTGGCGACGCGCCTTCCACAAACGCAATCCGAACTAGCTTGCGTCAGCCTCGCCCGCCGTCGGAAATCTCCCCCGGTTCCGTCGGCTCGTGGGCCTGATCGGAACGCCCGAAAAGCCGCCCGCCCACCATTGGGTTTCGGCCGTCAGCTTGCGCTCGACATGGCGGGTTGTGCGGACTATATGGACCATTCCTCGCGCAGCTTGGTCTTGCGGCATGGCCCGATAAGGCCGGATCAGACGGCAAATCGAGAGTTCCGAGAAAATGTCAGACAGAAGCAATCGCCAAGGCCACAGGCCCTCCTTTGCGGTCCGGATTCTTGGCGTAGCGGTTTCGCTTATCATCGGCGTTGTCGTCGCGTTCGGCCTGGCGGAAGTATTCAGTCGGATCGCCGTCGATGACGGCATGCATTTCGATCTCGAAATGTGGAAATACGCCAAGGACATCAAGAAGGAAGCCGATGTGGCCGGCCTGGGCCACGATCACAGGCCCAATACTTCCGGCATGTTCATGGGCGTGCCGGTCTCGATCAATTCCCTCGGCCTGCGCGATCGCGAATATGCCGAGACCAAGCCGGCCGGCAAGGTTCGCGTGCTGATGCTGGGGGACTCGGTGACGTTCGGCTGGGGGGTGCGAATCGAGGACACGCCCTCCAAGATTGTGGAGCGTCGCCTCAACCAAGGGCTTTCCGAACCGCGCTACGAGGTGATCAATGCCGGGGTCGGCAATTACAATACCGTGCAGGAAGTCACCTACTTCCTCGAAAGAGGGCACAGGCTGAAACCCGATGTCGTCGTCCTGAACTACTTCATCAACGACGCCGAGCCGACGCCGCTCAAGAAGCAGAGCTTTCTGGCCGAACGCTCCTATGCGGCCGTCGTCGGGCTCAGCGCGTTCGACACGCTGTCCCGGACCTACTTCGGCAAGGCGGACTGGCGCGAGTACTACAGCAATCTCTATCGCGAGGATTCGGCGGCATGGCAGGCGGCGAAGAAAGCCGTCGCCGATCTGGCCGAGTACTGCCGCCGCAACGGCATCAAGCTGATGATCGTCAACTACCCGGAACTGCACATTCTCAAGGACTACCCGTTCGTCAAGGTCACCGCGGCGATTCGCGATCTGGCCGCCGCGCATCAGGCGCCCTTCGTCGATCTCCTGCCGACCGTCACGGATCTGGTTCCGGAAACGCTTTGGGTTTCGCCGACGGATGCGCATCCGAACGCCACGGCCAACGAGCGCTTCTCGAGCGCGATACTGGACGGATTGCGCGACAGCTTCCCCGACCTGTTCCAGCGTTGAGGCCGATCATGCGCGAACTCATTCTCCGCGCGGTCGTGGTACTGATTACCTGCGTCTTCACGCTTGGGATCGCCGAAGTGGCGCTGCGGATCAGCCCGTCGCTGATTGGAATCGCGCTGCTGGAGCGATTTCCGCCGTCTCTCGCGCGCGAGATCGCGACCGAACTCGGCTTCTCGACGCAGGCGAACCGGCGGCTGATCGCGTCTGCCGACCGCCACGACAAAGGCCCCACTTTCTTTATCTACGCGCCGAACCAATCCTATTTCAGCCCGGTCGACGACGCGGACAAGGCCGCTGGCGCCACCGACCTGCTGACCACCGACGCGTTGGGATTCTGCAATCCGCCCGGTCTGGCGGCGGGCGGGAAAGTAGACGTGCTCGTGATCGCCGGTTCGCTGCCCAACTGCGCGGGCACCACTGCGGAGCAGAACTTCAATGTGCCGTTGGCGGCGATCACGGGGCTGTCTGCCTACAACATGGCGGTGCCGCGCGTGGGGCCGCATGAGTATCTCGAGACGCTGCGACGTTTCGGCCTGCCGCTCAAGCCGCGAATCGTTCTCATGGCGATTTCGGAGGGCAACGACCTGCGCGACGTCCATCGCTTCGCCGAGTACCTCGCCGGGCGCAGAGACGACGACGATTCCGCCAGCGAAGAGTCGTCAGGCGGGATTCTGGGTTCCAGCTATGCGCTCTCCTTCCTCAAGGCGGGATTCGAGATGGCGGAGCGCCAACTGAAACGCCTGTTCGTCGAACCCGATTTCCGTTATTCGGTGAAAGCCGGCGGCGCGCGCGTGCCGATGAATATCGCCAATGCCGATCTGTCTGAACTGTCCTACGCGAAGCGTCTTGCCGATGGCAGCGTCGCTCCCGACCTGTTCGCGCCGTCGATGCGGGAGTTCGTTGCGCTGGGCAAAGAACACGGCTTCGTGCCGCTGGTGGTGTTGGTGCCGGCCGCCTATTCCGCTTATGCCGACTCCGTCGAGTACGCCGATCCGGACATAACCGACCTCATGCGCGCCTACTCCGACGCCCAGCGCGCATGGTTCCGCGACAATGCCGAAAAGCTCGGCTACGCCTATGTCGACGCGACGCCGGCGATGCGCAAGGCGGCGGCGGACGGCGTTCTGCTGTTTTTCCCGGCCAACGTTCACCTGACGGCCGAAGGCCACCGCATACTGGCCGAAGCGGTCGCGCCAGCGGTCGAGGCGCTGATTCGGCCACGCTGACCGCGGTTGCCAGAGAGTTCGGCGAAAACTACTATTCTGCCGCCGGCCATCGCCAGGACGCGGCGCGAGCCATCGGAGGGGAATGGCATGCTCCAGTTCGACAGGTCCGAATTCCGCTATTCTCCCTACCCGCTGGCGGTCATCCAGCCGGCGCTGGAGACGTCTTTCTACGACGAACTGGTGCGCAGCTTCCCCTCGGAGGAGCTGTTCGGAAAGCTCCCGAAATACGACTACAAGCTCAGCCTGTCGGAAAAGACCAATCGTTCGACCTATCTGAAGTTCATCGAAACGACGCCGGCCTGGCGACGGCTTTACGGCTGGGTCAAGAGCGAAGCGTTTATCCGCCAGGTGGTTGCCTTTCTGGTGTCGCGCGACGTCGACCTCGACCTCGACGAATACTTCACCCCGTCCGGCGAGCGGCTGAAGATCGCCCTGGGCAAGATCATGCGCGGACAGATTCCCAGCGGCCCGGGCAGGCTCCGCACCCGATTCGAGTTCTCGGTCCTGCGAGCGGATGGCGGAGAAGTCGCGCCGCACACCGATACGCCCCGCAAGATCATCACGCTGGTCATGTCCATGATCACGGCCGACGAATGGCCGCTGGAGTTCGGCGGCGGCCTGGAGATCGATCGCGCCACGGACCCGTCCTACGCGTTCAACTGGAACAACCGGATCGTGCCATGGGACAAGATGGAGGCGGTGGAAACGATACCGTTTCGCCCCAACCAGTGCATGATCTTCGTCAAGACCTTTAACTCGCTGCATTCGGTCAGGCCAATGACGCAGCGCGGTTCCACGGCTCTGCGCAAGACCATCACGATCGTCATCGAGAAAGACGACTAGCGCCGCCCCGCTCCACCCGAGCGCAGCCTACCTTCCGCTAACCGCGATCGCATCGCGCATCGCTTCGGCGATGATGCGGTTGCCCGGCGCCGCCACATGGGCGTCGTCGATATAGATCGGCTTGTCGCCGTCGAAGGCGTTGGAAAGATCGTGGGCCCATTGTGCCTCGCGTTGCGCCAGCTTCCGCTGCACCAGCGGATAGACCGCGTCGAACTGCTCGTCGCGGCCCGCGCGCCGCCCGCCGAAATCGATGTACGATACGTTGGGCTTTCCGACATAGGCGTTCGGCTGCAGGAAGAGATGGAACTCGCCGCCGCGGGCCTCGACCAGATCCCGCGCCATGCTCCATGTCTCGACCATCATGTCGGCGACCGCCTCGGCGCGCGCCTGGTCGCTGTCGCAGGCGTAGCGATTGCCGCCGCCGCCGCCCGGAAGCAGTTTCAGCATAGGCAACACAAAGTTGCGGTAAAGATGGCCATCGGCGCGCCGCTCCTCGACGGCGGACCGGATCTTGCGTTCCTCCATATGCCCGTTGAGGCTCTCTGTCACCGCGTAGTTGCAGTGCGCCCAAACGTCGTTGTACCCGGAATAGAACACGACGATTCTGGGCATCTGTCCGGTGTTGATCAGGTTGATCAGTTCGGCCAGGTTCTGCCGCGAGGTGTGGCCTCGCTCGCCGTAATTGGTGACCACGAAGCCATCGGTGATCTGGTCGAAGATGGCGGCGATCGTGTTGTCGTCGTCGACGCCGGTGCCCCACATCGTCGAACCGCCGAACATGCCGAGCGTGCGCGCGTCGGGACGGTTTGCGGTGCCTGCCTTGTGCCGCCGGTTGCCATCATCGCCGACATGCAGGGTGGCGCGCTGGATGGGCTTCTGCCGCCACGCCACGAACGGCCTGTAGATGTAGTCGGTATCCTGCTGGTCCTCGAGGATCCTGCGGGCGCGCTCGGCGTCTTCGTAGGCGGGGCTCTCGTACCGGCGGTCACCCTCGTCGAGCCAGGCCTTGCCGGTCACGCGCCAGAGATCCTGGGCGAGCGAGACGACGAAGAGGATCGCAAGGAAGGCGCCGACCAGGATAACCAGATTGATTGCGACGAGGCGCACTGGCTTGCCGATGTTCATGTCCGTTCTCCCCAGATACGCCAGCTTAGCGCTCTGCCGCCGAGGCGCTATTTCAGCATTTCCCCCACGACCGGCGCCAGCCAGCCGGCGATCGCCGCGCTGCCGGCACTGGTGTAGTGCACGTTGCGCGGGAAATAAAGGAGACGGTCCTTGCCGGCGCGCTCGATCTCGGATTGCAGCAATGGCGTCAGATCGAGGAACCGGTAGCCAAATCTTTCGGCGCTCGCCGCGAAGTAGCTGCGTAAGATGCTGCTGTATTTCGGCATCAGGACCTGGAGTTCGGGATCGGCGAAACGCACGTTTCGGCCGTAGGCGGTATAGGCGGAAGGCGAGTAAATCACCAGAGGCTGGAACCCGCCGGTGCGCGCCATGGCCGCAAAGCGCTCCAGCGCCTTGTCGAACATCGCAACCGACAGCTCGCCGGAAACCAGCCGCCTGGCGTAAACGACCTCGTCGCGGTCGTTGTTGTCGGGATTGAACTCAACTTTGCCGTCCGGAAACTGCAGGGTGTAGCGGAAATCGACGTTCTTCTCCGGATCCTCGCCCTTCGATTTCCTGCGGTTCGACAGCGATTCGCGAAGCGACACCACTCCCGTCGCGATCAGATTATAGGCATACGATACGCGTCCCATCGCGTTGCGTACCGCTTTCGCCTCCCTGCGGCCGGCCTGATCCGTCGAACGCTCGCGTCCGTCTGCGACGTAGGCGTGATAGCGAACCGCGTCACGCAGGTCGTTGCCCTCGTACACGTTCATGATAACGATGCGCGGCGATTTCGTCGCCAGGAAGACGCGGTACATCTCGAGGTATTCGTAGAGGCCGGAACTGGGCCGGCCGAGGTTGTAGACGGACAGGCCGGTGCGCGCCGCGAGCTGCGCAGGCCACATATTTTGCGGCGGCACTGCGGTGCAGTACGTGAACGAATCGCCGATCGCGGCGACGTCGATACGCTCGGCGGTCGCCAGCGCGTGGTCCGGATTGCAGAACCCGTTGCCATCGAGAGGCGCCGGGTCGGGCGTCTCGGTGTCTTGCTGGGTCGTCGAGATGCGCCCGAAAGGCGGATACAGCCGCAGCGGCGGACCGCCGTCCTGGCGCGGCAGGTCGCGCATCACATCGCCCGTGGGGAAATTTCTGGCCTGAGCGATCTCGGTCCGGATGCCCTGCTCGAATCGCACGAGCAGCGAAAGCGGAACCAGCTCGGGCAATGCCCGCAGCATGATCTCCAGCCCGCCGACAGTGACCGCCAGGATGGCCAAGGAACTCGCCAGCCATCGAACGGCCCGTCTCATTTCAGTCGAGCTCGAAGGCGTTCTTGTAGTCGAGTTTCAGCGCCGGATCCTGATCTTCCTTGCGCAGGAAGCAGTTGCCGACCACCAGCACCTCGATCTCCGAGCCCATGAAGCAGCGGAAGGCGTCTTCCGGCGTGCAGACGATCGGCTCGCCGCGGACGTTGAAGCTGGTGTTGACGATCACCGGGCAGCCGGTCAGCGCCTTGAAGGCGGAGATCAGCGCGTGATAGCGCGGGTTGGTCTCGGCATGCACCGTCTGGATGCGGGCCGAGTAGTCGACATGCGTGACCGCCGGGATGTCCGAACGCGGTACGTTGAGCTTGTCGATGCCGAACAGCGCCTGCTCCTCGGCCGTCATCTGCCGGCGCCGGCCGGCGACGACGTCGGCCACCATCAGCATGTAGGGGCTGTCGCCGTTCAGCTCGAACCAGTCGGCCACGTCCTCGCGCAGCACCGACGGCGCGAAGGGACGGAAGGACTCGCGGTACTTGACCTTGAGGTTCAGCGTCTTCTGCATCGAGGGCGAGCGCGGATCGCCCAGGATGGAGCGACCGCCCAGCGCCCGCGGCCCGAACTCCATGCGCCCCTGGAACCAGCCGACGGCTTTTTCCTCAGCCAGCGCCTTCGCCGTCGCGGCAATGGTCTCATCGTCGCCCAGAACGGTGAACTTCGCCCCGGCAGCCGCCAGTCGCCGCTCGATCTCGGCTTGCGCGAACTCCGGCCCGAGATAGGAACCGCGCATCGCATCGAGCGCGCCATTCACGTGCCGTGGCCCGTCCTTGTAGCCGTGATAGGCGGCAAGCGCGGCGCCCAGAGCGCCGCCGGCATCGCCCGCCGCCGGCTGCACCCAGATGTTGTCGAAGGCGCCGTCTCGCAGCATCTTGCCGTTGGCGACGCAATTCAGCGCCACGCCGCCCGCCAGGCAGAGATTGCGCAAGCCCGTGTCGCGGGCGGTCGAGCGGGCCAGTTTAAGCACCACGTGCTCGGTGACGGCCTGCACGGACGCGGCAAGGTCCATGTGGCGCTGCGTCAGCATCTCTTCCGCCTTGCGCGCGGGACCGCCGAACAGATCGTCGAACCTGCTGTTGGTCATGCGCAGGCCGGTGCAATAGTCGAAGTACGACAGGTCGAGGCGGAAGGAACCGTCTTCCTTGACGTCGATCAGCCGCTCCAGGATCAGGTCCTTGTATTTCGGCTCGCCATAGGGCGCCAGTCCCATGACCTTGTACTCGCCGGAATTGACCTTGAAGCCGGTGTAGTAGGTGAAAGCCGAGTAGAGCAGGCCCAGCGAGTGCGGAAAGTGGATTTCCTTGCACATCTCGATGCGGTTGCCGGCGCCGACGCCCAGCGATGTCGTCGCCCATTCGCCGACGCCGTCCATGGTCAGGATGGCGGCTTCCTCGAAGGGCGAGGGATAGAAGGCGCTGGCGGCGTGGCTCTGGTGATGCTCGCTGAACAGCAGCTTGTTGTGCCAGTCGAAGTCCGGGATCCACTGCTTCATCTCGTCGCGCAGCAGAACCTTCTGGTACAGCTTTTCCTTCAGCCATACCGGCATGGCCATGCGGAACGAGCGGAACCCGTTCGGCGCAAACGCCAGATATGTTTCCAGCAGCCGCTCGAACTTGAGGAAGGGCTTGTCGTAGAAAGCGACGAAATCGACCGCATTCATGTCGACGCCGCCGGCCTCGAGACAGAACTCGATCGCGTTCTTGGGAAAGCCGGAATCGTGCTTCTTGCGCGTGAAACGCTCTTCCTGCGCCGCCGCGACGATGCGGCCGTCCTCGACGAGGGCGGCGGCGCTGTCGTGGTAGTAAGCGGAAAGGCCTAATACGCGCATGTACGCATCGACTCCGGTCGGTCGCGGATCAGAAGATCGTGTAGATGAAGGGCGCCACGGCGGAGCCCTTGGCGAGCACGAGCAGCGCGCCGAACACGACCAGCAGAATCAGGATCGGCGCCAGCCAGAACTTCTTCCTGACCCGCATGAATTCCCACAGCTCGCGAAACAGCCACATCGTTGCAGTCTCCCAGACGTCAGAATTGCCGACGCATGCTGTCCGGCGCAGGACCGGGCGGCTTGCGTTCGATCCAGTAGCTCGCGGCCTGACGGTCGAGTTTCAGCCGCAGCAGGTCCTTGCCGAACAGGCGGAACAGCAGGCCCATCGGGGTAATGGCGACGTAGAACAGCAGGCCCATGATGAGCGGGTTGACCACCTTGTGCATCAGCAGGCCGAGCCTGGTCCACTGCCGGTTCAGCGGCGCAAGCCAATCCGGCTTGACCAGCGCCACGACCAGAAACGCGCCGGCTATCGGCGCCGTCCACCAGCGCAACGGGTTTCCGAACAGCACCGGCCACAGGGAAATGATCGCGAACACCACGAAAAAGACCAGCCCGAACATGCGGTTCGAGCTGCCCTTAACTTCTTCTTCGCGCTGGAAATTCTCGTGAAACTGCGGACTTTCCGCCATGGTTCCTACCGCCGCGTCCGGGACGGGGTGACGGATGCAGCATTCGCCCTCGATTGTCAACTGCGACCGAGGGCCTCGTGCCCGGAAACCCGCGAAAAATCCTAGATTCTGCGGCCCGCCTTCTCCCAATAGGGATCGCGCAGTTTGCGCTTGAATATCTTGCCCGAATCCTCCCGCGGCAGGTCGCGCCGGAACTCGACAAGCCGCGGCAGCTTGTAGCCCGCAATGCGTTCGCGCAGGTAGCCGCGCACCTCGTCCGCGGTGAGGCTCGCGCCCGGGCGGGGCTCCACGACGGCGGCGACCGATTCGCCGTACTCGTCGTCCGGGATACCGAATACCGCGCAATCCTGAACGCCCGGCATGCCGTGCAGAACCGCCTCGATTTCCGCCGGGTAGATGTTGACGCCGCCGGAGATGATCATGTCCTTGCTGCGATCGCACAGGAACAGGAAGCCGCGCTCGTTGACGTAGCCGACATCGCCCGCCGTGATCAGCCCGTCGCGCTCGATCTCCCGCCGCTTGGCGTCGGCCTTGTTGTAGGTGAACTCGGGGAACAGGCGATTGCGCATGTAGACTTCGCCGATCTCGCCTGTCGGCACTTCCCTGCCCTCGGCATCGAGGATCCTGACCTCGCAGCGCACGTGCGGCTTGCCGACCGTGCCGGGGTTCTCCAGCCAGTCGCGGCTGTCGTTGAACACCACCGCGCCCGACTCAGTGGCGCCGTAGTATTCGACGATGATCGGCCCCCACCAGTCGATCATCGCTTTCTTGACATCGGGCGGACAGGGTGCCGCGGCATGCACCACGTGCTTCAGCGACGACAGATCGTATTTTTTCCTTACGGCCTCGGGCAGCTTGAGGAGCCGCACGAACATGATCGGCACCATGTGCAGCGACTCGATGCGGTACTTCTCGACCCACTGCAGCAGCTCCTCGGCATCGAAGCGCGGCTGCAGCCAGAGCTGGCCGCCCAGTCGCGCGCCGTGCAGCGCGTAGAAATTGGGCGCGCTGTGATACATCGGCCCGGTGATGACCGATTTCACGCCCGGACCGATGCCGAAGATCGCCATGGTCTGTCGCGTCACGCCCTCGACCTGCTCCGGCGTCATCGGCTCGCGGCGCACGCCTTTGGGGCGCCCGGTCGTGCCGGAGGTGTAGATCATGGTGTTGGGCGGAGTCTGCGGCGGTTCGGTCCACGGCTCGTGCGCGGCGACGAAATCGTCCCACGATTGGCGACCGGCCGGTACGCGGCAGGCGGTATCGGGCAGGCCATAGGCCATCTGGATTTCCGGTGGCGTCGGCGCAACCAGCACCTTGACGCCAGATGGGATGTCGTTGGCGATTTGCGGCAGCAGGTCGGCGTGAACGACGATCACCCTGGCATCGCAGTCGCGAAAGATGTAGCCGGCTTCGTCGCCGACCAGATGCCAGTTGACCGGTACTGCATAGCCGCCCAGCAGCGCCGAGGCGAACGAGGCCTCGAAGAACGGAAAGTCGTTGCGCAGCATCAGCGCCACCGCATTGCCCCGCTCGAAGCCCAGGGCCTTCAGGCCGCTCGCCGCCCGAGCCGAGCGCAGGCCGATCTCCGCCTGCGAAATCGTGCGCGCGCCGCTTGTGATGCTGCCTGGCATGCCGCCTCCCCTTCATCTCCTTGATTGCACAAATCTGAACACACGTTCAGCCCGCCGGAAAGGCCCGAAACCTCGCCAATGCGGCGGTGGACGCAAACCCGCGAAAGGTTATAATGTTGCAATACTAGAGAGTTCACCGTGCCGCACGATCATCCAGCGCCACCTAACCTGCCGGCCTCGGGCGCCGCCCGAACGGGCTCGCCCTTCGCCGCCTCTGCCGGCCAGCGTCTGGCCTTGGCCGGCGTCGCGGCTGCGCTGCTATGGCTGGCCGTCGGCTGGGCACTGTCATGGCTTTGAGCGCCCGGCAGACAGCCGCGCCAAGGACCGGCATCGTGCTGGAGGACCTGGTGGTTGCCTACGAGCGACGGCCGGCCGTGCATCACCTGAGCGGCGCCTTTCCGGCGGCCAGCCTGACCGCCATCGTCGGTCCCAATGGCGGCGGCAAGTCGACCCTGCTCAAGGCGCTGGCCGGCGTGCAGCCGATCTCCAGCGGCCGGCTCGACCGCGATGGGCTGCGTCGGCGGGACATCGCCTATCTCGCCCAGCACGCCGAGATCGACCGTTCCATTCCGATCACCGTGCTCGATCTGGTGTGCTGCGGCTTCGTGCAGCGCGCCGGTCTGTTCGGCGGCATCGACCGGACGATGCGGCGCGAGGCGCAGGACGCGCTGGCGCTGGTCGGTCTTGCCGGCTTCGAGCATCGCCTGATCGACGCCATGTCGATCGGCCAATTCCAGCGCGCCTTGTTCGCCCGCGTTCTGGTGCAGAACGCCCGCGTCATCCTGCTCGACGAGCCTTTCGCCGCCATCGATGCGGCGACGACGGCCGATCTGGTCGGTCTGATCGGCCGCTGGCGCAGCGAAGGACGCTGTATCGTGCTGGTGTCGCACGATCTCGACCTGGTGCGGCGGGTCTGTCCGGAAACTCTCCTGCTGGCGCGCGAGCCGGTGGCCTGGGGGCCGACGGCACAGGTCCTGACGCCGGAAAACCTCGCGCGCGCCAGACGGCGTTCCGAAGCCTGGGACGAAAGCGCCGGCGCCTGCGAGCTGTCGGTCGAGCATCACGCCCACGCGCATCACTGAGTAGATCGTGGCGTACGACCTCCTTCTGGCGCCGTTCGGTGGCGACCTGCCCTTCATGCGCCGGGCCCTGGTGGCGACACTGGCGCTCGCCCTGGCCTATGGCCCGATCGGCGTCTTCCTGATCCTGCGCCGCATGACGCTGGTTACCGACGCCATGGCCCACGCCATTCTGCCGGGAGCGGCGGTGGGGTTTCTGCTGTCCGGGCTGTCGCTCTGGACCATGAGCGTCGGCGGTCTGGTTGCCGGGCTTGTGGTTGCGGTGCTGGCGGGCGCGATCAGCCGCACGACGACCTTGAAAGAGGATGCGAGCTTCGCCGGCTTCTATCTTCTGGCGCTGGCGGGCGGCGTGACCTTGCTGGCGATGGGCGGCAGCAGCGTCGATCTGGTGCATGTGCTGTTCGGCAGCATTCTGGCCGTCGACGATGCCGCGCTGTGCCTGATGGCCGGGGCGGCGACGCTGACCCTGATAACGATGGCGGCGATCTACCGGCCGTTGCTGATCGAATGCCTCGATCCGAAATTCATGGCTGCGGCCAGCGGCGGCGGCGCCGTCTGGCATTTCGCTTTCCTCGCATTGCTGGTGGTGAATACCGTGGCGGGCTTTCAGGCCCTGGGTACGCTGATGGCCGTCGGCCTCATGGTGCTGCCGGCGGTGGCAGCCCGGTTCTGGGTGCGCTCGATCGTGCCGTTATGGTGCCTGGCAAGCGTCCTGGCCTTCGCCAGCGGCTATCTCGGCCTGCTGGCCTCGGACCATCTCGACGCGCCGTCGGGGCCCGCCATCGTGCTGACGGCGGGAATACTGTGGATCGTCTCGATGCTGGTCGGCCGGCACAACAGCCTGCGGGCCAGGCTGTTGCGCGACCGGCACTTCGCCGGCTGAAGCGGATTTCCCGGTTATTCGGCGGCGTTGTCGCTGCCGCGCGGCCCGAAATCCCGTGCCGGCGCCACATCGCGGGCGAGGCGATATCGGGCGGCATCCACGATCACCGAGCAGGCGACAAGGCGCTGGTCGCGCCCGTCCGGCGACACCAGCCGCGCATGCGGAATGCCCGCCTGATCGACGATCTTCGCGACTTCCCAGGTCAGCGAAGGCTTGCCGACCGACTGGTACAACTGACCAATTTCCACGTTTCTTTTCATTGCTTACCGCTGCTGCTTTAAGGGCAACCATTAGCACGAAACGCGGCTCAATTAAGGCTGCGATTGCGCGCGTCAGCCCCTCGCCAAGCGCATTGTCGGCGCGGCCGCGCCGGTCTAGCCTGCGGCCATGCCGGCTTCCGCCGGTTCCAAAATGAAGCCAATACGGGAGAAACAACCATGCGTATCGCCATCCTGGCGGCCACCGCGCTTCTGGCGCTGCCGCAGCTTGCCCACGCCCAGGCCAAGGTAACGATGGGCCTGAGCCACCAGCTGCCGCCGGCGCACCATATCGCCAAGGTGGTCGAAGCCTTCGCCGCCGACGTCAAGACGCGCAGTAACGGCGAGGTCGAAGTCAAGGTGTTCGGCGCCAGCCAGGCGCACAAGCCGAACGAGAACTTCCCGGCCGTCGCCCGCGGCTCGATCGAATCGGCTCTGTCGGTCAATTTCCAGTGGGGCAACACGGTGCCGGAGATGAACGTCACCGTCATCCCGTACTTCCTCACCGATCTGGAAAAGTTGAAGAAGTTCCCCAACTCGCCGGCCGCCAAACTGCTGGAGAGCAAGCTGGAATCCAAGGGCGTGAAGAACATTGCCTGGTTCTACACCACCCGCCAGTCGATCTTCACCTCGGGCAAGAAGCCGATCGTCAATACCGACGACTTCAAGGGCATAAAGATCCGCGGCCTCAACAAGCTGGCCGACGCCGCGCTCGAAGCGGTCGGGGCCGCCCCTTCCGCCCTGCCGGGCGACGAGGTCTATAACGGCCTGCAGACCGGCATCATCGACGCCGGTCTGACCGACGTTTCCGCCGCCTACAGTCGCAAGTACTACGAGGTGCAGAAATACGGCACGGTGGCGCCCTACTTCTCGGTCTATTTCCATCTCTATGTGAATCCGGCGTGGTGGAACAAGCTCGAGCCCAAGCATCGCGACGCCATCGCCGCCGCCGCCGCCAAGGCGGAGAAGGACAGCATCGCGGTGACCGAAAAGACCGCGGAGGACGCCATCGTCGAGCTGCGCAACAAGGGCATGCAGATCCATGTCCAGACCCCGGCCGAGTCGAAGGCGTGGGCGGCGGCCATGCAGAAGCCGGTCATGGACGGCTTCCTCAAGGCCTCTCCGGAGGACGGCGCCAAGCTGATCGACGCCATCAACAAGCTCTGATGCGCGGCATCGCCCTGCATCGCTCGTGACCAACCCCGAAAGCGGCGCGCGCATCGCGGCGCGCGCCGCCGATCGCCTATCGCGACTGGTTTCCGACGCCGGCATTGCCGTGGCCGGCGTTGCCATGCTGGCTTCGCTCTGCCTCGTGGTCTACGGCGTTGTGCTGCGCTATGGCCTCAACCAGCCGCAGACATGGCTCGACGAGCTGGTGGGCTATCTCCTGGTGGCCACCGTCATGCTCGGCGCCTGCGACGCGCTGCGCAAGCGCGAGCATATCGCCATCGACCTGATGACCGCCCGCCTCGGCCGGCGCGGTCGCTTTGCCGTGGCGATACTCGGTCTGGCGGCGGTCGGCCTGACGGCGGCGCTTTTCATCGACGAAGGCTGGGAGACGGTGGCGTTCTCCAGAATGGTCGACATGCGCTCGACCGGATATCTCGCCGCGCCGCTGTGGATCGTACAGTCGTTGATCCCGCTGGGCGGCGCCCTTCTGCTGCTTAACGCCGTCACCTTGCTGGCGCGGCTGCTGAGCGGCGATCTCGCCGCCGACGATCTGGCGCCGCCGGCCGAAACGGAGCAGCCAGCGGAGCCTCCTTCGGAGCGCCGGACGTGACCTTCGCCATCCTGCTCGTCCTGCTGGTCTGCCTGTTGCTGACCGGCATGCCGGTCTTCGCCGGACTGGCCCTGTTCGGCGCCGCGGTGCTGATGATCGCCGAGCCCGGCGCCATCAATCTGGGCGAACTGATCTTCGGCAAGCTCGACACCTATCTGCTGGTGGCGATCCCGCTCTTCACGCTGATGGCCCAGTTCATGATTCGCGGGCGGGTGGTCGACCATCTGTTCGGCACCACGCATACCCTGACCCGACATCTGCCCGGCGGGCTGGGCGTCGCCACCGTGATCGCCTGCACCATCTTCGCCGCCATCTCCGGCTCGTCGGTGGCGACCGCGTTGACCATCGGCTCGGCGGCAATTCCGCAGATGATCCGCTACGGCTACAGCCCGCGCTTCGCGCTGGGCGTCGTCGGGGCCGGCGGCACCCTGGGCATTCTCATTCCGCCTTCGGGGCCGATGGTGCTCTACGGCGTGATTTCCGACACGTCGATCGGCCAGCTCTTCATGGCCGGGCTGGTGCCGGGCCTGATGCTGGCGGCGATCTTCGCCCTGTGGTGCATGGGCTACGCCTGGCGCAGGGGCCAGGGCCGACGCGAGGAATGGGCGACGCTGGGCGAGGTCGCCACGGCACTGCGGCGCTCGGTCTGGGCCCTGTCGCTGCCGCCGCTTATCCTGGGCGGCATGTATGCCGGTGTTTTCACCGCCACCGAGGCCGCCGGCGTCGGCGCGCTGGCGGCGCTGCTGATCGCCGTCATCGTCTATCGCTCGCTGGGCTGGCGCGATATCTGGCATTCGGCGGTGGATGCGGCGCGCACCTCCTCGATGCTGTTCCTGATCCTGGCCGCGGCGGCGATCTTCGGCCATGCCCTGACCAAACTGCGCATTCCCAACGAGATCGTCGAACTGGTGGCGCATTATGATCTGTCGCAGACCGGCTTTCTCATCGCCGTCATGCTACTGATCATGCTGCTGGGGATGTTCCTGGAGACGATCTCGATCATCCTCATCACCACGCCGGTAATCCTGCCGGTGCTGATCGCGCTGAAGATCGATCCGGTCTGGTACGGCATCCTGCTGATGATCAACCTCGAACTGGCGCTGATCTCGCCGCCGGTCGGGATGAACCTGTTCACGCTGAAGGCGGTCAGCCATGCGCCGATGGGCGAGATCATCCGCGGCGTCGCGCCCTATTTCTTCCTGATGGTGCTCGGCATGGCGCTGGTGATGGCGCTGCCGCAGATCGCCCTGTTCCTGCCCGGCACCATGTTCTGAACGAAAGAGAAAACGCCATGCCCGCACCGACCTGGAGAGAACTCGTCTCGCGCCCCGAACCGCTGCTGCTGCCGGTGGCGCACGACGCGCTGACGGCGCGGCTGGTCAAGCAGGCCGGCTTCGACGCCTATTCGATCGGCGGCTTCGCCCTGGTCGGCGCCCGCCACGGCGTGCCCGATATCGGCCTCGTCGGGCTGGCTGAAATGGCTGCGGGCGTGCGCGACATCATGGCCGCCTGCGACCTGCCGGTGATGGTCGACGGCGATGACGGCTATGGCGACGTCAAGAACGTCACCCGCACCATCCGCACCTACGAGCAGCTCGGCGTTTCGGCCATCTTCATCGAGGACCAGGTGGCGCCCAAGCGCTGCGGCCACATGGCCGGCAAGGACGTGATAGCCGCCGAACTGATGGAAGCGAAGCTGCGCGCCGCCGCCGCGGCCCGCGACAGCAGGGACACGTTCCTCGTCGCCCGCACCGACGCGCGGGCGATTTTCGGGCTGGACGAGGCGATGCGGCGCGCCGAGCGCTATCTGAAGGCTGGCGCCGACGGCGTGTTCGTCGAGGCACCGCAATCGGTCGAGGAGCTGCGCATCGTCGGCGAGCGCTTCGGCACGGTGCCGCAGATCGCCAACATGCTGGAGGACGGCCAAACGCCGCTCCTGCCGCCGGCCGAACTGAAGAAAATGGGCTTCAGCATGATCGCCTATCCCTGCTCGGTGATTTTCCGCGTGGCGCAGACGACCGCCAGGGCGCTGGCCGACCTCAAGGCCGGCCGGCTGTCCCTGGCCGGCGAGGGCGTCGGTTTCGACGAGTTCAAGCGCATCGTCGGATTCGAGGAATGGGGCGCCGTCGAGGACCGCCATCGCTCCTGAAAAGAAAAGGCCCGCCGAAGCGGGCCTTACTCATTCTCGCGGACACCGCGATCAGCACTCGGCCTGACGCAATAGCGCGACCAGCGCCCGCTTTTGGGCCGCCATCGCTGCCGGTCGCGGCAGTTCCATCTGCCGGCGCAGAACTTCCATGTATTCGAACTCGCAGATCACCACCATGGCGTCCAGCGTCTCGCGCCGGGCGTCGGCATCGAGCGGTGCCAACTCGGCGGCGAAGACGCGCTCCAGCAGGCTGCGCAGCATGTTGCGGAACTGGCTGCGGCCTTCCACGAACATCGGCAGCTGGTCCTCGATCAGGGTCGCCGCGCGACGGATCGGCGCGATGTGCTCGTAGATGTCCCAGCGCATGTCGAGCAGGCTCTGCAGCCTCTCGTCCATGGTTCCGGAATCCGGGATGGGCCGCACCAGCGACCAGACCCGATGCATGGTCGAATCGGCGGCGGCCTGGAACAGCGCACCGAGATCGTTGAAATGCTGGAAAACAGAGCGCACCGAGACCGAGGCGCGTTCGGCGATCGCCGCCGCCGTCGGGCGCAGATGCCCCTCTTCGATCAGCAGGATCATCGAGGACACGATGCGCCTGCGGGTGTTGTCGGCCCGGGCCGTGCGCCCGTCTACGGGCTTGACCGCCTTATCCATGTCTGCTGCCTTCCTGGGCCCGTCGCACCGGGCCATTGCAGTGTCGATGCATCAAATTAGGTTGGGTGTATCGACACACACAATGCAGAAGTATTCGGGTGCAGACGCATCTATCCGTAGGGAGTAGGGACGCAATGACCAAGGCGGTTTTGTGGGATTTCGGCGGGGTTATCCTTTCCAGCCCGTTCGAGGCCTTCAACCGGTACGAACGCGAAATCGGCCTGCCGCCGGACTTTATCCGCCAGTTGAATGCCCGGAACCCCGACAGCAACGCCTGGGCCCGCATGGAGCGGTCGGAGGTCGATCTCGACGGCTTCGCCCGGCTTTTCGAGGCCGAGGCGCGGGAAATGGGCCACAAGCTCTCCGGGCACCATGTCCTGAAGATCATCAGTGGCGAGGTGCGGCCGCGCATGGTCGAGGCGCTGCGCCGGGTGCGCACGCGCTACCGGATCGCCTGCATCACCAACAACATGCCGACCGGCGAAGGTCCCGGCATGGCGCGCGAGCCGGAGCGGGTGAAGCAGATCGAAGCCATCATGTCGCTGTTCGAGCATGTGGTGGAATCGAGCAAGATCGGCATGCGCAAGCCCGATCCGCGCATCTACCAGCATGCCTGCAGCCTGCTGGGCGTCGAGCCCGCCGACTGCGTCTATCTCGACGATCTCGGCATCAATCTGAAGCCGGCGAAGGCCTTGGGCATGCGCACCATCAAGGTCGACGATCCCGACAAGGCCCTGGCCGAACTCGAATCCATGATCGGCATGGAGCTGCGCTAGCCCCGCCGGCCCGATTGTTGTGCGCCGCGGCCCGGCGCGCTATGAACGCCCGTTCACCCGAATGACCTGAACGAGGCGAGGCCAACATGTCGTGGCAACCGGAGATCGACGAACTGCGCCGGCGCGAGGAGTTCGCGCGCAAGATGGGCGGACCGGAAAAGGTCAAACGCCAGCATGACGGCGGCAAGCTGACGGTGCGCGAGCGCATCGACCGGCTGCTCGATCCCGGCTCGTTCCGCGAGATCGGCGCAATTGCGGGCAAGGCTGAGTACGACGCCGACGGCAATCTGGTCTCCCTCAGCCCGTCGAACTTCGTCTGCGGCCGCGGCCGCATCGACGGCCGGCCGGTGGTGGTGGGCGGCGACGATTTCACGGTGCGCGGCGGGGCGGCCGATGCGTCGATCTGGGAGAAGCAGGAAATCTCCGAGCAGATGGCGCATGACGTGCGCCTGCCCATCGTGCGGCTGATCGACGGCACCGGCGGCGGCGGCTCGGTAAAGACCTACGAAATGACCGGCCGCACCTACGTGCCGCGCAATCCCGCCTGGGGCCATGTCGTGCGCAACCTGTCGACGGTTCCGACCGTGTCGCTGGGCCTGGGCTCAGTCGCAGGCCTCGGCGCCGCGCGCCTGGTCACCTCGCATTACTCACTGATGGTCAAGGACGTCTCGCAGATGTTTGCCGCCGGCCCGCCGGTGGTGGCGCGCCTCGGCCAGCCGGTGACCAAGGAGGAGCTCGGCGGCACACAGATTCACGCGCGCAACGGCTCGGTCGACGACGAGGTGGCGAGCGAGGATGAGGCTTTCGAGCGCGCCCGACGTTTCCTCTCCTATCTGCCGGCTTCCGTCTACGACCTGCCGCCGCGCGGCCCTGTCACCGACGATCCGGAGCGGCGCGAGGAGAAGCTGCTGTCGCTGGTGCCGCGCGACCGGCGCAAGGTCTACAAGATGCGCGAAATCATCGGGCTGACCGTCGACAAGGACAGCTTCTTCGAGATCGGCAGGCTCTACGGCCGCTCGATCGTCACCGGCCTGGCGCGGCTGGACGGCTGGCCCGTGGCCGTGCTGGGCGGCGATCCGTTCTTCTACGGCGCCGCCTGGACGGCGGAGACCGCGCACAAGGTCACGCGATTCGTCGACCTGGCCGAGACCTTCCATCTCCCGGTCGTGCATTTCGTCGATTGTCCGGGCTTCGTCATCGGCGTCGAAGCCGAAACTGCCGCCACGATCCGCCACGGCGCCCGCGCCATGGCCGCCGTCTACCAGGCGACCGCGCCCTGGTGCTCGATCATCGTGCGCAAGGTGTTCGGCGTCGCCGGTGCGGCGCACCAGAACTGGGACAAGTACAATTTCCGTTACGCCTGGCCGTCGGGCGACTGGGGTTCGCTGCCGCTGGAGGGCGGCATCGAAGCGGCCTACAAATCGGACCTCGCGGCCTCCGACGACCCCAAGAAACTGCTGGCGGAGATCGAAGCGCGGATGAACAAGGTGCGTTCGCCCTTCCGCACCGCCGAAACCTTCGGCGTCGAGGAAATCATCGATCCGCGCGATACCCGCAAGCTTCTGTGCGAATTCGCCAACCTGGCCGCGCCGCTGCGCACGCCGGGACCGCGCGCGACCGGTTTCAGGCCTTGAGCTTGTAGCCGGATCGGATCAGGCGGTAGACGAGAACGAACATCGCCACGTCGATGGCGAACATGACCGCAGCGCCGACGATCGGCGCGGCGTCGGCATGGCCCGTGACGGCGTAGCGGAAGCCGTCGATCATGTAGAAGAACGGATTGAACAGCGCCGCGGTCTGGAAAAAAGCAGGCAGATTGGCGATCGAGTAGAACGTGCCCGACAGGAAGGCCAGCGGCGACACCACGAAGTTGGTGATCGAGCCGATATGATCGAACTTGTCGGACACGATGCCGGCCAGCACGCCGAACAGCGACAGCATCATCGACCCGAATATGGCGTGGAACGCCAGCAGCAGCGGATCGTAAACCGACAGCGGCACGAACACCGCCATGCCCGCCGCCACCGCCAGGCCGCATACCACGCCGCGCGCCACGCCGCCGAAGACGTAGCCGACCGTCAGCTCGATGGCGCCGATCGGCGGCATCAGCACGTCGACGATGTTGCCCTGCAGCTTCGACACCAGGATGGAGAACGAGGAGTTGGCGAAGGCGTTCTGCGCCACCGTCATGGCGATCAGGCCGGGCGCCAGAAACACCAGGAACGGCAGATCGCCGACGCTGCGTTCCTCGCCATGCAGCGCCAGCACGAATACGGCGAGGAACAGCAGGCTGGTGATCGACGGGCCGACGATGGTCTGGGTCCACGAATCGAGGAAGCGCAGCGTTTCCTTCAGGCACAGCGTGTAGAGGCCGCGCCAGTTGATGCCGGGAAAATGCCGCGGTGCGTCCATGATCGAATAATCCTCCGTTCGGCGCGCGGAACTTAGCCAAGCCGCCGCGCCCTGGGAAGGCGCGGGATGACGCTGCGGCGCAGCTCTGCCATGCTGCGGACATGGCCGACGATGCCGACCGTCCCGGAGCGCGACGCCGCGTTCGCAACGTCACCGCGAAATCGCTGGAGAACGCCGCATTGCACTATCTGCAGCGGTTCTCGTCCTCCAGCGCCAATCTGCGCCGCGTGCTGCTGCGTCGCATCGAACGCGCCCGTCGCGCCGAAGCCGCGGTAGCCGACGGCGCCGAAGCGGCGATCGACGGCATCGTCGAGAAGTTCCAGCGGCTGAAACTGATCGACGACGCCGCTTATGCCGCCGGCAAGGCCATTTCGCTGCGCCGTCGCGGATCCTCGCGCCGGACGATCGGCGGCAAACTGCGTCTGGCGGGCATCGAGGCGGACCAGATCGATAGCGCCATCGAGGCCGCCGACGAGGAGCTGGCACCGGCGCAAACTTCGGATGACGGCCCAAACGCCGAATTGCGGGCGGCGCTGCGGCTGGCCGAACGCCGGCGGCTGGGGCCTTACAGGCCGGCCGCCGAGCGCGACGAACGCCGCACCCGCGACCTCGCCGCCTTGGCGCGCGCCGGCTTCGGCTACGACATCGCCCGGCGCGTGATCGAGGCCGACGATCCCGAGACGCTGCTCGACGAGCCCTAGCCCGCCTGCGGATCGGGCAGCGCGCCTGCCTGCGGCTTGCCCTGGTCCGACGGCGTTACGTCCTTGGCCTGCGCCGCTCGATCCCCGCGCGCCAGCTCCGCCAGCAGTCGCGTCACGTCGTCGCCCAGGGTCAGGGTGCGATAGGGGAACGGAATCTCGATCCCCTCCTTGTCGAACCGCGCCTTCAGGCGGCGATTGAATTCGCGCAGCACGCCCCATTGCTTGATTGGATAGGTCTTGAACCGGGCCTTGATCAGCAGCGCCGAGTCCTGGAAGGCGTCGAGTCCGACGACTTCGATCGGCGCCAGAATATCGGTGGCGAACTCCGGATCGGCCTGCATTTCGGCGCCGAGTTCCTTGAGAATCTCGATTACCCGATCGACATTCTCCTTGTAAGCGACGCCGCAGTTGATGACGGCGTAGGAGAATTCCTTGGTCATGTTCTCGACCACCGTGACCGAACCGAGCGGAATGGTCTGCACCGTGCCGTCGAAGCCGCGCAGACGGATGGTGCGGATGGTCAGGCCCTCGACGAGGCCGGCATTGGGACCGATCTTGACCACGTCGCCGACCGCCAGCGCATCCTCGGCGATCAGCGAGAAGCCGGCGATCAGGTCCTTGACCAGCGACTGGGCGCCAAGACCGATGGCGAGGCCGACCACGCCGGCGCCGGCCAGCAGCGGCCCGATCTCGATGCCGATTTCCGACAGCAGCATGAGCCCGCCGATCACGCACAGCACCAGGCCGAAGATGTAGCGGGCCACCGGCAGCATGGTCTGCACCCGCGCCGCGGGCATGCGGCCCTTGGCGGTGACGCGGCCCAGCAGACGCTCCAGAGCCACGCCGCCCAGTTCCCACAGGGCGAACCCGGCAATCACCACTCCCAGCATGCGCAGCAGCGACAGCACGATGCGCCGACCCGGTTCGTCGATCAGGATCGAGAACGAGCTGACGCCCCAGATGAAGAGGATCGCCAGCAGCGTCAGCGCCGCCACGACAATGCGGGTGACGCTGAGGACGAAAGGCAGGTAGCGGTTGGCGCGCGCCTCCAGATCGGGAAAGCGCGCCCTGATATCCTCGCTGATGGCGAACCAGCGCCGGACCAGCCGGTCCAGCCCGCGCTCCAGCAGCCAGCCCACAACCAGCGCCGCGCCCGTGAACAGCGTCGCGCGCAGCAGGAAACCCGGCCCCGCGCCGGGCCGCAGCAGCCAAACGACGTAGACGGCAACGATGTAGAGGATGGCGACCAGATGCCAGGTGTCGGCGACGCGAAACCGCAATGCCGCCAGCGCCGATACCGGCTGGCCGTCGCGATGACGCTTGAGCCATTGCGCGACGGGCTTCCTGTTCTGGAGGATAAGCATGATCAGCAACGCGGAGATGATCAGGCCGAGCACGCTCAGCAGGCCGACATAGCCGCTGCGCGGCAGGCCGAGCAGGCGCCCGGCTTCCAGCGCCACGTAGCCGAAGATTCCGAGCCAGATGAACCGGCGCAGCCATATGTCGAGATAGGCCGCGGTGCCGTCCGACAGCGGCAGCACGCGCAACGCCGGGTCGTGCGGCTGCAATGCCAGCCGGCACAGCAGGATCAGCGCCTGGCTGACGACCGCGGCATTGGCGAGCGCGATGGCGATCAGCCGCACGTCGGGAGCGGGATCGAGGAACGGCAGAATGCCATAGGCCGCCGCGGCGAAAGCGGCGACGGGCAGCGCGTCGAGGATCAGCGCCAGCAGCCCGGCGCCCAGACGCCAGACCACGCCGCCCTGGCGATGCGTCAGCGTACGGCGCACGCGCGACAGCAGGAGGTGGACCAGAAACTGCGCCAGCGCGCCGAGCGCCAGCATGGCGGCAACGCGCCACAATCCCTCGAGGATGCGATCGCGCTTGGCGCCGTCGTTCAAGGCATTGCGGATCCAGTCGCCGGCGCCACGGGCGTCGAGCAGCGCGTCGCCGATCTCGCGCACCGCCGTGGAAACCTGGGCGACGCTGTTCGACAGGGTGGCGAGGACGACTTCGCCCAGTCCCGGATCTTCGGCAGGCGCCGTGCGCTGCGCCGCGATCAACGCCTTGAGCTGCTCGACCAGTTTGGTCCGCTCCGGCTCGCTCTCCAGCGTCTTCACAAGCCGTTCCAGTTCCGCCGCCGACACCGTGGCCGGCGGCGCCTCGGCAGCCGGCGCCTGCGCCCATGCCATGCCGGCAAATCCGATGCAGATCGCGCTGACGATCAGAACCGCCAGCAGCCGTCGCAGCGTCTTGTCGAATAGGATGGAAATCGGCGCAGCTGGGGCGCAGGCTGCGGTGTATTTCATGGACCAAACCCTTGTCATTGTTTACAAAAGAACAGGCTACCGTGGGCGCGTCAATGTCCCTAACGATCTACCACAACCCGCGTTGCAGCAAATCGCGGCAGACCCTGGCGTTGCTGCGCGAGCGGGGCGTCGAACCGCGCATCGTCGAGTATCTGCAGGACCCGCCTTCGCTGGCGACCCTGAAGGCGCTGGCGGCGATGCTGGGCGGACCGCGCGCCATGCTGCGCAAGGGCGAAAGCGTCTATGCCGAGCTGGGGCTGGGCGATGCGAGCCTGCCCCCGGCCAGGCTGCTGGAGGCGATGCGGGCGCATCCGATCCTGATCGAGCGGCCGATCGTCACCGACGGACAGCGCGCGGCGATCGGGCGGCCGCCCGAAGCGGTGCTCGCGCTGCTCTGACATGAAGGGCGATCGCGAACGTCTGCTGCGCTCGCTCCGTCTGTGGTCCGGCGTCGTCCTTTTCGTCTACGCGACATCCCATCTGGCCAACCATGCCGTCGGCCTCGTGTCGCTGCGCGCCATGGAGCGCGCGCTCGACGTTTTTTCGGCGGTGTGGACCGGCGCTGCCGGCACGGCGCTGCTCTACGGTTCCCTTGTGGTCCATATCGCGCTGGTGCTGTGGTCGTTCTATCGTCGCCGGTCCTTGCAGCTGACCGCAACGGAGTGGCTACAGCTGGTCCTGGGCGCGCTGATCCTGCCGCTGGGCGTGGTTCATGTCGTCGGCACCGGCGTGGCCCGCCTCGTCGCCGGCATCGATCCCAGCTATTCCTACGTGCTGTTCTCGATCTGGAGCGACGGCTGGCCCGGCGTGCTGCAGCAACTCGGTCTGGTTCTCGTCGTCTGGGTCCATGGCTGCATCGGGCTGCACATGCTGTGGCGGCTGAAAGCACGCTACGCGCGATGGCGTCCGCTGGCCTTCGCCGTGGCGATCCTGCTGCCCGCACTGGCGCTGGTCGCCTTCTTCCAGCGCGGCGCCGAAGTGCTGGAGCTGGCGCGCCAGCCGAACTGGGTGACGGCGATGTTCCAGGCCCTGCCCGTCCCCGACCAGCAGACCGTCGCGGGGCTGCTGGCCGCCATCGACTGGAGTCTGGTCGGCATCGCGGCATTGCTGGCCGGCGTCTTCGCCGCTCGCCAGGCGCGCAACGCCATCGAACGGCGCGGCGCGCTGGTGCGCCTGCATTATCCCAACCAGCGCCTGGCGCAGGGACCGGCGGGACCCAGCGTGCTGGAGTTCAGCCGCTTCGCCGGCATTCCCCATGCCTCGGTCTGCGGCGGTCGCGGCCGCTGCTCGACCTGCCGCGTCCGCATCGGTCGCGGGCTGGACCGGCTGCCGCCGCGCGCAGCCGCCGAGCAGCGCGTGCTGGCCCGCGTCGGAGCGCCGGAGAACGTCCGGCTGGCCTGCCAGCTGCATCCGCCGGCCGGCGAATACGACGTGACGCCCTTGCTCGCCGCGGGTGCCGTGGCGCAGGAAGCCCTGTCGCAGGCCGCGCATCATCACGGCCAGGAGCGCGAGATCGCCGTGCTGTTCGCCGACATACGCGGCTTCACCTCGCTGGCCGAACACCGCCTGCCCTACGACACCGTTTTCGTGCTCAACCGCTATTTCCGGGCCGTCGGCGAAGCGATCGAGGATGCCGGCGGCCATGTCGACAAGTTCATCGGCGACGGCGTCATGGCGCTGTTCGGGCTCAAGGGCGACGCGCCCACAGCCTGCCGCAAGGCGCTCGACGCCGCCCGCCGCATGGCGCTGGCGATCGATGCGCTGAACGAGAGCCTGTCGGGCGATCTCGACGCACCACTGCGCATCGGCATCGGCCTGCATGCCGGGATCGCCATCGTCGGCGAGATGGGCTATGGCGCGACGCGATCGCTTACCGCCATTGGCGACAGCGTCAATACCGCCAGCCGGCTCGAGCCGATGACCAAGCAGTTCTCCTGCGAACTGGTGGTGTCGGACGATCTGGCGATCCTTGCCGGCGTCGACCTGTCGGAATGGCCGGCGCATGACATCGAGGTGCGCGGCCGCACCACCGCCCTGACCGTGCGGGCGGTCGAGGATGCGGCGATGCTGCCGGCGCCGCCGGAGTCCGGCAGCGTACGGCGCTGATTTTTTGGCCAACGGGATTAGTCCCGAATGGGCGGTGTCTCGTATCAGGGAATGGCGTATTCTCCCTTCGTCCGCTCGCACAGGAGGTCCTCATGCGCGCTCTGCGTCACTTCGGCTTCGCCGCCGCCATCGCCATCGGGCTGGGGGCGGGACTGGCCGCACCTTCTATGGCAATGGGTACCTCCGATCCCGCGCCCGCCGCCAAGCCGAAGAACGCCGATTTCGAGGCCGGCAAGGCCGCCGTCGCCAAGGAGGACTGGCCGGCCGCCATCGCGGCCCTGAAGAGGGCGACCGCCGCCGAGCCCAACAATCCCGAAGCGCACAATCTGCTGGGCTATGCCACGCGCAAGTCCGGCGATCCGCGCGGCTCGCTGGCGCACTACCAGCAGGCCCTCGCCCTCGATCCCAAGCATATCGGTGCGCATGAATATATCGGCGAGGCCTATCTGATGCTGAACGATCTCGCCAAGGCCGAGGAGCATCTCGCCAAACTCGGCGATCTGTGCACTTTCGGCTGCAAGGAGGAACGCGCGCTGAAGGCGGCGATCGAGGCCTACAAGAAGAAGCCGAAACAGAGCTGATCGTCGCTCGCCGAAGGCCGCCTCGTCGTTTTCCGTGAGAACGCCGCCTGTTCTGCGCGCGGCGAGATTGCCCGCTTTTCGCTTGGCGGATCGAGGTGCCGGGGCGGGTTTGCTTCCGGCGGGCCAGTTTGTATCCTGCCGCCGGAGCGAAACCCCAGGACGGATAATGAATTTCGATTTTTCCGACGACCAGAGAATGCTGCAGGAGCAGGTGCGCCGGTTCCTGGCCGACAAGTGCCCGCCCAAAACGGTGCGCCGCGTGCTGGAAGGCGACGAGCCTTACGCCGAGGAAGTGTGGCGAGGCCTGGTCGAGATGGGGCTGACGGGCGCGGCGATCCCCGAGGAATTCGGCGGGCTGGGCCTGGGCGCGCTGGAGCTGTGCGTGGTGGCGGAAGAACTCGGCCGCGCCTGCGCGCCGGTGCCGTTCTCCTCGTCGGTCTATCTCGCCAGCGAAGCGATCCGCAAGGCCGGTTCGCCGGCGCAGAAGAGGAAATACCTGCCGCAGCTGGCCGCCGGCGAAACGATCGGTACCATCGCCGTGTCGGAAGGACCTACCGCGGCCAGCCCGCGCACGGTGCGGGCGAAATTCTCCAAGGGCGCGCTGAGCGGCACCAAGAACCCGGTGCCGGACGGCGAAGCGGCCTCGCTCGCCATCGTGCTGGTCAATACCGGCGGCGAGGGCGAACGCGCATTGTCGCTGGCGCTGGTCGATCTGAAGGCGAAGGGCGTCAGTCGCCGGCCGGTCCACACCATCGATCCCGCGCGCAAGCATGCCGAAATCGTCTTCGACGGCGCGCCGGCCGAATTGCTGGGTGGCGAGGGCGACGGCTGGAGCATCCTGCAGGACGTCTATGACGGCGCCGCCGTGCTGTTCGCCTTCGAGCAGATCGGCGGTTCGGAAGCGGCCCTCGTCATGGCGCGCGACTACGCGCTGCAACGCTACGCCTTCGGCCGCCAGATCGGCTCATACCAGGCGATCAAGCACAAGCTGGCCGACGTGTACGTCAAGAAGGAGCTGGCGCGTTCCAACGCCTATTACGGGGCCATGATGCTGGCCGACGGCGGCGCCGACCTGCCGATCGCGGCCGCCGCCTCGCGCATCGCCGCCACCGAGGCCTACGATTTCGCCGCCGCCGAATGCATCCAGACCCATGGCGGCATCGGTTTCACCTGGGAAGCCGACACGCAGTTCCACTATCGCCGCTCGCGCGTGCTGGCGCTGGCCATCGGCGGGCCGGGCGTGTGGAAAGAGAAGCTGGTGCGCCGCCTCGAACAGCAGAACGCGGCCTGACGGGAAGGAAACGGCACCATGGATTTCAACGACACGCCCGAAGAAGCCGCCTTCCGCAAGGAGGTTCGCGCCTGGCTCGACGCCAACGCCAAGCGCAAGGACGCGGACCGCAAGGCCTCGCGCGCGCGCATGGAGGAGGTCGACGCCCTCCCCCGGGCGCGCGAATGGCAGGCGAAGAAAGCCAGGGCCGGCTATGCCCGCATCACCTGGCCGAAGGAATATGGCGGCATGGGCGGCACGCCGATCCAGCAGGTGATCTACAGCCAGGAGGAAGACGACTACCTGGTGCCGACCGGCTTCTTCGAAATCGGTCTGGGCATGTGCATCCCGACAGTGATGGCCTATGCCAAGCCCGAAGTGCTGCAGCGCTACGTCAAGCCCGCGCTCTACGGCGAGGAGATCTGGTGCCAGCTCTTTTCCGAGCCGGCCGCGGGTTCAGATGTCGCCGGCATCCGCACCCGCGCCGAGCGCGACGGCGACGACTGGATCGTCAACGGCCAGAAGGTCTGGACCTCGGGCGCGCACTACTGCGACTACGGCATCGTCATCACCCGCACCGATCCCAACGTTCCCAAGCACCAGGGCCTGACCATGTTCTATCTGGACATGAAGAGCCCCGGCGTCGAGGTGCGGCCGATCAGGCAGATTTCGGGCACCGCCAATTTCAACGAGGTGTTCTTCACCAACGTGCGCATCCCCGACCGCCAGCGCCTGGGCAAGGTCGGCGACGGCTGGAAAGTGGCGCTGACCACGCTGATGAACGAGCGCCTGGCCGTCGGCACGCGTCAGGGCATGGATTTCGACGAGTTGCTCGAACTGGCTCGCGAGACCGAGCTGGAGGACGGCCCGGCGATCCGCAACGGCGCCGTGCGGGCGAAAATCGCCGACTGGTACGTCCAGAGCCAGGGCCTGAAATACACCACCTTCCGCACCCTGACGGCGCTGTCGAAGGGCCAGACCCCCGGCCCCGAGTCCTCGATCGGCAAGATCGTGGCGGCGCCCAAGATGCAGGCCACCGGCGCCTTCGGCATGGAGCTGATGGGTCAGGCCGGCATTCTCGACCGCGACGTGCCCGGCGCCGGCGCCTACCAGGCGCAGTGGATCGGCGGGGCCGGCTACCGCATCGCCGGCGGCACCGACGAGATCCTGCGCAACATCGTCGCCGAAAGAGTGCTGGGCCTGCCGGCCGACGTTCGCGTCGACAAGGACATCCCGTTCAACAAGCTCGGGAAGTGACGGTCTACCTCAGTTCACATACGCCCTCATCCTGAGGAGCGAGCGAAAGCGAGCGTCGCGAAGGATAGGCTGCACAATCGATGCTGGCCCCCAATCCTTCGAGACGCGGCCCCACGGGCCGCTCCTCAGGATGAGGGGAGTGTGTGGCGTGCGAGCGTTTACCCGTGCCTCTCCCTGCTGTCCGCCGGCGCCTGCTCGCGCTCGGCCATGCCGTAGTCGCGGATGACGGAGGCTATGCGCAGCCGATAGTCGGCGAAGATTCCTCCCCTGCCCGCCTGCTGCGCCATCCGGTGCTTCTCCGTATTGCGCCACGCCATGACCGCCGCCTCGTCGCGGAAGAAAGACAGCGACAGGATCTTGCCGGGCTCGCTCAGGCTCTCGAAGCGCTCGACCGAGACGAAGCCGTCGATCTGCTCGAGCAGCGGCTTCAGCGTCGCGGCGATATCGAGATAGGGCGCGCGCTTTCCGTCCCGGGGCCAGACCTCGAAGATTACGGCGATCATCGCGCGCCGCCATCGCCATGCGGCGCGGAGGCCAGCTTGAGGAACAGCCGGTCCTCGCGCAGCAGGAACCTCTCCTTCTGCGCGAAGAGATAGTTCTTCTGGCCGATCGAATCGTTGCGCAAGCGTTCGCGATACTGCTCGTATGCCGCAAGGCTCTCGATGTTGTAGACGCCGTAGGCCACGGTGCTGGAGCCCTCGTGCGGCGCGTAGTAGCCGATCAGGTCGGCGCCGCAGCGTGGGATCGCCTGGCCCCAGTTGCGCGCATAGAGCTCGAACTCGGCCTTCTTGGTTGGATCGATCTGGTAACGGATGAAGACGGTGATGGTCATCGCGGGCTCCTCGTTCTGATGCGAGGCAGGATAGCGACGCGCGTGGCGTCGATGCTTCGATTGACATCGAAGCTTTCTCGACCGGACGCTGCTAGCATGGCGGACATGAAAACAGGACCGGATATCAGCCTGATCGCCTCGCTGGTGGGCGATCCGGCGCGCGCCAACATGCTGACGGCGCTGATGGGCGGCAAGGCGCTGAGCGCGGGCGAACTCGCCGCCGAAGCGGGCGTCACACTGCCGACGGCGAGCTCCCATCTCGCGAAACTCCAGAGCGGCGGCCTGGTCGCGGTCGAGCAGCAGGGACGCCATCGCTATTTCCGTCTCACCGGCCCGGACATCGCCGCCATGCTGGAAAGCATGATGGGCCTGGCCGCGCGCGTCGGCCATGTCCGCCGCCAGCCCGGACCGAAGGATCCCGCCCTGCGCCATGCCCGCGTCTGCTACGACCATCTGGCCGGCGACCAAGGCGTAAGACTGTTCGACAGCCTGACCCGTCGGCGTCTGCTGCGTTCCGCGGACGGCCGGCTTGCCCTGACCGCTGCCGGCGAGAACTTCGTCGCCGAATTCGGCATCGATCTCGCCGCCCTGGCGAGGACGCGCCGCCCCCTCTGCCGCACCTGCCTCGACTGGAGCGAGCGGCGCTCGCATCTGGCGGGCGCGCTGGGGGCGGCGATACTGGAGCGGCTGGTGGCGCTGGGCTGGGCGCGGCGCGAGCCCGACAGCCGGGTCATCGCCTTCAGCCGGTCCGGCCGGGCCCGGTTCGAGCGGATTTTCCCCAGCCTCTAGCGAAAATTTGGGAACCGGCCGGGCGCGACGGCGTTTCGTGCGCTGAGGATTCGTGTGCGCCCACCTCCTCCGGCATGCGCCGCCCTGGCGACGTGACTCGCAAGATCGAACCGGCAATGGATACGACCCCGGGGGAAGCAACGACAGTCGCCGCCAGACCCAAGGGCAGTGACCGCATGCAGGCGCTGCTGGCGAGCGAGCGCGCCATCCTGGCTCGCATCGCCGCCGGCGCGTCGCTGAACGAGATTCTGGACCAGCTCGTCATCGCCGTGGAAACCCATGCCGGCCGGGACGCGCGCGGCGGCATCCTCCTGCAGGAAGTCTCCGGCCGCGCTCTTCGGTTGGCGGCAGCACCCGGTATCCCCGACGAATTGCGACGGATGCTGGACGGGATCGGCGTCGGCGCCGAAGCCGACAACTGGGCCGCCGCGGCATGGCGGTCCGGGCCGGTCCATTCCGCCGATATCGCAAGCGATCCGTTGTGGCGTCATGGCAATCGGGCCGCGCTGCAACTGGGGCTGCGAGCCGGCTGGGCGACCCCGATCAAGACTCCCGACGGTCGCCTCCTCGGCATCTTCGCGCTGTTCCTGCCGACAGCGCGCGCGCCCGATGCGGCCGACCTCGACGCTATCGGCCTGATCGTCCAAACGGCGGCGCTGGCCGTCGAGCGGCAACGCTCGGAGCAGGCGCTGCGCGAGCGCGAAGCTGAGCTGGCGCGCGTGCAGCAGATCGGCAAGGTCGGCGGCGTCGAGGTCGATCTGCGCGACGGCTTCCGCAACCGGCGCTCGCCGGAATATCTGGTGATCCACGGCCTGCCGCCGGAAGCCGTCAACGAAACCCACGAGGACTGGGTCGCCCGCATCCATCCCGAGGACCGCGAGCGGACCGAGGCCGAGTTCAAGCAGGCCGTGGCCGGCGACGTGCGCGACTACTACTCGGAATACCGCATCGTGCGCCCGAGCGACGGCCAGGTGCGGTGGATCGCGGTCAAGGCCTACATCGATCGCGACGAGTCCGGCAGGGCGCTACGCCTGGTCGGCGCCCATATCGACGTTACCGAGCTGCGCCGGGCCGAACGCGCGCTGCTGGAAAGCGAGCAGCGATTCCGCCTGATCGCCGACAGCGCCCCGGTGCCGATGTGGGTCAGCGAACTCGACGGCAGCCGCGCCTTCGCCAATCGCGCCTATTGCGAGTTCCTCGGCGTTTCCTACGAAGAGGCGCTGACGTTCGACTGGCGGCACCTGCTGCACCCCGACGACCTGCCGCGCATCCTGCAGGAGCAGATCGCCGGCGAGTCCTCCCGGCGGTCCTTCACGCTGGAGGCGCGCTACCGACGCAGCGACGGGCTGTGGCGCTGGATTCGTTCGCAGTCGCAGCCGCGCTGGGGCGTCAACGGCGAGCATATCGGCTTCATCGGCGTCGCCTACGACGTCACCGAGGCCCGGCAGGCCGAGGCGGAGCTGCGCCGGCGCAACGAGTCGCTGGCCGGCCAGGTCGCGGCGCGCACGCGCGAGCGCGATCGCATCTGGAACGTGTCGCAGGATCTGCTGCTGGTGGTCGACGCCGCGGGCAACTGGATCAGCGTCAACCCCGCCTGGCAGCGCACCCTGGGCTGGACCGAGGCCGAGCTGCTCGGCGGCCTGCTGCCGGCGCTGGAGCATCCCGAGGACAGGCCGGAGGGCGCCGCGCCGGGGGCGCAGTTCTCTCTGCACGGCCGCCCGCCCCGCTTCGAGAGCCGGTTCCGCCACAAGAACGGTTCGTGGCGCTGGATTTCGTGGACCACGGCCGCCGACGTCAGCCAGATCTACGCCGTCGGCCGCGACGTGACGGCGGAGAAGCTCGCTCAGGCGTCCTTGCGCACGACCGAGGAACAGCTGCGCCAGGCGCAGAAGATGGAAGCGGTCGGACAGCTGACCGGCGGCATCGCCCACGATTTCAACAACCTGCTGACCGGCATCATCGGCGGCCTCGACGTCATCGGCCGGCGCATCGCCGCCGGCCGCTACGACGACGTGCAGCGCTTCATCGAGCCGGTGGTGGCCTCGGCCCACCGCGCCGCGGGCCTGACCCACCGGCTGCTCGCCTTCTCGCGCCGCCAGTCGCTCGATCCCCGGCCGATCGACGCCAACCAGCTGGTCGCCGGCATGGAGGAGCTGCTGCGCCGCAGCCTGGGCGAGCAGCACGAACTGCGCCTGCGGTTCGATCAGGCGCTGTGGACGGCCGAAGCCGACGCCAACCAGCTCGAAAGCGCGCTGCTGAACCTGGCGCTGAACGCGCGCGACGCCATGTCGGGCGGCGGCGTCCTGACGGTCTCGACCGAGAATGCGACTATCGGGGCCGGCGCCGCCACGCCCGACGGCGGGATCGCGCCGGGTGAATACGTGCTGATCTCGGTGGCCGACACAGGATCGGGCATGGCGCCGGATCTCGTTGCGCGGGCCTTCGATCCCTTCTTCACCACCAAGCCGATCGGCCAGGGCACCGGCCTGGGCCTGTCGATGGTCTATGGCTTCGCCCGCCAGTCGCGCGGCCATGTCTCCATTTCTAGCGCCGTCGGCCAGGGCACGACCGTCCGTCTCTATCTGCCGCGCCACCGCGGCGCCCTTGCCGCCGACACCGCACTCCCCACGGCGCCGGCCGGCCGCGCCCGCGCCGGCGAGAGCGTGCTGGTGGTCGAGGACGAGGCCGCTGTGCGCATGCTGGTCGTCGAAGTGCTGGACGAGCTGGGCTACCACGTCATGGAAGCGCCCGACGGCCAGGCGGCCATCGACCTGCTCGATACCGGCCGGCGCATCGACCTGCTGATCACCGATGTCGGCCTGCCGGTGGTCAACGGCCGGCAGGTCGCCGAGCATGCGCTGCGCACCCGCCCTGGGCTGAAGGTGTTGTTCATGTCAGGCTACGCGGAACAGGCGGCACTGCGCTCCAACGTCGTGCGCGAGGGAATGGACATGATCGCCAAGCCCTTCGCCATGGAGGCGCTGGCCGCCCGCATCAGGACGATGATCGAAGGCTGAGGCCGTATCCCCTACGACGGCCCGAACGGCCGGTCGCCCAGCACGGTGGCGCGATGCATGATGCGGCGTTCGGGCAGATAGTCGGCCAGCGCGTAGTGCTGCGTCAGCCGGTTGTCCCAGAACGCCACATCGCCCTCCTTCCATTTCCAGCGCATGGTGAATTCGGGCTTGGCGACGTGGCGGAACAGATGCGCCAGCACCGCGTCGCTTTCGGTCTGGGACAATTCGACGATACGAGTGGTGAAGCCCTCGTTTACGAACAGCCCCTTGCGTCCGCTTTCCGGATGCACCCGCACCACCGGATGCGTCACCGGCGGGTTGGCGCGGCGCGCCGCATTCCATTTTTCCTCGTTGCCGTTGGCGCCCCAGCGCTCGAACGGAAACGATTTGGTCATGTCGTGCACCGCCGTCAGCCCGTCGAGCATCGCCCGGAAAGGCGCTGACAGCCCCTCATAGGCGGCGATGGTCGAAGCCCAGCTCGTGTCGCCGCCCGAGGGCGGAATTCGCTTGGCCGCAAGGATGGCGCCCAGTGGCGGCGTCTGGATGAAGGTCACGTCGGTGTGCCAGTTGTCGTTGTCCGGCAGGTTCTCGGCGCTGGTGTCGAGGATGATGATCTCCGGCACCGTCTCGACATGCGGATAGATTGGATGGATGTGCAGTGCGCCAAAGCGCGCGGCGAGATCGCGCTGACTCTCGGGCTGCAGCTTCTGATCCTCGAAGATCAGCACATGGTGCTCAAGCAGCGCCGCGCGCAGCCTGGCGATCGTTTCCGGCGCCAGCGGTGCGGCAAGATCGACGCCCTCGATGACCGCCCCGATCGCCGGGGTGAGCGGTCGCACGCCGAGATTGGCGCCGAGACCGGGCGTCTGATGGTCCATCGCCGTGTCCTCCAGCCCGCCGCGCCATTCGTTGCGGCGCCGGGGCCGGCGCGACGCAAGCGGGACGGACAAGCCTAGGCTTGCGCAACGCGGCCTGACAAGTGCGATCGGCCTGACCCTCTAGCGCAGCAGCGCCGGCGCCATCGAAGCGACCAGCAGCGCCGCCATCGCGACGTTGAAATAGACGATGCGCCGGCCCTCGGCGAGAAACCGCCGCAAACCGGCGCCCGACAGCGCCCAGACGCTGATCGAGGGGATGTTGACCAGCGCGAATACGGCGATCATCGCCAGCAGGCTGGCTGTGAAACGGCTGGGATCGGTGTAGGAGACGGTGACCACCAGCGCTACCGCCCAGGCCTTGGGATTGACGAGCTGCAGCAGGGCCGCCTGCAGGAAGCCGATCGGCTTGCCGAGCGCCTGCGCCCCGCCGCTGCCCATCGACCGGCTGCCGGCGATGCGCCAGGCCAGCCACAGCACGTAAAGCCCGCAGGCGATGCGCAGGGCGAGATCGAGTTCGGGCAGGCGCTGCAGCAGGGTTCCAAGGCCCATGCCGACGGCGAATACCATCGACAGGAAGCCGGCGCTGATGCCCAGCACCAAAGGCAGCGAGCGTGCGAAGCCGAAATTCGCCCCCGAGGCGAGCAGCAGGAAATTGCCGGGCCCGGGCGATATCGACATCACGAACGCGAAGCCAATGAGAGCAAAAACAGTGTCTGGCGCCATCAAACCGTTCCGAGCCGATCCAGGACTCGACAATCGCGGATATCACGGCAGATGGCTCTATCCGGCCAGCCAGAATGCTTATCGGATCGTCTCCGACAATGGCCCTCTACGCGTCAGACAGATAACTTCCTGTCGGGAGTGTATCATTTCGGCTTTACAGCCGATCGCGGCAGTCCGTGCTGCTTGGTCGGGCCGATTTTCTCCGCATCGATCTCGGCGAGGCGTTCGAGTGCCAGCAGGATTCGACGCAACAAATCGCTTTCGTCGCCGGACATGCCTTCCTCGACGGCGACGCCGCTAGCGCTAGCGTCGTACTCCCAGCGCCGCAGCAACTCGATCTTCTCCCGCGACGAGAGAGCTTTGTTCGCGAGTAAGGCCTCGGGCGAGGCAAACACCGATCCCGGATTAAGCATCGCTCGTTCCAAGTCGATGGATTCGGGTTCCTCAGTACCAGTCATCTTGCGCCTCCTGGGATGATTGCTTGCCTGATCTGTCGCGACTACCTGGTGATGGCAAAGGCGAGCAGTTGATGGACGACGATGCCAAGTCCGATGCCGGCCCCGAACCACGCCATCTTTCCGTATCGTCGCGCCATCGGCACCAGTTCGTGCAGCGAGACGAACAGCATCGCTCCTGCCGCAAACGCCAGGAAATATCCATTCAGCCCTGGACTTGCCTGTACGGCAAGCAGCCCCAGGATCGCGCCTGCCGGTTCCGCGAGCGCGGACAGAGCCGCCGCCCCCATCAGGAACCGTGGGTCGCGCAGCGCAATGGCAGGTACGGCCATGGCCAGCTCCTCCGGCAGATTGTGGAGCGCGATCGCCAGCGCGACAAGCAACCCAAGCGAAGAGGAGGCGACATAGGCATTCGCCATGGCGAAACCTTCGGGCACATCATGGAGCACCAATCCGATCACCACGAGGTATACAGATCTCACAAGCCGAGTATCGACCTGCCCGTGTTCGCGAACGAGATGGACGTGCGGCACGAGAAGATTGGCGGCCCACAGGACGGCCGCGCCCAAACCCAGGGACGCTCCTGACCTCAAAGGGCCGATGCTAGCCGCCGCCTCCGGGACCAGCTCGAAAACGGAAACAAAGACCATGATGCTCGTCGAGAAGCCGATGCCGACGGCAATGGCGGATCGGTTCTCCCTAATCGCCAGCGCCAGTATCACGCCAATGGCGGTCGTCACGACAGAAAGCAGCGACAGTAATAGGATGGCAATGGCTTTGGGATCGAGCATCATGACGCCATGCTATAGGGAACCGCAGGTGCCCACCCACCAAACGTCAAACGCCGGCCACGGAGGATAGACTGCCGACCAGCCACCGCGATAGCCCGACCGAAGCCGACCGATCGAGCCAGAAGCCCGTTGCGATGACGGACGGCAACCTCGCCGTCGTCGTACGCTGGGGCTGGTATTCCATCGGCGTCAATCTGGTTGTGGCCGCGCTGCACGGATTGATCGCCGTCGCGTCAGGCAGCATTGCCGTTACGGCTGAGTTTCTCCACAATATTACTGACCTCGCCTCGGCGGCTGCCGTTGTCGCAGGGCTGAAGCTCGCCGCACGCAAGAGCAGGGCCTTTCCCTATGGCCTTTACAAGGTGGAGAACCTTGTGGCCGTCGGGATCGCGATGATGATTTTCCTTACTGCGTACGAGATTTCCAGCAGCGTTTTGACCGCGACCGCCGAAATACCGAGGGTCGACGGTTGGATGCTTCCGTCGCTGATCGTGACGATGGCCATTCCCCTCGCCTTCAGCTTCTTCGAGATGCGCGTCGCCCGCCGAACGAACTCGCCGGCTCTTCTGGCTGATGCGCGCGAATATCGAGTGCATGCCTATACCACGGGCCTGGCTTTTGCGGCGCTGCTGTCGGCGTGGTTCGAGCTGCCTTTCGACCGGATCGCCGCGTTGATCATCATGATTGCCGTCGTCAAGACCGGCTGGGATCTTCTGGCCGATGGCCTGCGCGTTCTGCTTGACGCATCGCTCGACGCAACGAGCGTCGGCGAGATCAAGCGGATCATCGAGGCCGACCCGGTCGTATCAGAAGTCAATTGGGTGACCGGACGCAATGCCGGGCGGTTTCGCTTCGTCGAGGCTGGCGTAACCTTGCGACTCGTCGATCTCGCGAGGGCGGAAGCTGCCTCTAGGCGCATCGAAGCCGCGGTGCGTTCGGCCCTGCCGCAGATCGAACGGATACTTCTGCATCTCGAGCCGCCAACACCGACAAGGCTGCGATACGCTTTACCGCTTGCCGATCTATCTGGCACGATCAGCCAGCATTTCGGAGAAGCTCCCTATTTCGCCTTCGTCACGCTCGACCGGGCGAGCGGCGCCATCCACGAGCAGAATATTCGCACCAATGTCCATCGTGCCGAAGAGCGCGCCAAAGGCCTTCGCGTCGCCGAATGGCTGGCCAGGGAAAAGGTTGACCGGGTCGTCGTTCCCAGGAGTCTGGAAGGAAGGGGGCCTGCCTACGTTTTCCGGGATTCCGGCATCGAACTGGAAATGACCGAGGCTCAAACGCTCGCTGATCACTTCGCTCGACCAGCCAGCAGTGAAAACGCCGTAGAAGACCACCCCGGAGGCGATCTGACCGGAAGGAGGCCGACGGGGCAGAGCCAAGTCACGGAGTGCCAAATCCCGAGTTCGCGCTTCTATTGAAACAGTGACCGCATCAGATGCGGCCTAAATAGCGAAATGCGAAAAATGGCGCGCCCGTAGGGATTCGAACCCCAAACCTCCTGATCCGTAGTCAGGTGCTCTATCCAGTTGAGCTACGGGCGCATTGCCGGCCGGCGCCCGGTGGGTAACCCGGCGGCAAGGCGGCGAAACTAGTCAAATCGCATGGCCGTGGCAAGAGGCGTATAAGGCACTGTCTCAACTCGCCTTTGCAGCCCCGCGCGCAGCCTGTTGCAAGGCGGCAACGGGAGCGTTGCAAACGGCACAATCCGGCTTGTCTAGGGTCGCACCATTCAGTACCATCCCCTTGTTTTTTCTGAGGGATGCGGCGCAAGCCGTAACGACGACCGGGCACCTTGGGGGGACGGTCGCAAGGTAACGACGGCGCAGGCCGTCCGAAGGTTCGAAGGGTGCCCATGGCGACTGTAAAATCCGGTGTCGTGGCACTCATCGCCGTATTGGCGTTGGGGGCCTGCTCGCAAGACGCGTTGTTCACCGATGGCGATAGCGCCGCTGCGCCGCCGTCGGTCACCAGCGCGCCAACTTTCCAGCCGCAACAGGTCTCTTCCGGCCCCTCGACCGGCACCGCCGTCGGCGCCCGGGTGCAGCAGATGCGGGCTGATTTCGTCCGGCTGATGGGCGAACTGACCCAGCAGAGCAACCAATTGCAGGCGATCCGCGCGCAGGCGACGCAGGATGCCCAGCAATACTATTCTCTGGTCGCCGGCATCTCCGCCCGCCTGCAGGCCGGCACCACCCCGGGCAATCCCGAGCTGGTCGCCGCCTGGAACCAGGCCCAGACCCAGCTCGAGCGGCTCAACGCCGATCTGAGCCAGATGAACACGCTGGCGACCACGGTTTCCAGCACCTCCTCCCAGGCCACCTTCCTGCTGGAAAGCGTGCGCGCGACCTACGGCGTGTCGGGCGCCGTCGACGAGGATCATCGCCAGCTCAAGATCCTGGAGAACGAGATCAACCAGTCCATCGTGCTGGTCGACCGGCTGCTCAGCGAGACCAGCCAGGACATCGCACGCCAGACCGCCTACGTCGCCGCCGAGCGCAACAACCTCGTGACGCTCAATCTCGCGGTCAAGAACGGCCGCCTGCTCGGCCCCTCGGTCACCAACCGCACCTTCCAGCAGAGCTCGGCCGCACCGCCGCCCAGCCTGGCGCCGGGCGTGCGCAGCCCCAGCCCGGCCGCGACCGGCCTGGCCAGCCGCCGACCGCTGCTCATCGTGCGTTTCGACCAGCCGCGCGTGCAGTACGAGCAGGCGCTCTACGCCTCGATCGCCGAGGCGCTGCAGCGCAAGCCCGATGCCCGCTTCGACTTGCTGGCGGTGGCGCCGGCCCGCGGCTCGACCGCCGACGTCGCGCTCAACACCAGCGCCAGCAAGCGCCATGCCGAAAACGTGCTGCGCTCGATGACCCAGATGGGCGTCGATCCGGCCCGCGTCGGCCTGGCCTCGACCAGCAGCACCAACGTGCAGACCAACGAAGTGCACCTCTACGTGCGGTAAGCCGCGGCGATACCGGCATCCAGGCGGCCTTTGGCCGCTTTTTTTGCGCCCGCCGCCTACGTGAATCCGGGCTGGCGGTCATCCCGCGATCAAGCATCATCGTAGAAGTCAGGCGGACCGAACGGATCCGTCTGGCCAGAGGAGGCTCGCATGCGCTCGCTCGCCGCCCTTGTCGTGGGATTTTTCCTGCTCGCGGCGCTCCTCGCCGCCCCGGCCGCGGCCCAGGAGGTGCCCCAGGCCGATCGCGCCGCCATCAAGTCGATCATCGACCGGCAGATCGCCGCCTTCCGTCGCGACGACGGCGCCGAGGCCTTCAGCTACGCCGCGCCCGAACTGCAGACCCATTTCGGCAGCGCCGATACCTTCATGCGCATGGTGCAGGCAGGATACGGTCCGGTATATCGGCCGCGCTTCTACGAGTTCCGCGACATCAAGGCCTCGGCCGGCGTCGTTACCCAGCAGGTCTATGTCGTAGGGCCCGACAAGGTGGCGCGGCTGGCGCTCTATTTCATGCAGCGCCAGGCGGATGGCAGCTGGCGGATCTCCGGCTGCGTGCTGCTCGACTACGACGGCGATCAGGTCTGACCGCCGGCTCGACGCCGCGCTTCATCGGCCCTGACCTGTGCGCAGGGCAACCATGAAGCCGGTGGCGTTGCCGCCGCCTCCGCGCTCCGATCTAATCCACGGCCGATGCCCTTTCCCGAGCCTTCCCGCGCATGACCGCCGGTTCGATTCCCGCCCGCGCCCTGGTGCTGCTGGGCGTTCTGACTTTGGTTTGGGGCTTCAACTGGATCATCGTCTCCGTCGCCCTGCGCGATTTCGGCCCCTGGACGTTCCGCGCCATCACGTTGCTGGTCGCCGTGCTGACCATGCTGGTCATCTCGCGCCTGCGCGGCGAAACGCTGGCGGTGCCCAAGCAGGTGCGCCTGCGCCTGTTCTGGGCCGGCGCCTTCAACATCGCCATCTGGAACGTCTGCACCGCCTACGCCGTCACCCTCATCCCTTCCGGCCACGCCGCCGTCATCGCCTTCTCGATGCCGCTCTGGGCCGCAATCATCGGCTTCCTGTTCCTCGGCGAGCGGCTGGGGCTGCGGCATCTGGTGGCGCTGGCCTTCGGCACCGCTGGCGTCACCCTGCTGATGGTCGAGGATTTCGCGCTGTTCGCCACCGCCCCGCTCGGCCTGATCCTCGGCCTGCTGGCGGCCATCGTCTGGGCCATCGGCACCTTCGTGCAGAAACGTACCCTGTGGAACATGCCGATGGTGTCGCTGCTGTTCTGGCAGATGCTGTGCGGGCTGGTGCCGATCGCGATCGGCGCGGCGATCCTCGAGGTGCCGGCGGAGAAGACGCCGGGGCTGCTCGGCATCGCCGCCACCCTGTTCGTCGGCTTCGTGCCGCTGGCCATCGGCATGGCCTCGTGGTTCTCGATCGTCAGGCTGCTGCCGACCCACGTCGCCGCGCTCAGCACCGTGATCATTCCCGTGGTGGCGGTGCTGTCGGGCGGCTTCATTCTCGGCGAGCCGCTGGGTTTCGTGCAGTATGCGGCGCTGGTCTGCACCGTGGTGGCGCTGGCCCTGGTGCTGCTGGTGCCCGAACGCGCCGCCCAGAGCAAGGCGCCGGCGGTGCCGGAATAGGCCGCTATCCGACCCGCAGCACCTTCAGTCGCGGGTCGAGAATGTCGCGCAGGCCGTCGCCCAGCAGGTTGAGGCCGAGCACCGACAGCGCGATCGCCAGGCCGGGAAAGACGGCCAGCGAGGGCTGATCGTACATGTAGGTCTGCGCGTCGTTCAGCATGCGGCCCCAGCTCGGCAGCGGCGGCTGCATGCCGAGCCCGAGATAGCTCAATCCCGCTTCCGCCAGTATCGCGACCGCGAACTGGATCGTCGCCTGCACGATCAGGATGCTCGAGATGTTGGGCAGCACGTGGTCGAAGGTTATGCGCAGCGGTCCCTTGCCGATCGCCAGCCCGGCGCGGATGAACTCGCGCCCCCAGACCGACAGTGCCGCGCCGCGGGTGACGCGCGCGAACACCGGAATGTTGAAAATGCCGATGGCGATGATGGCGTTGGTCGCCGACGGCCCGAACACGGTGGTGATCAGGATCGCCGTCAGAACGGCCGGGAAGGCGAACACCAGGTCCGACATGCGCGAGATCACCTCGTCGGCCCAGCCGCGCCGCGCCGCCGCCCACAGCCCGAGCGCCACGCCGGCCGCCATGCCCAGCGTCACGGCGACCAGACCGACGGCGATCGAGTTGCGCGCGCCCCATATGATTCGCGACAGCACGTCGCGGCCGAGATGGTCGGTGCCAAGCCAGTGCGCCGCCGACGGACCCTGCAGCTTGCGCGCCATGGCGATCTCGGTCACCGGCCACGGCGTCCAGACGAGCGAAACCACGGCGGTGACGATCAGCAGCAGGCTCAAGACGCCGCCGATCAGGAAGCTGCGATGGCGCAGCGCGCGGTGCAGCGGCGATCCCGGCGTCATCGTCAGGCCTTGATCTTGGGACGCGGATCGATCAGCGCGTAGACCATGTCGATCGCCAGGTTGATCGCCAGCACCATGACGGTGAGCAGGATCACCACGTCCTTGATCACCACCAGGTCGCGGTTGTTGATCGACTGGTAGATCAGCTGGCCGAGACCAGGCAGGTAGAAAACGCTTTCGATGATGATGGCGCCGCCGACCTGGAAGGCGAAGAACAGGCCGACGATTGTGATGATCGGGATCAGCGCGTTGCGCAGAACGTGGCCGAACAGCACGCCGCGCTCGGGCACGCCCTTGGCGCGGGCGGTGCGCACGTAGTCCTCGCGCATGGTGTCGAGCATCGCCGAGCGGGCGATGCGCGCCAGGATCGCGGCCTCGGGCAGGCCGAGCGCGATCACCGGCAGCACCAGCGCGTGCAGCGAGCCCCAGAAATCCTTCTCCCAGCCGGGAAAGCCGCCGGCGGGAAACCAGCGCAGGCCCAGCGACAGCACTAGCACCAGCAGCAGGCCGATCCAGAAATTCGGCACCGCGATGCCGGCCTGGCTGAACATCATGACGCCGTAGTCGCCGGCCTTGCCGTGATTGGCCGCCGCCATGATGCCCAGCGGCAGGCCGAGGCAGACGGCGAAGGTGACCGCCAGCACTGCCAGCGGCAGGGTAACGTCGAGGCGGTTGAGCAGCATGGTGGCGACGTCGGTCTTGTAGGCGTGGCTGCGCCCGAGATCGAAGGTCGCCATGTCGCCTATCCACGCGAAGTAGCGCACCCAGAGCGGCTGATCCAACCCCAGTTCCCGGCGCAGCGCGGCGAGCGTGTCGGGCTGCGCCTCCATGCCCAGCATCACCAGCGCGGGGTCGCCCGGCAGCACCTCGAGCACGGCGAATACCACCAGGCTCGCCGCCACCAGGGTGAACAGCGCGGCGAACAGCCGGCGCAGCATGAACTCGAGCATCGCTGGGAGGAGCCTGAAAAGGATAAGGCGGCCGGGGATGGCCCCGGCCGCCGCGTCTTGCGCCTACTTCCAGTAGACCTCGGTCAGGTCGATCGACGGCGTGGGCGAATTCTCCCACATGCCGACCAGGTTCTTGTTCCACACGCCGATCTTGGCGAGCTGGAACAGGTAGCCGTTGACCGCGTCCCTGGCGATGATGGTCTGCAGCTGCTTCAGCAGCTCGGTGCGCTTGGCCGGATCGACCGTCGCCACCATCTCCTTGTAGACGTTGCGGAACTCCTCGGAGACGTAGTTCCAGTAGTAGCCGTCGCGGGCGTAACGATCGATGTCGTAGGCCTCGGTATGCGCCACGATGGTGAAGTCGTAGTTGCGCTCCTTGAACACTTCCGACAGCCATTGCGGCCACTCGAGCTGCACGATCGACAGCTTGATGCCGATCTTGCCGAGCTGGCTGACCATCACCTCGCCCGCCCGCTTGGCGTAGCCGACCGGCGGCAGCTTCAGCGTCGCCTCGAAGCCGTTCTCGTAGCCGGCGGCCTTCATCAGCTCCTTGGCCTTGTCGAGGTTGAACGGGTAGGTGCCCGTCAGGTCGACATAGGCCGGGTCGGCCGGACTGAAATGCGTGCCGATCGGCAGGGCGAAGCCCGACTCGGCGGCGATCAGCTCGTCGCGGTTGATGGCATGGGCGATGGCCTGCCGCACCTCGAGCTTGGCCATCGGCTTGCCTTCGCCGTTGTTGGTCGAGAGGATCGTCTCGCCCTGGGTCGAGCCGACCACGACGGCGAAGCGGTCGTCGGCCTTGAGGCGGCCCACCAGCTCCGGCGCCTGGAAACCCGGGAACGTGTCGACGTCGCCGGCCAGCAGCGCGTTGATCTGCGCCGAGGGATCCTTGACGAACTTGAACGTCACGTTCTTGAGCTTGATGGCATCCGGATTGCGATAGGTGTCGGCCTTGGTAAGCGTGATCGATTCGCCTTCCTTGCGCTCGACGAACTTGAACGGGCCGGTGCCGATCGGGTTGGTGCCGTTGGTCGGCGAGCTCTTGGGATCGACCAGGGCGGCGTCGGCGACACCCAGATTGAACAGGATGAAGGCATCGGGATTCTTCATCGTGATCTTGACGGTGGCCGGGTCGACCACTTCGACGCTGTCGATCGAGCGGTAGAGATTCTTGGCCGGCACCTTGGAGTCGGGCGCGATCAGCCGGTCGATGGAGAACTTCACGTCGGACGCGTCGAAAGCCTCGCCGTCGTGGTACTTCACGCCGGTGCGCAGCTTGAAGACGTACTCCTTGCCGTCCGGCGACACCGTCCAGCTCTCCGCCAGGCCCGGCACGATGGCGCCGTTGCGGTCGATGCGGGTCAGGCTCTCGTAGATGTTCTGGTAGGTGATCTCGCGGATCGCGGCGGCGGCGTTGAGGCTGGAATCGAGCACCGGCGGCTCCAGCGACATGCCGATCACTACGCTGTCCTTGGCCGGCTTGGCCGGCGGCGTCGGCGCCGGTGTGGCAGCCGGCGCGGCGGCCGGCGCCGGGGCCGTGGTCTGCGCCGTCTGCGGCGGCTCCATGGCCTTTTCAGGTCGCGTCACGTAGTAGACGGCGATGACGACGGCTACCGCCGCCACCAGCAGAATTCCTATCCAGCGTTTCATGATTCAGTCTCCGTTTCCCGGCGCAGGCGGCGTCTGCCGCATCAGCGGGCGGACGATACCAGCCTGTCCGCCAAGCGGCAATTCTCTTGCCGGGAAAACGACTTAAGTGGTTCAGCCGACGGCGAAATGGTCGCGCCACGCCACCATGCCGCCCGCCGACCGCGCCTCGTACACCCCGCGCGCGGTGGCGCGCGCCACGCAATCGGCGGCGATGCTGCCCAGCCGCGACAGCGCCAGCGGCCGCACGCCGGCAAGTTCGCAGCCGCCGGTCGCCAGCACGAACAGCGCATCGCCGTCGAAGCTGGTGTGAATCGGCCGGATCGCCCGCGCCAGCCCGTCCTGCGCCATGATCGCCACGCGCCGCGCCTCGGCCTTGCTCAGGCGCGCATTGGTCGCCACCACGCCGATCGTGGTGTGGCCCCGCACCGTGCCCGAGGCCGCGCCGCCGCGATCGACGCTGACTTCCAGCGGCACGCGTCGTTCCGGCGGCTCCAGCCCGCCGAACTCGTCGCCCTGCTCGAACGGCCAGGCCCAGAACTGCTTCTGGCCCTCCATGGTGACGTAGCCGCGGGAATTGACCGCGATCAGAGCTCCCACCTGCAGGCCGCCATCGTCGATCGAGGAGGCGCTGCCCAGGCCGCCCTTGAGGTTGCCCGCCCGCGCGCCCAGACCGGCGCCGGCATTGCCCAGCACGAAGTCGCGCGCCGCCGCCTCGCAGGCGGCGAAGCCCAGCCGGCGATAGGGCGGCTCTACGCCCCAGTTCTTGTCGCCGCTGTTGTTGAGGTCGAACAGGATGGCGCCGGGCACGATCGGCACCACGCTGCCGCCGACGTCGAAGCCGCGACCGCGCGCCGCCAGCCAGGCCATCACCCCGTCAGCCGTCGCCAGCCCGAAGGCCGAACCGCCCGACAAGGCGATGCCGTGCACCGTCTCGACCGTCGCCGCCGGATCGAGCAGATCGGTCTCGCGCGTGCCCGGCCCGCCGCCGCGTATGTCGGCGGAGGCGACGGCCGGCCGTTCGGGGATGACGACGGTGGCGCCGGTGACGGCGCGCGCATCCTCGGCATTGCCGACCAGAATGCCGTCGACGTCGGTGATCAGGTTGCGCGGACCGGGCCGGACCATGGCTTTGGGCGGAAAGCGGTGCTGGCGGCTAGAGCGCGATCACGCCCTTGAGCGCCAGCGAGGCCGCCGCCATCACCTTGGCCGAGCGGATCATGTCGTCGATGACGACGTATTCGTCGGGCTGGTGCGCCAGATCGAGAATGCCCGGCCCGTAGGCGACGCAGCTGCGCAGATGGGCGATGCGCTGGATGTGCTTCTGGTCGTAGGTGCCGGGCGAGACGACGTGAGTCGCAGGCTTGCCGAACACCTGGGCGATGGCGCCGTCGAGCGCCCGCACGACGGGATCGCCCGCTTCGGTCATGTTGGGCGCGAACTCCAGCAGGTCGCGGATGCGGTACTGGAAGTCGTTGCGCTCGCGCTTGACCTCGTCGAGCAGCGCCACGATCTCGCGTTTCACGTCGACCGGGTCTTCCTCGATCAGATAGCGGCGGTCCAGCACCAGGCGGCAGGAATCGGCCACCACCGGCGAGGGCGCGCCGTCGTATTCCTTGTCGGGCTCCATTTGCCCGCCATGAATCGAGTTGAAGTTCAGCGTCGAGCGACGCGAGCCTTCGGGGATCACCGGCATCGCCGTGGTGCGCGTGTCGAGCTCGGGATAGAGTTTCTGCTCGACCTTCTGCAGGAAGGCGCCCATGCCGCGGATCGCGTTGACGCCGAGATAGGGCATCGAGCCATGCGCCACCCGGCCCAACGTCTCGACCTCGGCCCACCACACGCCGCGATGCCCGAGGCAGACGCAGTCCTGGTTCAAGGGCTCGGGGATGATGACGTGCTGCACGCGCTCCGGCGCGAAATAGCCCTTCCTGGCGAGATAGCCGACGCCGGCCCAGCCGCCCGATTCCTCGTCCGCCGTGCCGGAAATCTCGAAGGCGCCGGGAAACTTCACGCCGGCCGCCAGAATGGCCTCGACCGCGATCATGCTGGCGGCCAGCCCGCCCTTCATGTCGCAGGTGCCGCGGCCGTAGATGCGCCCGTCCTTGATTTCGCCGCCCCAGGGGTCGGTGGTCCAGCCCTGGCCGGCCTCGACAACGTCGATATGCGAGTTGAAGTGCACGCAGGCGCCCGACCCCTCGCCCTCCAGCCGCGCGATGACGTTGATGCGCGGATATTTCTCCGAATGCGCCTTCTCGCCCTCGGCATTGACGTAATCGATGGCGAAACCCTTGCCGCGCAGCCGCTCGCCGACCAGTCGCGCGCAATCCTCGTAGAAGCGGCCCGGCGGGTTGACGGTGGGGATGCGGACCAGCGCCTGGGTCAGCTCCACCAGCTCCTCGCGCATGGCGTCGATGCGGTCGAACACAGGCCGCAGCGCGGCCGGTACGGGGCGGTTTTCGATCGTGTCCATGGCGACAAATTATGCCTGCGCCGGACGGCGGTCAAACCGCACGACGCTTCAATGCCGGGGCCCGTGTTTGCGGTGCAGCGGCCAGAGATCGACCATCATCAGATAGGCGAAGGAAGCCGACCAGCCGATCATCAGCAGCCCGATCAGCGCCTCCGCGCCGGTGACGAGGCGCATCCCGCCAGTCGGATAGATGTCGCCCAGCCCCAGCGAGGTGTAGCTGACCGTCGAGAAGTAGACGTATTCGGCGAAATCCTTCGACAGCGCGATCTGCGCGTCGAAGCCGCCCAGGCCAATCCAGCGCTCGAGCGCCCAGAAGGCGCCCGCGAACATCCAGATCTCCACAGTATGCGCCACCATGATCCCAACCATCGCCGCCAGCAGCCGCAGACGCGGCGGCATGAAGGTGATCCGTGGCAACGCCAGCGAGATGCGTCGCAACGCCTCGTAATGCATCAGCAGGCAGATGCCGGCCAGAACCGTCGCGGCGACCATCGCCAGCAGCATCAGCGTCTCCCTCGCCTGGAACGCGGCGCGGCCTCGGCCTCCTGGCCGGACAGCGCCGCGCGCAGCTGTGCCTCGCTGGCGCCCAGTTTCGCCAGCGCCGCATAATCGCCGGCGCGGTGCAGTTCGACCAGCCTCTCGACGGTCGCGCCGTCGACGTCGAGCGCTCGCAACAGGCGGGCGGAGAGCTGCAGGCTGGCTTCCAGCGTTTCGGGGACCGCCTGCAGATTACCCGCCTGCGTCAGGCCGACCGCATGCGCATGGTCGCGCGCGCGGGCGAAAATCGGCAGATTGGGCGCCTCGTGCCTGATGGCCTCGACGGCAGCTACGGCCCCCTTGGAGCTGTCCAGCGTAATCACCGCCGCCCGGGCGCGGCCCACGCCGGCCGCCACCAGCACGTCGCGCCGGCTGGCATCGCCATAACGCACTGTCGCTCCGTCCTGTTCGAACTGCTCGACCAGATCGGCATTGCCGTCGATCGCCAGCCACGGGACTCTCTGGTAGTCCAGCATCATGGCAACGGTCTGGCCGACCCGGCCGAAGCCACAGATCAGCACGTGCTGCGACAGCGCCCCGGCCTCGGCGGCGATCGTCTGCGCCTGCCGGTCCTCGTCGCGGCGCGCGATGCGCCGCGACACGCCCCGGCCGATCACTTCCATCAACGGCGTCAACGCCATCGACACCGCCGCCAGCGCGAAGACCAGCGGCGCGACTTCCCGCGGCACCACGCCGCTGCCGCCGGCGATGACGATCAGCACAAAGGCGAATTCGCCGCCTTGCGCCAGCAGCAAGGCGGTACGCAGCGCCTGGTTGCCGCGCAGCCCGAAGGCCAGCGCCAGGCCGAAGATCAGCACGCCCTTGATCGCCAGCATTCCCGCCAGCAGGCCGACGAAGACCAGCGGCGCCTCGAGGATCGGCGCGAACTGGATGCGCATGCCGACGGTGACGAAGAACAGGCCGAGCAGCAGGCCCTCGAACGGCCTGATATCGGCTTCGATCTGATGGCGAAAACGCGAGCCCGCCAGCGCCACGCCGGCCAGGAAAGCGCCCAGCGCCATCGATACCCCGGCCTGCTCGGTCACCCAGGCCGCCCCCAGCACAGCCACCAGCGCCAGCGCAGTGAAGGCTTCCGGCCGGTGCGTGCGGGCGATCAGCGCGAACAGCCGCGGCAGCACCAGCCAGCCGACCAGACCGATCGCCGCCACCACGCCGATCGCGCGCAGCAGCGCCATGCCCATCGCCTCGCCGACATCGGGATCGCGGCTGGCCAGCACGGTGACGAAAACCAGCAGCGGCACCACCGCCAGATCCTGCAGCAGCAGCACGCCGAAGCTGGCGCGGCCGGCGCGGCTATTGAGTTCGCCGCGTTCGGTCAGAAGCTGCAGCACCATGGCCGTCGACGACAGCGCCAGCGCGAAGCCCACCACCAGCGCGGCATAGATCCCCAGCCCCAGCGCCCAGGCGGCGCCGGCCAGCGCCAGACCGCACAGCCCGACCTGCAGCATGCCAAGCCCGAACACCAGCCGACGCATCAGCCGCAGCCGTTCCAGCGACAGTTCGAGCCCGATGATGAAGAGCAGGAACACGACGCCCAGCTCGGCCAGGAAGCGGTTGCCTTCGTTGTCGGCGACCAGCCGCAGAACCATCGGCCCGAGCAATATGCCGCCCAGCAGATAGCCCAGTACCGGGCTCAGCCGCAGGCGATGGAACACCGGCGCCACCACGATCGCCACGCCCAGCAGCAACATGGCCTCGGGCATCGCGTAATGGCTGGCGCTGCCGGCTTCCTCTGACATCGCGCTCCTGGAATTCCCTGCCCCGCCGCGGCGGCGCTTGTTTTATTCTATGGCAGTTTAGACCGACGGGGGAAATTGCCCATGCGCGCACTTCGTCCCATGCGCCTGCTGCTGGCCGGCATGCTGCTGGCGCTCGCCGCCTCGCAGGCGGTGGCGCGCGATGCGCGGGTGCAGGGCGCGACGCGCATGGTGGCGGCTGCCAATCCGGTGGCGGCGCAGGCCGGGCTCGACGTGCTGCGCCAGGGCGGCAGCGCCATCGACGCCGCCATCGCCGTGCAGATGGCGCTCAACGTCGTCGAGCCGCAGGCCTCGGGCATCGGCGGCGGCGGGCTGATGCTTTATTTCGACGCCGCCAACCGCAGGCTTCACTACTACGACGGCCGCGAGACGGCGCCGGCCGGCGCCACGGCCGGAATGTTCCTCGGCGAAGACGGCAAGCCATTGCCGTTCATGACGGCGGTCAATGGCGGCCAGTCGGTCGGCGTGCCCGGCCTGCTGCGGCTGCTCGAACTGGCGCATGCCCGGCACGGCAGGCGGCCCTGGAACGAGCTCTTCGCGCCCGCCATCGCCCTGGCCGAGAACGGTACGCCCGTGCCGCCGCGCCTGGCCGGGCTGCTGCAGAACGAGCAGTTCCTCAAGCTCGACGCCCAGGCGCGCGCCGTCTTCTACCGCGCCGACGGCAGCCCGCTGCAGGCGGGCGAGCCTCTGGTGCAGAAGGAGCTTGCCGCCACCCTGCGCCTGATCGCGCGCGAAGGTGCGGACGCCTTCTATGCCGGACCGCTCGCCGACGCCATCGTCGCCCGGGTGCGCAGCGCGGAGCGACGGCCGGGCACGCTCGGCCTCGCCGATCTCGCGGGCTACAAGGTGGTGGAAGCCGAAGCCCTGTGCGGCCCCTACCGGCTGCGCAAGGTCTGCGCCGCCCCGCCGGTCTCCTCCGGCGGCCTGGCGCTGCTGCAGATGCTGGGCATGCTGGAACGCTTCGAACTTGCCGCGCTCGAGCCGACATCGCCGCAGGCCGCCCATCTGCTCGCCGAGGCCTCGAGACTGGCCTTCGCCGATCGCGAGGCCTGGGTCGGCGATCCTGCTTTCGTCGAAGTGCCGACCGCGAAGCTGCTGGCGGCCGATTATCTTGCGGCCCGCGCCGCGCAGATCGATCCGCGGCGCGCCCATCAGGGCAAGGCGCCGCCCGGCAAGCTGGCG
>JBFWZG010000001.1:104886-108465 GCA_050185515.1 Reyranellaceae bacterium
CAGACCAAGGCGCTGCCGCCCGGCTCGCTGGTGGCGCTGACCGACGCCGGCGGCGTGCGGCTGGGCGTCGCGACTTTCAACCCGCATTCGCTGATCGCCGCCCGCCTGCTCGACCGCGACGCCGGCGCCGCGATCGACCGCGACTTCTTCGCCACGCGGATCGCCCGCGCCGTCGACCTGCGTGATCGGCTGATCGGCGCGCCCCACTATCGGCTGATTCACGCCGAGGCCGACGGCCTGCCCGGGCTGATCGTCGACCGCTTCGACGACGTGATCAGCCTGCAGGCCAATACCGCCGGCATGGCGCTGCTGACGCCACTGATCGTCGAAGCGCTCAAAGCAGTGCTGCGTCCGCGCGCCATCGTCGCGCGCAACGATTCCTCGGCGCGCACGCTCGAGGGCCTGTCGCAGGAAACCTCCATGCTGCAGGGCGAACTCGACGCGCCGGTTTCCCTGCGCGAGTACGAAGCCACCTTTTTCGCCGACCTGGCCTCCGGCCAGAAGACCGGCTGGTTCTACGACCAGCGCGACAATCGCCGCTTCGCCGCCCAGCTGGCGAAAGGCGCGCGCGTCCTCGATGCCTATTGCTACGCCGGCGGCTTCGCCGTGCAGGCCGCTCTTGCCGGCGCCACCTCGGTGCTGGCGCTCGATCGCTCCGAACCCGCACTCGCGATGGCGGCCAGGGCGGCCGACGCCAACAAGGTCGCGAAACTGCTGCAATTCCAGCGCGGCGAGGCCTTCGCCGAACTGGAGAAGCTCGGGGCGGCCAAGGAGAAGTTCGGCCTCGTCATCGCCGATCCGCCGGCCTTCGTCAAAAGCCGCAAGGATCTGAAATCGGGCGCCCAGGGCTACCGCAAGCTGGTGCGGCTGGCCGCCTCGCTGGTCGAGCCCGGCGGTTTCCTGGTCATCGCCTCCTGCTCGCATCTGGTCGATCCGCCGCTCTTCGCCGAGCAGGTGCGCCGCGGCCTGACGGACGCCAGCCGCTCGGGCCGCATCCTGCGCAGCCTCGGCGCCGCCCCCGACCATCCCGTGCACCCGGCCCTGCCGGAGACGGCGTATCTGAAGGCGTTGTTCCTGCAGGTCGACTGAGGGCGGCTGTTTCGCCGTTCAGCTCCGCGCGTCGCTCTACTTCTTCCCCGCATCCGGCAGGCTGAGCCGGAACGTCGTGCCGCTCGCGGCGGTGTCGACCAGCACGAGATCGCCGCCCTGGGTGCGCATCAGGTCGCGGGCGATGGCCAGCCCCAGCCCGGTGCCGCCCGGACGGGCGCTGCCGGCGAAGGGCCGGAACAGGTTCTCGCGCGCCCGCGGCGGCAGGCCCGGGCCGTTGTCGGAAATCTCGATCAGCGTATCGGCCGGGGGCGCGCGCCGGGCGCCGATGGCGATGCGGGTCGCGCCGGCCTGCACCGCGTTGCGCGCGATGTTGAGCACGACGCGGAACAGCAATTCGCGATCGGCCTGCACGCACAGCCGGGCGTCGACGCCGACATGCCAGTCGACCGGCGGGCGGCCCTCGGCGCTGCCTGCCGGACTGAGCGCGGTCTCGACCTCCTGCAGCAGTGCGGCCAGCGGCACGGTCTGGGGCGCCGGCAGCGGCGCCTCGGCGGTGAAGTTCAGCGTGTCGGTGCACAGCGCCACGGCGCGGTCGATGGCCCGCATCATGGTCGGCGCCACCTTGCGCACCTTGGGATCGTCGCTGCTGTCGAGATAGTCGGACAGCAGCTGCGCGGTGGCCAGGATGTTGCGCAGGTCGTGGTTGATCTTGGTCACCGCCGTGCCGAGCGTGGCGAGATTGTCCTTCTGCTTCAGTGCGGCGCGCAGCGCGCGCTGCATGTCGGCCAGCTCGCGCTGCACGGTGCCGATCTCGTCGCGCCGGCCGTTGGCGTGCAGCGTGCGCGCCGCTTCGGGATCGCGGCGGAAATCGGCGATGTCCTCGGTCAGCCTTTGCAGCGGGCGGATCATCATCCAGCGCAGGCTGAAATAGAGCAGTGCGGCGGTGATCAGCGAAATGAAGATCGACAGCAGCAGGATGCGCCCGCCATAGGCGATCATCTCGGCGCGCAGCGGCGCCTCGTCGACCAGCACCTCGATCTCGACGCCGGTGTCCTTGGGCGACTTGCCCATGATGCGCAGCACGCGGTTGTCGTCGCGAAACAACGTCGCGAAGGCGTCCACGATCAGCCCGGCCGCGTTCTCCTCGTCGAGATAGAGCATGGCGTCGGTCTTGGGCGGCATCGACGAGGACAGCACCTTGCGCGGGCCATCGCCCTGCTTGAGCACGATGCCGCGCACCTCGGCGTAGTCGAGCAGCTTCATCGCCAGCTCGTCGCTGACCATGGCGTCGGGCGTGGCGTCGAGCGTCAGCGTCGCCAGATGGGCGTTGGCCAGGCGCTGCTGCAGGTAGGTGAGCCGGAAACGGCCGATCGACGGCGCGAAGATCAGCACCTCCGCCAGCATGACGAAGGCGATCGACAGCAGCAGCAGCTTCAGCGACAGGCCGAAGCGCGGCCTGCCGCCATTGCCGTTCTTCGCCGTGGGCCCGCTCATCGCCGCCGACTATACACCGCCGGCGCCGCCTGTCGGCAGCGCCGCAGCCGATGCGCGGCGGATCAGGCGCGGAACCGGCGCGCGACCAGCGCGTCGAGCGACAGCGCGCCTGCACCGCGGGTCAGTATGTAGCCCAGCACCGAGGCCCATAGCAGGTGCTCCACCCAGTTCTCGGGATAGACGAAGACCTGGATGACGATGGTCATGACCAGCAGCGCCGCCGCTCCGAGCCGCGCCAGCAGCCCGGCCACCAGCATGACCGGACAGGCCAGCTCCGCCGCCGTCGCCAGCAGCGCCGCCACCTCGTTGGGCAGCACCGGCACCTTGTACTCCTCGGCGAACAGCAGCAGCGTCGTGTCCCAGCTGGCGATCTTGGTCAGGCCGGACTTGAAGAAAACGCCGCCGATGCCGACGCGCATGGCGAGCTGGATCACGGACAGCGGAAAGCGCCCCAGCCAGTCGAGCAGCCCGGCGGCGGTCCCGGCGATGCCGGGCAGGTCGGTGCGGTATTGCGGTGCGTCGGTCATGGTTCCCCCCGTTGGCGGTTCACGGCCCTTCACTTCAGGGCAGGCGCAGCAGGAAGCGGACCAGCTTCCGCACCCTGTCGCTGAAAATCTTGTCGCTGTAGAAATTGCCGGCGGCGCGCTTGTTGATCTCCGACAGGGTCGGATAGGCCAGCACCAGCCCGGCGACGGCGCTGAGCTTCAGGCCCCTGGCGACCGGCAGCGCCCAGCCCTGGATCAGATCGCCGGCGTAGCGACCGACGATGCCGGCGCCGAGCACCCGCCCGTTGCGCCGACTCACCACCTTGACGAAGCCTTCGGTGGCGCGCTCGGCCTGGGCCCGATCGTTGCCGGCATAGTCGAAGCGCGTGACCACGACGTCGTCGCCGAATCTCTCGCGCGCCTGCGCCTCTGTCGGGCCGAGCTGCGCCAGTTCGGGCTCGGTATAGGTGCACCACGGCACGGCGTTCTCGTCGACTTTCGCCGGCAGGCGGAACAGCGCGTTGCGCAGCACGATGCCGGCATGCTGGGC
>JBFWZG010000001.1:108565-117528 GCA_050185515.1 Reyranellaceae bacterium
TGACGCCCAGACCGGCGAAGCGCTCGACCGAATCGTGCGGCGCGATGGCGGCGATCACGCCCTGCACGTGATCCATCACCGCGGCGAAATCGATCTGCGGCTCGACCGCGCCGAGGCCGAAACGCCCGGCCTCGCGCATCGCCTGCGCCTGGCTCGCCGCCGCGATCAGCGCCTTCGACGGCACGCAGCCGTAGTTAAGGCAATCGCCGCCCATCCTGCCGCGCTCGATCAACACCACCCGCGCACCCATCTGCACCGCGCCGGCGGCGACCACCAGCCCGCCAGAGCCCGCGCCGATGACGCAGAGATCGGTCTCGATGTCGCTCACCGGCTCCGTCCTTTCCAACGCCGGTACAGCACCGGCGCCAGCGACAAGGCGGCCAGCGCCAGCATGGGCAGCAGGATCTGCGGTTCGAGCAGAATGGCGAAATCCGGCGTGCCGCCGCTTTCGAACAGATGCCCCAGGCCGTTCCCGACCGAGGCGAAAACGACGGTGCCGGGCAGGATGCCTATCAGAGTCGCCAGCACGTACGGCGCCAGCCGCATGCCGACCAGCGCCGGCACGATGTTGACCAGCCAGAACGGGAACACCGGCACCAGGCGCAGGAACAGCAGATAGGAGAAGGCATTGTCGCGGAAGCCCTGCTCCATGCGGGCGAGGAAGCCGCCGGCCCGCGCCCGCAGCGCATCGCCCACCGCCGAACGCGCCGCCAGGAACACGATGGCCGCCCCCAGCGTCGCGGCGACGACGACGATCAGGGAGGCCGGGACGATGCCGAACAGGAAGCCGCCAGCCAGGGTCAGCAGCGAGCCGAAGGGCAGCGACAGGGCGGTGCAGACGATGTAGACGCCGAAGAAGACCAGCGCCGCCAGCACGGCATGGGCCGCTACCCAATCCTGCAGCATGGCGTGGTTGTCCCGCAGCGCCTCCCAGGTCAGATAGCGATGGCCGCCCAGCGCGAAAAACGCCGCGGCCCCCGCCAGCAGCGCGACGAGCGGCAAATAGCGACGCCAGGCCGGCTGTGCCGTCGCTTGCGCGGGATTCGAACCGTTCTGCCGCACCCTGATCCCCGATGACTGAGGCTTGCCAACCGACTGACCCGACATGACCCCACATCTTGCGGCCGTTCCGCAACCCCGATACCACAAGCCGGACGCTGCCGGCTCCCCATGATCAATGGGCCGCGCCGGGCTTGCGCGCCAGTCAATCCGCCTCAATAAAGCGTGACGCGAGCGTGGTTTAGCCCCAAGCGGCCCGGTAGAGGGCGGTTGGGACGGGCCGGCTGCGGCGGGGCCGCGCAGGCGGCGGCGGCCGGGCCATATCGCGTTGACTTTCCCCGGTGCGGACCGTATACCGGCCCCCGATTTTCCGACCGTTCCGGAACCATCCGTTGCGCCCCAGGCGCTGGGGCGAAATCCGGAGTTTTGCGGTCCCGCGCGATCTTGAGGAGTTAAGCCCGTGAAACGCACGTTCCAGCCGAGCAAAATTGTGCGCAAGCGCCGCCATGGCTTCCGCGCGCGCATGGAGACGGTCGGCGGTCGCAAGGTCCTGGCCAATCGCCGGGCCAAGGGCCGCAAGCGCCTCTCCGCCTAAGCGTCCGCATTCCCCCTGTCATGGACGCAAGCGTCAGCCGGCGTCCCCCGACGACGACATTGCCGCGCCGCGCCGATTTCCTGCGCGTCGCCGCCACGCGCAAGCGTTGCGCCACGCCCGGCCTGATCCTGCAGGTGGCGCCCCTGCCCGACGCGCTGCGCGCCGCCAGCCTGCCGCTGCGCGTCGGCTACACCGCCAGCCGCAAGGTCGGCAAGGCCGTGGCCCGCAACCGCGCCAAGCGCCGCCTGCGCGAGGTCGTGCGCAAGATCATGCCGGTCTATGCCCGCGACGGGCTCGACTACGTGCTGATCGCCCGCGAGGAGACGGTGGCGCGCCCGTTCGACCAGCTGCTCGACGATCTGCGGCACGCGCTGCGCCGGCTGGGCGCCGAACGTAGCGGCGCCGGCCGCGGCGAGACGGGCGAGACGCCATGAGCGCGCAGGACAGCGCCGCTCGCCGTCGGCCCGCCGCGCGCGACATCGCCGGCTGGATCGTGGCGGCGCCGCTTCTCGCCGCGATCAGGCTGTACCAGTGGTTTCTCGCGCCGCTGATGGGCAACGCCTGCCGCTTCGCGCCGAGCTGTTCGCATTACGGCTTCGAGGCCATCGCCGTGCATGGCCCCGTCAGAGGCTCGTGGCTGACCTTGCGCCGCCTGCTGCGCTGCCATCCGTGGGGCGGCTCGGGCTTTGATCCGGTGCCGCCGCCCGCCGGCCGCGCGCCGACCTTCTAACGCTTGGGACGATTAAGCCAATGGATACGCGCAACCTGATCCTCGCCATCGTCGCCTCGGCGCTCATCATCTTCGGCTGGCAGTTCATCTTTCCCGCGCCCGAAGCGCCGCCGCCGCAACAGCAGCAGCAGAGCGCGCAGCCCGGCGGCTCGACCGCGCCGGGCGTTCCCGGCGGCGCCACGACCGCGCCGGCTCCCGGCGCCGCGCCGGGCACGCCCGCCATCGCCGCCACGCGCGATCGCGCCGCCGTCCTGGGCGATACGCAGCGCGTGAAGATCGAGGCGCCGGAAGTCACCGGCTCCATCTCGCTCACCGGCGGCCGGCTCGACGACGTGCGCCTGGTGCGCCATCGCCAGACGGTCGATCGCAACAGCCCCAGCGTCGTGCTGCTGTCGCCGCCGGGCGCGCCGCAGCCCTACTACGCCGAGCATGGCTGGGCGGCGATGCCCGGCATCAAGGTGCCGGGCCCCGACACGGTGTGGACCGCCGACGCGGCGACCCTGACGCCGGGCCAGCCGGTGACGCTGAGCTGGGACAACGGCGCGGGGCTGACGTTCAAGCAGCGCTACGAGATCGACGATCATTTCATGTTCACCGTCACCCAGACGGTGGAGAACGCGTCCGCCCAGCCGGTGACGCTGCACCCCTACGGGCTGGTTTCGCGCGTCGGCAAGCCCAAGACCGACGGCCTGTTCATCCTGCACGAAGGCCCGTTCGGCGTGCTGAACGATTCGCTGAAGGAATTCGACTACGACGACGTCAAGGACAAGCCCGAGCAGAAGTTCAACACGACGGGCGGCTGGATCGGCATCACCGACAAGTACTGGATGGCGACGCTGGTGCCCGACCAGTCGCAGGAGGTCCAGGCGGTCTATCGCGGTTCGATGTCGGCCGGCGGGCCGGAGCGTTTCCAGGTCGACTACACAGCCCCGGCCGTGACGGTGGCGCCCGGCGGCAGCGGCCAGAGCGTCGGCCGCCTCTACGCCGGCGCCAAGATCGTCGACACGATCCAGGCCTATCAGGAGAAATTCGGCATCTCCAAGTTCGATCTGTCGATCGACTGGGGCTGGCTGTTCTTCCTGACCAAGCCGATGTTCCACGTCCTCGACTGGCTCTACGGCATCATCGGCAATTTCGGCCTCGCCATCATGGCGCTGACCGTGCTGGTCAAGCTGCTGTTCTTCCCGCTGGCCAACAAGTCGTACCAGGCGATGAGCAAGATGAAGGCGCTGACGCCCGAAATGCAGCGCCTGCGCGAGCGCCACGGCAACGACAAGCAGAAGCTGAACCAGGAGATGATGGCGCTGTACAAGCGCGAGAAGGTCAACCCGGCCGCCGGCTGCCTGCCCATCCTGGTGCAGATCCCCGTGTTCTTCGCGCTCTACAAGGTGCTCTACGTCACCATCGAGATGCGGCACGCGCCGTTCTTCGGCTGGATCAACGATCTGTCGGCGCCCGACCCGGCGACGGTGCTGACGCTGTTCGGCTTCGTGCCGTGGGACGTGCCGGCGATACTCGCCTTCGTCAATATCGGCGTCTGGCCGCTGATCATGGGCATCACAATGTTCCTGCAGCAGAAGCTGAACCCGACGCCGGCCGACCCGGTGCAGGCCAAGATCTTCCTGCTGATGCCGATCGTCTTCACCTTCATTCTGGCGCCGTTCGCCGCCGGCCTGGTGATCTACTGGGCGTGGAACAACACGCTGTCGATCATCCAGCAATACGTCATCATGCGGCGCATGCACGTGAAGGTTGGCGGCGGCGTCGATCCCGGCGCGCCCTCGCCGCTGGTCGGCAACAAGCCGCAGGGCGCCGGCCGCAAGAAGCCGAAGGCCAAGCCCAAGGCCTGAGGTCCGCCACGCAAGGAAGGCGCAGGCGATGCAGGACGACAAGCGCAGCGCCATACCCGGCCTGCCCGACATCGACGACGAGGCGCGCGAGAAGGGCCGCAAGCTCTTCGCCGGCCCGTGCGAGTTCGTCGCCGGCGCCGCCAGCGAGGAATCGCTGATCCCCGTCTCGCTGCCCGAGATCGCCATTGCCGGCCGCTCCAACGTCGGCAAGTCGTCGCTGGTCAACGCGCTGACCGGGCGCCGGACGCTGGCGCGGACCTCGTCCAGCCCCGGCCATACCCAGCAGCTCAACTTCTTCGACCTCGCCGGCCGGCTGATGCTGGTCGACATGCCGGGCTACGGCTTCGCCCGCGCCGCCAAGTCGAAGATCGGCGCCTGGAGCGAACTGATCGAGCTCTATCTGCGCGGCCGGCCGACGCTGGAGCGCGTGCTGGTGCTGATCGACGCCCGCCACGGGGTCAAGCCCAACGACGACGAGACGATGACGGCGCTCGACAAGTTCGCCGTGCCCTACCAGCTGGTCCTGACCAAGGCCGATCTGGTCAAGGCGCCGGCCCTGGCGGCCACCGTCGAGGCGACGAAAACCGCCATCGCCCGCCATGTCGGGGCCTTTCCCCGCCTGCACGTCACCTCGGCCGAAAAAGGCGCCGGCATCGCCGATCTGCGCGCCGAGCTGGCCTCGTTCGCGCGCTGAACGGGCAGCCATCCGTCTTTGCGCCGTCGCGCCCTTTCCGCTAGATTTCGCGCCGCTCGCATCTGATCGAAGGGCTGCGTCATGGCGGACAGGGACATCGGCGAAACCAAGCACTGGCTGCGCATCGCCGAAACGATTTCCAAGGCGCTGCCCTACATGCGCCGCTACACCGGCGACAATTTCGTCGTCAAGTACGGCGGCCACGCCATGACCGATCCCAAGCTGGGCGATCTCTTCGCCCAGGACGTTGTGCTGATGAAGCAGGTCGGCATGAATCCGGTCGTCGTCCATGGCGGCGGGCCGCAGATCAACAGGATGCTGGAGCGCGTCGGCATCAAGAGCGAGTTCGTCAACGGCCTGCGCGTCACCGACGCCGCCACCATGGAGATCGTCGAGATGGTGCTGGCCGGCGCCATCAACAAGGCGATCGTCGCCGACATCAACGAGGTCGGCGGCACCGCCGTCGGCATCTGCGGCAAGGACGGCAACCTGATCCTCGCCAACAAGGTGACCGAAACGCGCAACCCGACCACCGGCGAGCTGGTTCAGGTCGATCTCGGCCAGGTCGGCGAGCCGGCGAAGATCAACGCCCGCCTGCTCGACCAGCTGACCTCGGCCGGCGTCATCCCGGTCGTCGCGCCGATCGGCTTCGGCGTGCACGACGAGCTGACCTACAACATCAACGCCGACACCTCCGCCGGCGCCATCGCCGGCGCCATCAAGGCCCGTCGCCTGATCTTCCTCACCGACGTCGCCGGCGTGCTCGACAAGAACGGCAAGCTCATTCCCGAGCTGACGGTCGACGAGGTGCGGGCGCTGATCGCCGACGGCACCATTTCCGGCGGCATGATCCCCAAGGTCGAGAACTGCATCGACGCGGTGCAGCGCGGCGTCGAGGCCGCGGTCATTCTCGACGGCCGCGTGCCGCATGCCCTGCTGCTGGAGATCTTCACCGAGCACGGCGTCGGCACCATGATCCGCCGCGCCTGAGCCGCCGCAGCCTTGCCCCGGAGGCCACGCGGGGCCATGTTGGAGGCATGAGCGACAGCAAGAAGACTCCCCCGAGCCGCGAGGACGTGCTCGATGCCGCGGCCGCCGGCGTTGATCTGACGGCGAAGATGGCCGCGAAACCGCCCGGGCGCGAGGACATTCTCGACGCCGCCGCCGCAGGCGTCGATCTCACCGCTTCCCGCTCCGTCGAAACCTGGGTGTTCGATCTCGACAACACCCTCTACGCCGCCTCGAGCAACCTGTTCGACCAGGTTTCCGACCGCATCGGCCAGTACATTTCCCGCTTTCTCGGCGTCGATCGCGCCGAGGCGCACCGGCTGCAGAAGAAATACTGGCACGAGCACGGCACCAGCCTGCGCGGGCTGATGACCCTGCATGCCTGCCAGCCCGAGGAATTCATCGAGTTCGTGCACGACATCGACCTGTCGGCCATCGTGCCCAGCCCGCAGCTCGACGCCGCCCTGGCGCGGCTCGACGGCCGCAAGGTGATCTTCACCAACGGCTCTGTACCGCATGCCGAGCGCATCATGGCGCGGCTGGGCGTGGCGCATCATTTCGAGGGCGTGTTCGACATCGTCGCCTCCGACTACGTGCCCAAGCCGGAGATCTCGGTCTATCGCCGGCTGGTCGACCATTTCGGCTTCGATCCCAGGAGCGCCATCATGCTCGACGACATGGCGCATAATCTGAAACCGGCGCACGAGCTGGGCATGCGCACCGTCTGGGTGCGCACGCCCGAAAGCCAGGAGCGGCTGGCCGCGCTGGGCGGCGAGCGCGATCACATCCACCACGAGACCGACGACGTGGTGCGCTTCCTGCAGGACTGGCCGCCCAGGCGCTGAGACTGCCCGACGGGGGAACCCTCGCGTCGCCACCGACGTTCGCTCTCCATCGAGCCACTGGAGACCGTGCCGCCATGTTCCGCAAATCGCGCAATCCGCTGACCGCGCTGGCGCTGCTCGCCGCTTTCGCCCTGCCCGCCACCCTCGCCGCCTGCGGCGACGACGACGATCAGAAAGTGGTGGTCAAGCCGGAAGCCCCCAGCCGCGGCCAGCAGCTCATCGACCTGCAGCGCGCCTACGAATCGGGCGCCATGAGCCGCCGCGAGTACGAGCGCGAGCGCGAGAAGCTGCTGGAGGACTGACCGGTCTTCGACGGCGCTTTCAAGCGAGCGCCTGGAAGACCCGCATCGGCTCCTCCAGTCCTTTGAGCTGCTGTGGGCCTTTGTCGGCGAAACGCAGCCCCGAGCCCGCCACCAGATCGCGCACCGTGGACGAAACCAGCACTTCGCCGCTTTGCGCCAGGCTGGCGACGCGCGACGCCACGGCCACGGCGAGCCCGGATATGTCCGCCTCCTCGAGCGCGATCTCGCCGGTGTGCAGGCCGACCCTGATGGGTAATCCCTGTTCGCCCGCCGCCGTGGCCGACGCCAGCGCCGCATGCACGGCGCGGGCCGGGCCGTCGAAGGTCGCCAGGAAACCGTCGCCCAGCCCCTTGATCACGCGGCCGCGCTGACGCTCGATGGCCGCGCGCACCGCCTGATCGTGCGCCAGCCGCCTTGCGGCCCATTCCCGGTCGCCCAGCGCCGCCGCCTGGCGCGTCGAATCGACGATGTCGGTGAACATCACCGTCGCCAGCACCCGCTCCACCGCCGCCAGCGGCCGCGCGCCGGTGATGAATTCCTCGACCTCGTCCAGTTCTGCGTCGACATTGCCGACGAAGGCCAGATGGTCGGTGCCCGCGCATTCGACCAGCCTGGCGTTCGGAATGGCGTTCGCCATGAAGCGGGCTGCCTCGATGCTCACGCGGCCGTCGCCGGTGCGATGCAGGATCAGCGTCGGCACGGCAATGCTCGGCATGATGGCGCAAACGTCGATCTCCTGGTTCATCCGCAGGAGATCCTTGACCGCGCCGGGCGAGCCACCGAGTCGCTCGTATCGAGCCCACCACTGCACGAAGGCCGGATCCCCGGCCATGCCCGGCGCGAAACTGTGGATCGTCTGGCCCTCGCCCCAATGCGCGTCGACCATGGCGGTGAACTCGCCGAACCGCGGATTGTTCTGCACCCAGCGCCGAAACGAGCCATAGGCGCCGATCAGCACCAGCGCCTCGACCCGCGCCGGATGCGTCGCGGCGAAGAGCTGGCACATGGCGCCGCCCTCTGAGATGCCGATCAGGCTGGCGTGATCGAAGCCGGCGGCGTCCATCACCGCCCGGATGTCGTCCATGCGCTGGTCGAGCGTGGCGACGCTGGCGACATGGTCCGACAGGCCGGTGCCGCGCTTGTCGAAGATGACCACCTCGCCCATACCGGCCAGGCGCTGCAGGAAATGCGCGGGTTTGGGATGGTCCCACAAATGCTCGACATGTGAGACGAAGCCGGGAGCGAAGACGATCTTGCGCGGGCCGCTGCCGAATTTCTGGTAGGCGATGTTGATGTCGCCGCTTTTCGCGTATCGGGTGACCGGCGCTTCCATGTCCCCTGTCTAACATTTGCCGCCCGGGCCCGCAGCCACCCCTTTCGCCGCCGCCGAATATTTGGCAAGGTCCGCCCGAATTTTCGCATTGCAGGGACCGGGGACCAATGGACGCCAAGCAGCTTGAAACCGCGATCGACGCCGCCTGGGAGGCGCGCGAGGGCATTTCCTCCAGCACCAAGGGGCAGATCCGCGACGCGGTCGAAACCGCGCTGGACGGGATGGACAACGGCACGCTGCGGGTGTGCGAGAAGGGCCCCGGCGGCTGGGTGGTGAACCAGTGGCTGAAGAAGGCGGTGCTGCTGTCCTTCCGCCTCTACGATTCGGTGCCGATGGACGGAGGGGCGGCGTTCCCGGGCAAGGGCATGGCGCCGTGGTTCGACAAGGTGCCGCTCAAGACCTCCGGCTGGGGCGCGGCCGACTTCGCCAAGGCCGGCTTCCGCGCCGTGCCGGGCTCCATCGTGCGCCGCAGCGCCTATGTCGCGCCGGGCGTGGTGCTGATGCCGAGCTTCGTCAATCTCGGCGCCTACGTCGATTCCGGCACCATGGTCGACACCTGGGCCACGGTCGGCTCCTGCGCCCAGATCGGCAAGAACTGCCATCTTTC
>JBFWZG010000002.1:0-55907 GCA_050185515.1 Reyranellaceae bacterium
GGACTGGCTCGAGGCGCGCAAGGTGTTCCATGTCTCGCCCTTCCTTCCGGTCGAGGGCCGCTATCGCTTCCGTTTCCGTCTTGATTCCCAGCGGGTTCGGGCCGACATCCACTACCATGACGATGATGGCCTCATGCTGGTGACCTGGTCCGACGGCGACCGCCGCGAGCTCGGTTCCGCATCCGCGCTCGGCGCCGTCTTTCGCCATCCCCTGATGACCTTCATGGTCGTGTTCCGCATTCACCTGCAGGCGGCACGGCTGTGGTTCAAGCGCGCCCGTTTCTTCCGCAAGCCTGCGCCACCGGCCGAGGAGCTGACGCGATGAACTCGCCGGCGATCTCCGGTCACATGCCGATGGCCGCGCGACTGGCGCTGGCAGCCGCCGCGCGTCTCGATGTGGGCGAGCTGACGGTGAAGCTGCCCGACGGCATGGTCCATCGCTTCGCCGGCCGCCGCGAAGGCCCGCGCGCGGATTTGCACATCACCGACTGGCGCTTCTTCGCGCGCGTCATCAAGGGCGGCGACATGGCCTTTGCCGAGGCCTACATGGATGGCCAGTTCGACACCCCGGACCTGCCGGCCCTGCTGACGCTGGGGGCGCTTAACGAAGCGGCATTGGAGCGCGCCTTCCAGGCGAACTGGCTGCGCCGCGCGCTCTGGCGGCTTATCCACTCGCGCCGTGGCAATTCCCGCCGCGGCTCGGCCCGCAATATCCGTGCCCACTACGATCTCGGCAACGACTTCTACCGGCTGTGGCTCGACGGCGGCATGACCTATTCGTCCGGCCTGTACGAGAACGAAGCCGGTCGCAGCCTGGAAGCGGCGCAGGACGCAAAGTACGCCCGCATCCTCGATCGTCTCGGCGTGCGCCAGGGCGACAGCATCCTCGAGATCGGCTGCGGCTGGGGCGGTTTCGCCGAAGCGGCCGCACGACGCGGCGCAAGAGTGCACGGCATCACCATCTCGCGCGAGCAGCTCGATTTCGCACGCCAGCGCGTGGCAAAGGCCGATCTCGCGCATGCCGCCGAGATCGAATTTCGCGATTATCGCGACGTGGAAGGCGTCTATGACCACATCGTCTCGATCGAGATGATCGAGGCCGTGGGAGAGAAATACTGGCCGCAGTATTTCGCCACCCTCTCGCGGCACCTGCGCCCCGGCGGCAAGGCGCTGATCCAGGCCATTACGATTGCCGACAACGCGTTCGAGCAGTATCGGCGCGGCACCGACTTCATCCAGCGCCATATTTTCCCCGGCGGCATGCTGCTGTCGCCCCACCGGCTTGTCGAGCAGGCCCGGCATGCCGGCCTGAAGCTGGCCGATGCCTACGGCTTCGGCCACGACTACGCCCGCACCCTCGCCGCCTGGCTGGAACGCTTCGACCGGGTCTCCGACCGGGTGCGGCAAATGGGCTTCGACCAGCGGTTTCAGCGCATGTGGCGTTATTATCTCGCCTATTGCATCGCCGGCTTCTCGACCGGCCGGACCGACGTCTTGCAGGCCGAACTGGTTCATGCTTAATCAGGTGCCGCGGGCGCCTCGCCCCTGAGCGAGCGTTTCGCAAATGCGAGAAAGGCACTCTTGACTCCATCGACCGACAAATCGGCGGCCGCGCCCGTACGTTTGAGCAGTTGGCGTCTTGGGGCCTATTCGATGCTGCAGCTGCCGCTGGCGATGGCGGCGCTGCCGATCGTCCTCAACGTTTCGCACTTCTACGGCAAGCATTTCAGCGTCAATCTCAGCCTCATCGGCGTCATCTTTCTGATCACGCGGCTGATCGACGCGATCCAGGATCCCCTGATCGGCTACTTCAGCGACAGGCTGACCCATACCCGCAACGGCCGGCTTCTGATGACGCTGGGGTCGGTGCCGCTGCTTGCCCTGGGGTTCTACGGCGTTTTCGCGCCGCCGGACCTGACTGGTCATGCCATGCTGGTTTATCTGCTGCTGGCGCTGATCACGGTTCATCTCGGCTATTCCGGCGTATCCATCAACTATCATTCGCTGGGCGCCGAACTCAGCTACGACTACCACGAGCGCACCCGCGTTACGGTCTGGCGCGAGGTGTTCGGCATTCTTGGCCTGCTCACCGGCGCCGCCCTGCCGTCCTACCTCGTGGACCTGTTCGGGGAACTCTCCGGATACTCCCGCCTTGCCGTCACCTTCGTGCCGCTCCTGTTGGTGCCCGCCATCCTGATCTGGGTCGTGAAGCCGCGGCCGGTGACGCCGCCCGTGCCGCGCACTGCCTTCAGCATCAGCCGCGTCTTCGTCGCTCCGTTCCGCAACAAGCGTTTTCGAACGCTGCTGACCGTCTACCTGATTAACGGCACCTCCGTGGCCATCGCCGCCTCCGTGGTCCTGTTCTTCATCGACGACATCGTCGAGGCGCCGCATTACAAGGTATGGTTCATTCTGGCGTATTTCCTTTCGGGCATGGTCAGCGTACCGTTCTGGCTGTGGCTGTCGCGCCGCACCAGCAAATCGGCGGCGTGGTTCGTCGGCATGGCGTTCAGTTCGGCCGGCATGGCCTGCGCCATGTTCCTCGGCGCCGGCGACATCACCGCCTACCTGTTCGTATGCGTGCTGGCCGGATTCGGACTCGGGGCCGATTACGGGCTGCCGCCGGCCATTCTGGCGGACGTCATCCACAACGAAGTCAGCGACAGCCAGGGCGAATCGGGCAAGTATTTCGGCCTGTGGGCCATGGCAACCAAACTCACCACCGCAATAGGCGGCGGCCTCGCCCTGCCGTTGCTCGACGGCCTCGGTTACAAGCCCGGCCAGATCGATTCCGGCTGGGCGCTGATCGCCGTCTACGCCGCCCTGCCGGCGCTGGTGAAGCTGATCGCGATCGGCTGGATCTGGCGCATCCGGGTCGAATCGGCCAAGCAGTCGGTCGGCCAGCAATGGCGCGAGTACCGCAAGCCGATTACCGCGGTCCGCAGCGAGCAGGCGCGGTGAACGAACCGGGCGGTTCGTTCGTATAGATCGATATGGCGATTAAGCAGAGTTGGGCGGGAAAGCGGGTTTGGATCGTCGGCGCCTCGAGCGGCATCGGCGCGGCGCTGGCGCGCGAACTGGCGGGCCGCGGCGCGCGGCTGGCCGTTTCGGCGCGCAACGCGGATGCTCTGCGTACCTTGTGTGCGCAGCTGCTGGGCGACGGCCATCGCGCCCTGCCCCTCGACATCACCGACGAAGCGGCCTCGCGTGCGGCAGTGGAAACGCTGGAAACCGACTGGGGCGGCATCGACGCCGTCGTCCTCGGCGCGGCGGCCTACGAGCCGATGCGCGCCTTCGCGATCGATGCCGAGAGCGGACGGCGGTCACTGCGCGTGAACGTCGAAGGCACGTTCAATTGCATCGCCGCGATCGTGCCGGCGCTGCTGCGGGCCGGTCGCGGCCAGATCGCCGTCGTCGCCAGCGTCGCCGGCTATCGCGGCCTGCCGCAGGCGCTGGTCTATGGCGCCACAAAGGCCGCATTGATCAACATGACCGAGACGCTGCGGCTCGATCTGGCCGATCGCGGCATCAAGGTGCAACTCGTCAATCCCGGCTTCGTGCGCACGCCTCTGACGGCGAAGAACGAGTTCCCGATGCCCGCCATCGTCGAGCCGGAGCAGGCGGCGCGCTGCATCGCCGACGGCATGGAAAGCGAGCGCTTCGAGATCCACTTCCCGATGCGTTTCACCCTGGTGCTGAAGGCGTTGCGCCTGCTGCCGTACCGGCTCTATTTCCCGCTGATCCGGCGCGTCACCGGCCTTTAGCTCAGACGAAGTCCAGCAGCAGGTTGCGGCCTCCGGCGGCAGGCGCAGGCAGGTTCCACCAGCGCTGCGCGACCGTGGCGTAGACGTCGCGGAAATCGACGGCATGGCGCAGGTCGCCCTCGCTGAGATCCGCGAGCGACGGCTGGCGGCCGTGGAAACCGCCCTTCACCTTGCCGCCCATGACGAAATGCGGCGCCGCCGTACCGTGGTCGGTGCCGCGGCTGCCGTTCTCCGCCGCACGCCGGCCGAATTCCGAATAGGTCATTACCAGCACCCGATCCCACAGCCCGGCCTGCTTCAGGGCCGTCCGGAACGAAACCAGCCCGGCGCCCAGCTGGCGCATCAGCCGGTCATGCGTCTCGCGCTGGCGCGCATGGGTGTCGAACCCGCCCAGCGCAACTTTCACGACCGCCAACGGCGTGCGCGACAGCAGCAGGCGCAGCGCCAGATCGAGGTGACGGCCGAGGGCGTCGTTCGGCATCTCGACTGCCGGCGCCGGCGCGTTCTTCATCCGGTCGCGCAAGGTCAGCGCCGCCCGATGCACCTCGCCCTGCACCTTCAGCAGATGGCGCAGCGCCGGATTGGCCGGCCGCGAGGCCGAAGCCTGCTGCATGCGCTCGGCCTGGCGAACGAAGCTCTCCACGTCCTTGAGCACGACGTTGCGCAGGCCAGGTCCGCTGACGGGCAGCACGTTGTCGTCGACCACCACGGCGTCGAGAGCGAACGAGGCCGGCCGCGGGCTCTTCGCCATGGCGCGGGCGATCCAGCCTTCGCTGAGATATTCATCGCTCGAGGACGCCGTGTCCCAGATCTCGATCGAGCGGAAATGCGAGCGGTTGGGATCGGGATAGCCGACGCCCAGCACCACGCCGAGCTCGCCGGCCTTCCAGGGCTCGAGCAGCGGCTTCAGCCCGGGATTGAGCCCCAGCCTGTCGTCGAGCTGCACCACCTCGTCGCGCTCGACGCCGATATTCGGGCGCAGCCGGCCATAGGCGGGATCGGCATATGGCACGACCGTGTTCAGCCCGTCATTGCCGCCTTTCAGTTCGATCAGCACCAGCGCCCGGTCCCAGTTCGGACCGGCGGACGGGGCGGCGAGGCCCGGCCGCGTCGCCAGCGCCACCGATACGCCGCCAGCCAGAGCAATGAAATCGCGTCGATTGATCATGATGCGACTACTTCAGCTGATAGACGGGATCGAGCAGCATCTGCGCGAGAGCCGCCCCCGCGTCGGCGTCGCGTGGCGCCGGGCTGACGGGCGGCAGCGCCAGCACGATGCGTTCGAGCCGCGCCCGATCGATGCCGCGCAGCGGCTCGGGCAGGCGAATGGCCATCGGCGCGTCGCGCAGCGACCGGCCTTCGACCGGCATCTCGTTGAGCTGTTCCTTGTCCACCGGCCTGGCCATGCCCATTGACCGGCCGCCGGCGACCTGGGTGGCCTGGATGATGCGCTGCAGCCCCTGCTCGCGCAGCATCAGCGTGTATGACGAAATCCAGGCCTCGCCGCCCGGCCAGCCCTTGACGTTGGGCGGATCGAACACGTCCTGACCCAGCAGCCTGCCGGCGCGCACCAGCTTCTGCGCGTCGTCGACCGGCAACTGCAGCAGCCGCAGCGTGCCGACCGTCAGTTCGACCGGCGACTTGAACAGCGTGCCGCGATTGGCCGGATCGCGAAAGGCCGGCGACACCAGCATGGCGCGCAGCAGCGGCTTCATCTCGTACTTGCTGTCGCGCAGGAGGGCCGCAAGGCGCCCGACCTCGGTCGGATCGGGCTGCGGCGAGATAAATTCGCGCCACAGCTTCTCGACCAGGCGCTCGGCCGTGCGGGGATGGTTCAGCACCGTGGCGATGATGTCTTCGCCATCGAGATTGCCGCTGCGGCCGAGGAAGGTCTTGTCGCCGTCATCGTGCAGCACGCGATAGATACGATGGGCGCCAGTGTCGCGGTCGATCGACCAGCCGGTGAAGGCGCGCGCCGCCTCCTTGATGTCGCGTTCGGTGTAGTTCCCCTCGCCGACCGTGAACAGTTCGAGCAGTTCGCGCGCGAAATTCTCGTTGGGCTGTCCCTTGCGGCTGGAAACGCCGTCAAGATAGAGCAACATCGCCGGATCGCGCGCCACTTCCTGCAGCAGCCGGGCGTAGTTGCCGGCCGCCTCGCGTCGGAAAAGCTCGTTTTGCCGGATCAGCGACGGCACATAGCGCGTCTTCTGCACCGAGGAGGTGAAATGGTTGTGCCAGAACAGCACCATGCGCTCGGTGAAGGGCGAAGGCGTCGACAGCATCTCGCGATACCACCACGCCTTGGCTTCGCCGCCCTGCTGGCGCATCAGATTGGCGATCTTGAGTATGCGTCCCGTATCGCGCTCGGCCTCGCGCTTCTGTCGCCGGATCTCGCGATTGAGCTGGAAGAACTCCGTCGGCGACATCTCCATCCAGTCCGGCAACGGCGTCGCCGCCCTGGTCCGCATGCCGTCGAGGATGCGTTCGACGCCGTCGGCGTACTCGAGGCCTTCGAAGCGGGAGACCTCCTCGGGCGTCGGCTGGAAGCCGGTGCGAGCCAGCAGATGCCGCGCCAGGTCCGTCCCCATTGGCGCTGCGACGGCCGATACCGTCGCAAGAGCGACCGTCATGCCCAATCCAACCGCCCACATTCGCACGCCGGACCGGATCATCTCGAAGCTCCCGTCGGTGGAACTACTTTCCCGCTTCGGCGCGCCGCGCGCGCCGTTCGTCGCGGCGCTTGAGATTTTCGGCGATGCCCGCCTGCAGCGCCTGGCGCTGTTCGGGCGTCAGCGTCTGGTAGAACTCGTTCACCGAGCGCAGCATCGCCTTGTACTTCTTGCTCTGGATGTCGCCCAGCGTGTCGATCTTGGCGTCGGCTGCCGCGAAATCCGGCGTGGCCTTAGTCATTTCGGCCAGCAGTTCACGGCGCAGGGGGCGCATCTCGTCGCGAATGTCGTTCGAATCCGCGCGCAATTCCTCGCGCAGCTTCTCGAGTGCCCCTTTCTGAGGTCCGTCGAGATCGAGCTCGTGAAGAGCCGCCACGATAGGCGAGCGGCTGCCCATGCGATGCTCGGCCAACCGCTTGCCGTAGATGAAGCCGCCAATGGCGAAGACGTTCAACACCAGCGACAGCGCCAGCAATATCCAGGGCAGTTTCGCGCGCATCTCAGAGCTCCCCTCCGAACAGACCCGTCGAGTCGTCGCCCAGAAGGGCGAACTCGGCCGGCTCATCGGCCATGGCGATGTTGTCGCCCAGACCACCCCCGATGAAGAAGCCGCCGCTGGCGGCGATCATGAAACAGGCTCCCACCGCCGCCCATTCCAGGCGCCGCTGCCAGGAGCCGAACTCGACGCCGAGCCGGGCGAAAAATCCGGCCGGCCGTGGCGCGGCAACCCGCGGCGCCACCATGGCGCGGGCGCGCACCAACAGCCGTTCCGGGGCCGGCTCGACCGTCTCCGCCGCCGCCCGAGCGGCCAGCGCCATCTCCAATAGCGCCGGATCGGTCGCCAGCGCCCCCTCGACGCGCGCCGCCAGCCCGGCATCGGCCCGGCCGTCGATCCAGGCGGCAAGATCGAGCGGGTCCATCGCCGTCCGCCCGTCCTGGGGACGGGGGGCGGCACGGCGCCACAATCGGCGGGCTTCGGTAGGGTCGAATTCCTCGGTCATCTTCGGTTCCTCGTCTGCCTATACGGCGGGGCGACGCCGCCTATCCCCCTGCATTGTCGCGGAAATGTTCCCGCAGACGGGTCAGGGCCTTATGGTGGGTCGACCGGACAGTCTGGGCCTCGATGCGGAGCACCGTGGCGATCTCCGCCACATCCATATCCCGGTCGTAAATCATTTTCAAAACAAGGGCTTGGCGCTCGGTCAGCAGCCCGTCAGGGATCGTCAGCGTCTCCTTTTCGACCGGTTCGACCGCCAGGGCCGCCTCCGGCACGTCGTCGATATTGGACGTCGGCCGCCGCCGGCGCAGCCAGTCCACCGTCGTCGAATAGGCGATAATGCCGATCCAGGTGGCCAGCTTGGCCTTGGCCGGGTTGAACTCCCGCAGCAGCCGGTAGTCGTCGCGGCAGAGTTTCAGGAAAACTTCCTGGCCGGCATCGAGCAGATCGTCCTGGGTCGGCCTGAATGTACCGAAAGCGCGGCGCACCGCGGCGTGAATCGTTGGCGCATAGCGGGCGCAGAAGGCGTCCCAGCTTCGCTTGTCGCCGCCGACCAGCGCCTTCAGATCGATCTCTGCGTCCTGCTGCACGCGCCCGCATCCACCGTGGCTGGCCCCTTCGGGCGACGAGAATAGCCGATCCGGAGGCGGGACGGCGAATATCCCCTTGTCGCGCCAGCAGATAATTTGCCGGCATCGCGTTGACAAGCCCGGGCCCAGTTCCCATTCTGCCGCCCACAGGCTGGGGTGCCGGACGCGTCGTCCGGCTGAGATCAAACCCATCGCACCTGATCTGGATAATGCCAGCGAAAGGGAGCCCGCGATGATTTTCCATCGTCCGTTTTCCGTCTTGTCGATCCTCCTGGCTGTGGCCGCGGCGCCGGCTGCCGCCGAACCGCCGCGCCTGCCGGTGCTGGTGCCGATTACCGGCTTCCTGGCGCTGGAAGGCACCAGCCAGCGCAACGGAGCCTTGCTGGCGCTGGAACGAAGCAGCCTGTCGCCGGCGCCGACCGCCGAGGTGATCGATACCGGCGTCACGCCGGAGGGCGCCATCACCGCCTTCGAGCGAGCCATGAGCGGTGGCGCCGCGCCGGCGGTCGTGGCGCCGATGCTGGGCACCCAGATGCTGGCCCTGCTGCCGCTGGCCGAGCGCGAGAAGGTGCCGCTGGTCACCGTTTCCGGCACGGCGAAGATCACCGAACTGGACAATCCCTGGGTGTTCCGTTTCTTCCCCGGCGACGACGTAGTCAAGGTCGCCCAGGCGCGCTACGCCGTCGAGAAACTCGGTGCGCGCAAGCCCGCCCTGCTCTACCAGACGACTGCCTACGGCCAGAGCGGCCGCCAGCACCTCGCCGACCAGTTCGCGCGGCTGGGCGCACCGCTGGTGTTCGAGGAAGGGCTGGCGCCGACGGTCAAGGACGCGCTGCCGGCGCTGGTCAAGGCACAGGCCGCGGGCGCGGACGCGCTGATCCTGCATCTGCACGCCCCCAGCACGGCGCTCGCCATCGCCCAGGCGCGGGCGCAGGGCATCGATCTTCCCATCGTCGCCGGTTCGGCCATGCACCAGCCGGCGACCGCCGCCCTGCTTAGCCCGCGCGATCTGGCCGGCGTCTGCGCCGAAACCGCGTCGTCGCCGATCTCCGCGGGCGATCCGGCGATGACGGATTTCGCCGCCGCCTACCGCAAGCGTTTCGGCACCGAGCCGGACGCCTTCGCCGTGGCGCAGTACGACGGCGCGATGATGGTGCTGGCCGCGCTTCAGGCCGGGGCGAGCCGACCCGGGGAAGTTCGCGCCTGGCTCGCCAGCCAATCGCACCAGGGTCTGGCCATGCGCTACCGTTCCGACGGCAAGGGAAACATGGCGCACGATGCGGCGATCGTCTGCTACGACGGCAAGAGCCGCGTTCCCGCCATCGTCCAGCGCTATACCGGCACACCCTGAGCCGATCGCCGCCGCCATGCTGAGCCTGCAACTGGCGCTCAATACGCTGGCGCTGGCCGCCGCCTATGCGCTGGTGGCGCTTGGGTTCGTCATGGTGATCAACGCCGTCGGCGCGGTCAATTTCGCGCATGGCGATCTCGTTGTCTCCGGCGGCTTCATCGCCGTGCTGTTCGCCACACTGATCGACCTGCCTGCCGTCATTCTGGCGCCGGCCGTCGTTGTCGCGGCAGGCAGCCTTGGCCTGGCGCTTTCGCTGCTTGCGTATTTTCCACTGCGGCGCGGACCGCCAGTCGGCATATACGTATCGACCATTGCCGTCGGCGTCATGCTGCAGAACGCGATCCTCAATCTCGCCGGCCCGGCGCCGCGGCGCGGACCGCCACTGCTCGACGCCGCGCCATTGCGAGTGGGCGACGTCGTGGTCTCGAGCCAGGCGCTGGCGACCATTGCGGTGGCGGCGCTGCTGCTGGCCGGCATGCAGGCCCTCCTGCACCGGACCCAGTTCGGCCGCCGCCTGCGGGCCACGGCGCAGGATCCGCTGATGGCCGAATCGATCGGCATCGACACCCGCCGCTCCATCGTCTTCTCCTTCGCCATCGCCGCCGCGCTGGCCGGCGCCGCCGGCCTGTTGCTGGCGCCGCTGCATTTCGTTTCGCCGCACGATGGGGCGGGGCTGATCCTCAAGGCCTATGTCGCCACCGTCATAGGCGGCTGGGGCCATGTGCGCGGCGCGCTGTTTGGTGCGCTGATCGTCGCCGCTTTCGAAGTGCTGGGCGCCACGCTGGTATCGCAGCCGGCCGCCGAAGCGGCACTGTACGTCGCCCTGCTGGCGATGCTGTGGCTGCGGCCGGAGGGCCTGTTCGGCGAGCCCTCGAGACGCCGCGCATGACGTCGCCCGATCGCAGCCTGGCTTTCGATCGCGTCCTGGGCGGGGCGCTGATCTTCGCTGCCCTTGCCGCAGCCACGTTCGTGCGCGATGCCTATCTGCAGCGACTGCTGGCCGTCGCCGGCTGCTACGCCATCCTCGCGATCGGCTACCAGCGAATTTTCGGCGAACTTGGCGTGCTGTCGCTGGCACAGGGCGCGTTCTTCGCCGTCGGGGGCTATGCTGCCGCCATCCTGTCGCTACGCACCGGCTGGGACGGTGTGCTGTTACTGGGCGCCGCGATCGTTGCCGCGGTATTGCTGGCGGTCCTCGCCGCCCCGGCGATGCTGAAACTGGCATCGCACTACTTTGCTCTCGCCTCTCTCGCCCTCGCCCAGCTCGTGCTGCTGGCGACCATCAATTTCGAATCCTTCACTGGCGGCAGCAACGGGCTGAGCCCTTTGCCACCCTTTGCCATGGTGGGCGTCGAACTGTCGCCGGGAACCCCGATGACACTGGCTATCTGGTCCGCCGCTGCCGCAACCGCGATCCTGTTCTGGCAGCCGGGACCGCTGGCCGCCCTGCGCCGGCTTGTCCTGCGCGAAGCGCCGCTGGCGGCACAGGCCATGGGCATCGATGCGGCGCGCTGGCGGCTGGCGGCTTTCGCCTTTGCCGCCGGTTGCGGCGGTCTTGCCGGCGGTTTCTACGTCCATGGCACCGGCGTCGCCGCACCCGACATCGCCGACTTCGGCATTGCCGTCAATGCGCTGGCCATCACGGTGATTGGCGGACGCGGCCGGGTTGGCGGCGCCGTGCTGGGCGCTGTGCTGCTGGCGTTTCTGCCCGAAGCATTGCGCTTTCTCGGCGGCTGGCAACTGTTCGCCTGGGGTGGAGCCATGCTTGCCATGCTGATCCTTGCTCCCGACGGGCTGGCAGGACTGCTCCAGCGTTCGTTCACGAATTCCCCCGGAATACCGGATCGGACGCCGGTCAATAGCCGGATAGCGCTGGGCCAGGCCGGTACTTTGTCCGGAACCCGTCTGCGCAAGAATTTCGGGGGCGTAACCGCGGTCGACGATATCTCGATGGATGTACGGCCGGGTGAGATCGTGGGCCTGATCGGCGGCAATGGCGCCGGCAAGACGACGTTGCTCAATCTGCTGACCGGCTTCGAGACACCCGATACGGGATCGATCGTCTGGCGCGGTGGCGACGTCACGACGCTGGATACCAGCCGTCGCGCCCGGCTGGGCATAGGCCGCAGTTTCCAGATCGACCAGCTGCCCGGCACGCTGACCGCGCTCGATGCTGTGGCGGCCGCCGTGTGGCAGACAGGGTCGCTGCCAGCTGCCCGTGTGGCGGCAAGCACGCTGCTCCAACAGATGGGCCTTGGCGAACGCTGCGCCGAGCCGCTCGACACACTGCCACCCGCCACCAGGCGGCTGGTTGACATCGCCCGCGCCCTGGCAGCGTCGCCCGGCGTGCTGCTGCTCGACGAGCCGACGGCCGGCCTCAGCGCGACCGAGCGCGACGGGCTGGGCCGGACATTGGCAACATTGCGGGAGCAAGGACTCGGCATGGCGATCGTCGAGCACGATCTCGCCTTCCTGCTGCCACTTGTCGACCGCCTGGTTTGCCTGCGCGATGGACGGATCGTCGCCGAAGGTACGCCGGACGATCTGGCCAGCCGGCCGGACCTGCGGGATTTTTTCGCCGGTTACAGGGGCACGCCATGAGCGCCGGGCTGCTGCGCGTCCGCAATCTGCGCGCCTGGCGCGGCGCGGCGACGGTTTTGCAGGGCGTCGACCTCGACGTCGCCGTCAGCGAGGCGGTCGCCATTGTCGGGCCGAACGGCGCCGGCAAATCGTCACTGGCGTTGGCTATCGCCGGCCATCTGCGCAGCGCCGGCGAAATCGTCTTCGACGGCGCCAGTGTGCAGAACCTGCCGGCGTATCGCCGGGCCAGGCTTGGCATCGGATTGTGTCCGGAGGGGCGGCGCATGTTTCCGGCCATGACGGTCGCCGACAGCCTGCTGGTCGGCGCTCCGGTGGCCGATCGGACACTGCTGCGGACCATGCTCAGCCTGTTCCCCGAACTGGAGCGGCGCCTCGACGCGCCTGCCTGGCAGCTCTCCGGCGGCGAGCAGCAGATGCTGGCGCTGGGGCGCGCCTTGATGGGGCGACCGCGCCTGTTGATGCTCGACGAACCGTTCCTCGGCCTGTCGCCCGCCGCAAGCCAGCGCCTCGCCGATGCGCTGCGCGGCGTTGCCCGGCAAGGCGTTTCGCTGCTGCTTGCCGACCAGGATGCGCAACGCGCCGAAAGCCTCTGTTGTCGCTCGATTTTTCTCGATCGCGGCACGATCAAGGCCTGAATATCTCTGTGGAAAATTCCGGGCACCTGAACGCCGTCGGATATTGCGGCGCACAATCGCCGATGGCGAATTTTTCAGCAATGTTAAGCGCTTAGCCCTCTTGCCGGACCTGGGGTTTGCCGTTAAGAACGAGCGCGCTCAGGCTTGGGGGCAATGATGGCGACTAAGAAAATTACGCGCAGCAAAGTCGAGCAGGCGGCCGCCCGCGAAACGGCGAAGCTGTTGCTGGAAATCGAAGCCGTCCATTGCCGGCCTGACCAGCCCTTCATCTTCACGTCCGGCCGCGCCAGCCCGGTCTATATCGACTGTCGTAAGATCATCGGCTTCCCCGAGGCGCGCACCAAGATCATGGCGCATGCGCATAAGCTGATCGACGAGAAGATCAAGTGGTCGAAGATCGACGTCGTCGCGGGCGGCGAGACCGCCGGCATTCCCTTTGCCGCCTGGCTCGCCGACAAGGCCAAGAAGCCGATGGTCTACGTGCGCAAGCAACCCAAGGGGTTCGGCCGCATGGCGCAGATCGAAGGCGACCTGAAAAAGAACCAGCGCGCACTGCTGGTAGAGGATCTGGCGACCGACGGCGGCAGCAAGATCAACTTCATCGAGGCGCTGCGCAAGGCCGAGGCCAAGTGCACCGACGCCTTCGTCGTGTTCCACTACGGCATTTTCCCGCAAAGCATCGATGCGCTCGCCATGATGGGCGTCAAGCTGCATGGTCTCGCGACCTGGTGGGACGTGCTGGAAGCGGCCGAGAAGCACAAGTATTTCGACCAGAAGGGCATCGACACGACGCGCGCCTTCCTCGAGAAGCCCGAGGAATGGTCGGCCGCCCACGGCGGCGCAAAGATGCGCCCGGCCCCGGCGGCGGCGCGGGGCTGACCGCGCGGCAGTGCGTTTCGCCGCCAATCTCTCCTTTCTGTTTCCCGAGATAGCGTTTCTCGAACGCTTCGCTGCCGCGCGTTCCGCCGGCTTCAAGGCGGTCGAGTTCTTCTTCCCCGAGGGCTACGAACTCGGCGAACTGGTCCAGGCTCAGAAGGACAGCGGGCTGGACATCGCGCTGATGAACCTGCCGGCCGGCGACGCCGCGGCAGGCGATCGAGGCCTTGCCTGCCTGCCCGACCGCGTGCCCGAGTTCCGCACGGCCGTCGATCGCGGTATCACGCTGGCTCGCGCCTTGCGCTGCCCCCGCCTCCATGTCGTGGCCGGCATCGTGCCCAGGGGCAGTGACAAGGCGCGCTACCTCGATACGCTGGTCGACAACCTGCAATACGCCGCCGAACGCGCTGCTCCCCATGGCATCGCCATGATGCTCGAGCCGATCAACAATCGGGATATTCCGGGTTTCGTGGTCAATCGCTCGTCCGAGGCCATCGAGGTGCTGGACCGCGCCGACCGCCCGAATCTGCTGCTGCAATACGACCTCTATCACACGCAGATCATGGAAGGGGATTTGATCCCGACTTTCCAGCGCCTGTTCCACCGCATTGGCCATATCCAGTTCGCCGACACGCCCGGCCGCCACGAACCAGGCACCGGCGAGGTCAATTTTCCCAATGTGTTCGCTGCCATCGAAAAGGCGGGTTACGGCGGCTATATTGCGGCGGAGTACCGGCCCAGCACGGCCCGCACGGAGGACAGCCTGGCGTGGTTTCAGCCCTATCGCACAAAGCCCTGAAAGTTCTGGCCGCCGCCGTGTCGCTGGCGGTTGTCCTGCTGTTGCAGCCGCAGCAGGCCGCGGCCAAGGACGAACTGACGATCGGTACCACGCAGTATCCCTCGACACTGCATCCGATGTTCGATTCGATGCTGGCCAAGTCGATCATTCTGGCGGCGGCGCGCCGCCCCTTCACCGCCATCGATCCGCAGTGGAGCCAGATCTGCATGCTCTGCGTCGAAGTGCCGACGCTGGAGAACGGGCTGGCGAAGCTCGAGACGCGCGACGGCAAACCCGGCATGTCGGTGACCGTCACGATCCGCGACGGCGTCAAGTGGGCCGACGGCACGCCCGTGACCAGCGCCGACGTGGTTTTCGCCTGGGAAGTCGGCAAGCACCCGCAATCGCAGGTCACCGCCGCCGAGTACTACCGGCGCATCACCGCCATCGACGTGAAAGACGCGCGCACCTTCACCATCCACATCGACCGCCAGGTGTGGAACTTCACGATCTACATCCCCGAACCGCTGCCCGCCCACATCGAGAAGCCTATCTTCGACGCCGATCCGGCGCAGTATCGCAACCGCACCAAGTACGACACCGACCAGGGCAATCCCGGCCTCTATTACGGCCCCTATCGCGTGGTGTCGGCGACGCCCGGCGCCAGCGTGGTGCTGGAGACCAACCCGCACTGGAGCGGCGTCAAGCCGCATTTCAGGCGCATCACCTTTCGCACCATCGAGAATACCGCCGCGCTTGAGGCCAATCTGCTGTCGGGCAGCGTCGACTACATTCTCGGTGAGCTCGGCCTGACGCTCGACCAGGCGCTGGCTTTCGAGAAGCGCAACCGCGACCGGTTCGACGTCGTCTACAAGCCGGGGCTCGTCTACGAGCACATCGATCTCAACCTGGAGAACCCGCTGCTGGCCGACCGGCGCGTTCGCCAGGCGCTGCTGCACGGCATCGACCGCAAGGCGATCGTCGACAAGCTGTTCCAGGGCAAGCAGCCGGTGGCGCACGGCTACATGGCGGAGAACCGGCCCGAATACGATCCGACGGCGCCGCATTACGCCTACGACCCGAAGAAGGCGGCGCAGCTTCTCGACGCAGCCGGCTTCACCACCATGAAGGACGGCTATCGCCACAGCCCCGAGGGCAAGCGGCTGTCATTGGAACTGGCGACCACCGGCGGCAATCGCGTGCGCGAGCTGGTGCAGCAGGTGCTGCAGAGCCAGTGGAAACAGATCGGCATCGAGATCCGCCTGCGCGCCGAACCGCCCCGCGTCTTCTCCGCCACCACGCTCAGCAAGCGCGAGTTGGAAGCCATGGCCATGTACGCCTGGATCTCCTCGCCGCTGAGCGTGCCGCACTCGATGATGCATTCGACGCAGATCCCGACGGCGGAGAACGGCTGGATCGGCCAGAACTATCCCGCCTATCGTAGCCCGCAGATGGATCGCATCGTCGAAAGCCTGGAAACCGAGCTGGACGCCGGCAAGCGCAAGGCGCTATGGGGCGAATTCCAGCGGCTCTACGCTACCGACCTGCCGGTGCTGCCGCTGTTCTTCCGCACCGAGCCCTTCGTCATTCCCAAATGGCTGAAGGGCATCGAGCCCACCGGCCATCTCTACTCGACCACGCTCTGGATCGAGCACTGGCGCGACGCCCGTTAAGCCGCCGCGACAGCCGATGCACTACGCCGCAGCCGTCACGCTGATCGCCGCCCTGCTCTATGCCGGCAGCATTCTGCTGGTCGGCTGGGCGCGCTGGCGGCACGGCATCGACGCGCCATCGGTTACCGGCCATCCCGCCTTCGAACGTGCCCACCGGGTACAGACCAACACGCTGGAGCAGATGCCGATCTTTCTGCCCTCGCTGTGGCTGGCCTCATGGCTCCACTCCGACGAGGTCGCGGGCGCGATCGGCCTGCTGTTCATTGGCTTCCGCGTGCTCTATGCCGTGCTCTACCTGCGCGACAGCGAAAGGCGCGGCTGGGGCTATGCGCCAGGGGCGTTCTGCATGCTGGCTCTTTGGATTCTGGCCGTCTGGGGATTGGCCGAACGCACGACCATCTAGGGCCGCAGGATCTCGAACATCAGCTCGAAATCGTCGAGCGACCCGAAGAGTTTCGCCAACGGCGCCGCCTCGCCCGAAATCTTCCCCTCGTCCGCAGCCTGGGCGACACCGGTCTGTCGCACGATCAGCGCCACCAGCGTGTCGCGACTGAGCGTGACGCTGGCATCGGCCTTCGGCGAATGCGTGTCGGCCAGATGGTTCAGCGTGCAGTTCGAGACGTTGAGCAGCAGCTTTTCGCCGGAATCCGTCAGCGTCAGGTTGATCGCGAATGCCTCGTCGCCGATCTTCTTCGGATCGATGCGCACGGCGACGAAATCCAGCAAGGTGCCGGTGGCGATGGCGGCCAGCAGATCGGGGCTGAGGATCGGGCGTGGCGGCAACCGTGGCGCGCCGAAACGTAGCTCCAGCGCGCCGAAAAGATAGGCGTTGCGCCAGGTGGCCGACTCGGCCTGATAGCCGAGCTGCTCCAGCGCGTCGGCCATCAGCTCGCGCGCCTCCGTGTTGTCGGGATCGGCGAAGACCAGCTGATACATGACCTGCGCCACCCAGCGGAACTCGCCTTGGGCGAAATCGGACCGCGCCCGCTCGAGTGCGGCGGCCGCGCCGCCCATGTATTCGACGTACTTGACGGCGGTCTGGCGCGGCGGCAGCGGGTTGAGGTTGGCGGGATTGCCGTCGTACCAGCTCAGGTAACGCTGATAGACCGCCTTGGAGTTATGGCTGATGGTTCCGTAGTAGCCGCGCACCGTCCAGTCGCGCGACAGGCCGGGCGGCAGGGCCAGCACCTCGGCGATCTCGGCCGGCCGTCGGCCATGGTTCATCAGCCGCACCGTCTGGTCGTGCACGTACTTGTAGAGATCGCGCTGCGTCGCCAGAAAATCGAGAATCTTCTCCCGCCCCCAGGTCGGCCAGTGGTGCTGGCCGATCAGCACCTCGGTGCGATCGCCGAAGCGCTGCACCGCGTCGGCCAGATAGAACGCCCACATGCGCGGATCGCGCACCACCGAGCCGCGCAGCGGGCAGAAATTGTGCAGATGCCGCGTGGCGTTCTCCGCCATGTTGAGCACCCCGCCGCGCGGCATGAACATGTGCATCTCCGCCGGCGCCTCGGTGCCCGGCGCCAGGTGGAACACGATCTCGACGCCGGCGATGACATGGGTTTCCACGGGCTGGCGAATGGTCATGGTCGGCGCCAGCAGCGAGACGCGGCCGCGCGCCACGCCCTTGCCCAGCCCGGCATCGACCTGGCCGCGCGGTCCGGGCGGCAGCAGCGGTCCGAACTGGAACATGGCGCGGCGCGTCATGGCGTTTCCGGCCAGCACGTTCTCGCCGCCAACCGCCTCCATGAAGCCGTCGGGCGCGATGACCGCGACGCGTCCCGAGCGGACGTCCTCCTCGCTCGCCACGCCGCGCGCGCCGCCGTAATGGTCGACATGGGAATGGCTGTAGATCACCGCCCGCACCGGCTTCTTCGGACGATGCGCGTAGTACAGTTCCAGCGCCGCCGATGCCGCTTCGACGGTGGTGAGCGGATCGATCAGCACCAGCCCGTCATCGCCCTCGATCACGGTCATGTTGGCGATGTCGAGGCCGCGCAGCTGGTAGACGCCGTCGACCACCTTGAACAGGCCGTTGGCCATGTTGAGCTGCGCCATGCGCCACAGGCTGGGATTGACGGTGGGCGGCGCGTTCGGCCCGTCGAGGAACTGGTAGGCGCCGAGATTCCAGATCAGCCCGCCGCGATTGACGATCTTGCCGTCCGGCAGCGCCGCCACCAGCCCGCGTCGCGAGTCCTCGTAGTCCTGCCGGTCTTCGAATGGAAGCTGGTCGAGCACCGCGCGATTGGCGGCCTCGGTCGCCGGTTCGGCATCGCGCTGGCGCAGCGGATTGTCGGCCATCGTCTCCCCCTCCATTCGTTGCCGACAGCCTAGGCCGGCTGCCGGAACGGGGGCAAGCGCCTGTCAGCGCCCGGGCAACTTCACCGTCATGGTGTCGCCGGAATAGCCGTCCGGCTTCATGCGTGCGCGCACCAGCACGCTGGTCGTTCCGTCCGGCACTGCCACGCCATAGACGTCGCGCGTGAAGGGCTGCTCGATGTCATGCGGATGCAGCAGGATGCGCCGCTTCAGCAGCGTCCGGCCGTCGGGCGTCAGCACCTCGATCGCGTCGGCATACTGTTTCCAGCCATTGTCGTCGGACCGCACAGTGACGTCGAAATCGTAGGCGCCGGCCGCTGTCTGCCGGACCTTGACGTCGATCACATGCGCGCTTGCCGCCCGAGCCTCAGCCACGGCGAGCCCCAGCGTCAGCAGGAAAACGAGCGTCGCGCCGATAATGCGCCATTGGGCTCTCTCAATCGCCTCCATAATGGGCTAGTCTATCGCACCATGTGCGATCCCCGAAACGCCGCGTCCCGCTTCGCTTTTCACGTTCGCTTGAGCCGATGAGCCGCTATCTTCTGGGCCGCATGGCGGAGATCCTCGTCGTGCTGCTGGTGATGTCGCTGATCGTCTATCTGATGATCGGACTGATGCCGGGCGATCCGATCGACCTGCTGTTCACCGGCAATCCAGATGTGCGGCCCGAGGACGTGGCGCGGCTGCGCGCCATCTACGGTCTCGACCAGCCGCTGCACCAGCGCTATCTCGCGTGGCTTGCGCAGGCGCTGCAGGGCGATTTCGGCTATTCGCGCATGTTCGCCCGGCCGGCGGTCGACGTGCTGCTGCCGCGACTGGGCAATACGGTGATGCTGATGGGCATCTCCTTCGCCCTGTCGATCGCCATCGCCCTGCCGCTGGGCATCGAGGCCGCCCGGCACCCCTATGGCGCGCTGGACAACGGCGTCAACCTGTTCTGCTTCGCCGGCATTTCCGTGCCGCCCTTCTGGCTGGCGCTGCTGCTGATCATCCTGTTCGCCGTCGTCCTGGGCTGGCTGCCGGCCAGCGGGTCGGGCGACGATGCCGGCGGCGGCCTTCTGGGTTCGCTGACCGACCGGGCGCGGCATCTGGTGCTGCCGGTTCTGACGCTGACGATCGCCAGCGTCGGCCATTACACCCGCTACGTGCGCGCGGCGATGATCGAGACCCTGCGACAGGACTTCATTCGCACCGCCCGCGCCAAGGGCGTGCCGGAAGCCGGCATTGTCTGGCGCCATGCGCTGCGCAATTCGCTGTCGCCGATCCTGACCATCCTGGCGCTGTCCTTCGGCAGCCTGTTCTCCGGCGCGCTTATCACCGAGATCATGTTCGCCTGGCCTGGCATGGGAAAGACCATGTTCGATGCCATCCAGGCCAACGACTACAACCTGGCGCTGGTCGGCCTGCTGTTCGCCACCCTGACGACGCTCCTGGGCAGCCTGCTGGCCGATCTGGCCTATGCCTGGTCGGATCCGCGCGTGCGCCTGAGCGAGCGGGCATGAACGCGCCGGCGCCCCGCTTCGGCGATTTCTGGCGGCGCTTCCGTCGCCACGGCTTTGCCGTCGCCAGCCTCGCGCTGCTGGCGGCGCTGGCGCTGCTGTCGTTCGCCGCGCCGCTGATCGCCGAGCTGCGCGGCATCGATCCCAACCAGGCCGATCTTCTGAGCCGGCTGGAGCCGCCATCGGCGCTGCACTGGCTCGGCACCGACGACCTGGGCCGCGATCTCTTCCTGCGCCTGCTGGAAGGCGGGCGGGTGTCGCTGCTGGTCGGCATCGCCGCGGCACTGATCGCCGCCGTCGCCGGCTCCGTCATCGGCGTGGTCGCCGGCTATGTCGGCGGCCGTCTCGATGCCCTGCTGATGCGCCTGACCGACGTGGTGATCGCCCTGCCGGTCCTGCCGCTGCTGATCCTGCTCAGCGCCGTCGATCTGCAGAAGCTCGGCATTCCGCTGGAGATCGCCCGCTCGCCGGCGATCTCGCTCTACCAGATCGTCGTCATCGTCAGCCTGTTCGGCTGGACCACCGTGGCGCGGCTGGTGCGCGGCATGACCCTGTCGCTCAAGACTCGCGACTACGTGCGCGCCGCACGGGCGCTCGGCGCCGGACCGCTGCGCATCATGTTCCGCCACATCCTGCCCAACGCGCTGTCGCCGGTGGTGGTCGCCACCACCATGTCGGTCGGCAGCATCATCCTGTTCGAGTCGGTGCTGAGCTTCCTCGGCCTGGGGGTGCAGGCGCCGCTGGCGTCCTGGGGCAACATGCTGACCAACGCCCAGGAGCTGATCTGGTCCAATCCCGCGCTGGCCGTCTGGCCCGGCCTGCTGATCTTCCTCACCGTCGTCGCCTTCAACTTCGTCGGCGACGGCCTGCAGGACGCGCTCGATCCCAGGGCGCTGGACAGGCGCGCGGGCTGAATCGAAAAGGGCGCCACAGCGCGACGCCCTGTCGCCCGATGATGGACGGGTCTATTCGGCCGCCTGCTTGCGCGGCATCTCCTTCGACAGCTCCTGCTCGACCAGGGTCGCCCAGTAGGAGGCGCCCAGCGGCAGGATCTCGTCGTTGAAGTCGTAGCCGGGGTTGTGGATCATGCACGAGCCCGGCCGATCGCCGTTGCCGATCCAGATGTAGCAGCCCGGCCGGGCCTGCAGCATGAAGGCGAAATCCTCCGAACCCATGGCCGGCGTCGGATTGCGATTGACCTTGGGCAGGCCGGCGACGGCGGCGGCGGCGCGGGCGGCGATCTCGGTTTCCGCCTCGCTGTTGACCGTGGCCGGGTAGCGCCGCTCGTAGCGCCAGCCGATCCTGGCGCCGTAGCCCTGCGCCACCGCGCGGCTGATCTCCTCGATCTGGCGCTCGACGCGGTCCTGCACTTCCTTCTTGAAGGTGCGCACCGTGCCGCGCAGCACGGCGGTCTGCGGAATCACGTTCCAGGCGTCGCCGGAATGGAACTGCGTCGTGCTGACGACCGCCGTGTCCATGGGATCGGTGTAGCGGCTGACGATCGCCTGCAGCGCCACCACGATCTGCGAGCCGACCATCACCGGGTCGATGCCCTGATGCGGCATGGCGCCATGCGCGCCGCGGCCCTCGACGGTGATCTCGAAAATGTCGTAGGCGGCCATCATCGGGCCCGGACGCACGGCGAAGTGGCCGACCGGAATGCCGGGGATGTTGTGCATGCCGTAGACCTGTTCGGCCGGGAACTTGTCGAACAGCCCTTCCTCGACCATGACGCGGCCGCCGCCCTCGTTCTCCTCGGCCGGCTGGAAGATGAAATAGACCGTGCCGTCGAAGTTCTTGGTCTCTGCCAGGTACTTGGCGGCGCCCAGCAGCATGGTGGTGTGGCCGTCATGGCCGCAGGCATGCATCTTCCCGGGAATGGTCGAGGCATGGTCGAAATCGTTGGTCTCGAGAATGTCCAGCGCGTCCATGTCGGCCCGCAGTCCGATGGCGCGCCGGCCGCTGCCCGCTTTCAGCACGCCGACCACCCCGGTCTTGGCCAGCCCGCGATGCACCTCGATGCCGAAGGACTGCAGCAGCCTGGCGACCACGTCCGAGGTGCGATGCTCCTCGAAGGCGGTTTCGGGATGCTGATGGATGTCGTGACGCCAGGCCTCCATATCCTTCTGGAAGTCGGCGATGCGGTTGATGATCGGCATGCAACTCTCCTCGAAACCGGGTTTTGCGGCAGCTTAGAGCCTGCCGCCAGCGGGTCAAGTTGCGTCGCCGTAACTGGCGAGACCGGCCTCGATGGCCGCCGAATCGGGCAGTGCCGCCTGGGCGCCCGCTCCGCGGCAGGACAGGCTGCCGGCGACGCAGGCGCGCCGGGTCGCATCCGGCAGGGAAAGTCCCCGTTCCAGCGCCGCCGCCAGCACTCCGACGAAGGCGTCGCCTGCTCCCGTTGTATCGGCGACGTCGACCGCCAGTGCTGGAGCCGACCACTCGTGCCGGCCGTCGCTGCCTTGCGCGCCCAATTCGCCCAGCGTGACGATGACGGGTACGCCGAGCTTTCCGCACAGGGCCGACGCCACGGCCCCGCTGGCTGCGGTCCAGCGCGCCAGGGCGGTGGCTTCCAGCTCGTTGACCACCAGCAGATCGACCGCCCGCAATGCGAGGTCTGCCAGCTCCAGCGCCGGCGCCAGGTTGAGCACGACGCGCGCGCCAGCCTTTCTCGCCATCGCGATCGCCCGCTCGGTCTCCTCACGGCGCAGTTCGCGCTGCAGCACCAGCGTATCGCCGGCCGTTAGCTGACCCTCGAGCCACGCCGCCTCGACGGCAAGGTTTGCCCCGGCCGCAACCATGATCTGGTTCTGCCCGTCGGCACCGACCCCGACAGCCGCCGCCCCGGTCGGTCGGTCGACGGTGCGGATGGCGGCAAGGTCGACGCCACTGCCGCGCGCACTGGCCAGCGCCTGTTCGCCCAGCGCGTCGCGGCCGATGGCGCCGATCAGCCGCACTGCGGCGCCGTCGCGGGCGGCCGCCACCGCCTGGTTGGCGCCCTTGCCGCCCGCGGCCACGCGATAGGTCTCGCCCAGCACCGTCTCGCCCGGCCGCGGCAGCACCGGCACGGCGAACAGGTGGTCGACGATGATGGAGCCGAAGACGACGATCATGCCTGGCCCTTCAATGCAAACGGCCGCCGGCAAGCCGGCGGCCGCTTAACTATCGCAAAAAAGCTTCAGTGGCTCATCAGGACCGGAACGGTCATCGAGCCGAGGATCTTGCGGGTGACGCCGCCGATCACCAGTTCGCGCAGCCGGGAATGGCCATAGGCTCCCATTACCAGCATATCGACGCCCAGATCGGCGATCCGCGAGAGGATGACGTCGCCCGGATCGGCATCGTCCGACACGGTAAAGGACGAGGTGACCTTGACGCCATGGCGCGCCAGGAACTGACCGATGTCGGCGCCGGGATCCTCGCCGTGACCGCGCGGGCCGGACTTAGGGTTGACCGCCAGCACCGTCACCGTCTTGGCCGCCTGCAACAGCGGCAGCGAATCGCTGACCGCCCGCGTCGCCTCGCGGCCGGCGTTCCATGCCACCATGACGTGGCCGCCCATCAGGGGGCCCTTGAAACCGATATAAGGCAGCAGCAGCACCGGCCGCCCGGCCCGCAGCGCCACCGTCTCGGGCAGGTCCGGCACCACGTCGGGATCGGCCAGGTTGCTGTCGTACTGGCCCATGACCACGAGATCGGCGTAACGCGCGTTCATGGTCCCCAGTTCATAGACGTCGCCTTGCGCCTCGCGCCACTCGCCGCTGACGCCGACCCGGTTGCAGATGGCGTCGAACGAAGCCTTGGCCTTGGCCGCCTGCTCCTTGGTGCGATTCTCCTGCAGCATGATGAGGTCGGGGCTGATGCCCGCCTCGAGATAGGCCGGCAGCACGATGTTGCCGCGCAGGAACAGGCCGGCCAGATGCCCGCCGCAGCCGCGCGCCATTTCAGCCGCAGCCTCGACCCGTTTGTCGTTGGTCGGCGCGGTGTCGCAATTGACCAGAATCGTCTTGTACCCCATCGATCCCTCCAATGCCTTCAATAGACAAACATATTGGACCCGAAGGGTTCGGAAATAAATGATCTAGATCAACGGGGAATCGCCTGTTTTCGGCTCAGCCGGCGCGCTGCTCGACCGCCAGGCGGCCCTCCTGTATCGCATGGCAGGCCACCATGCCGCCCTCGATGGCGTAGGGCTGGGGGACTTCCGTGCGGCAGCGTTCATTGGCGAAGGGGCAGCGCGGATTGAAGGCGCAGCCCGGCGGCGGATCGATCGGGCTCGGCACCTCGCCGCCCACCGGCGTGCGCTCGCGGCCGGTCATCTCCAGATCGGGGATTGTGTCGAGCAGCATGCGCGTATAGGGATGCTTGGGCCGGTAGAACAGAGTTTTCGTATCGGCCAGCTCGACCAGGCGGCCGAGATACATCACCCCGACGCGGGTCGAGATGTTGTAGACGACTGCCAGGTTGTGCGAGATGAACAGGTAGGTCAGGCCGAAATCGCGCTGCAGCTCCTTCATCAAGTTGAGGATCTGCGCCTGCACCGAGACGTCGAGCGCTGAGGTCGGCTCGTCGCATACCAGGAACTCCGCTTCGCTGGCGAGCGCGCGCGCAATCGATATGCGCTGGCGCTGGCCGCCGGAGAACTCATGCGGAAACTTCGCGCCATCGGCCGCCGTCAGCCGCACCTGGCGCAGCAGCTGGCCGACGCGGTCGGCGATCGCCGCCTGCGAGCGGGCCAGCTTGAAGGCCCGGATCGGCTCGGCCACGATGTCGAACACGCGCCAGCGCGGATTGAGGCTGGCATAGGGGTCCTGGAAGATCATCTGCATGCGCCGGCGCAATGGCGCCATCTCGCGCCGGCCGATCTTGGGATCGAGCACCCTGCCCTCGAAGGCGATGGTGCCGTCGGTCGGCCGGTAAAGACCCACCACCAGCCGGGCCACGGTGGACTTGCCGCAACCGGATTCGCCCACCAGCGACAGCGTCTCGCCGCGGGTGATGTCGAAATCGATGCCGTCGACGGCGCGTACGATCTGCTCGGGCTTGCCCTCCAGCACCCGATTCAGCCAAGGTGGCGAGACGTCGAAATAGCGCTTCAGCCCGCGCACCTCGAGCAGCGTGTCGCCGCCGACGCTGACCTTGCGTTCCGTCCGCTCAGCCATTGGCCGCCTCCAGCGCCCGCTCCAGCTTCGGCCCGGTGCCCGCCGCGTCGTAGAGCCAGCACGCCGCCTGGGTGGCGCCGGCCGGCAGCAGGTCCGGCCTCTGCTCGGTGCAGCGAGTGCCCGCCTGCGGGCAGCGCGGATTGAAGGCGCAGCCCCGCGGAATCTCGGTCAGACGCGGCATCGCGCCCTCGATCTGCGTCAGCCTGCCCTGTTCGCCGCCGATCGCCGGGATCGAACCCATCAGGCCGCTGGTGTACGGATGGCGCGCATTCTTCACTACCTCGCGCACCGGACCGATCTCGGCGATGCGGCCGGCATACATCACCGCAACGCGGTCGGCGGTCTCGGCAATCACGCCCATGTCGTGCGTCACCAGCATCACCGCCGTGCCGTGCTCGCGACACAGCCGCTTGAGCAGCGCGATGATCTGCGCCTGGATCGACACGTCCAGGGCCGTGGTCGGCTCGTCGGCGATGATCAGCTTCGGGTTCGCGCACAACGCCAGCGCAATCACCACGCGCTGTCGCATGCCGCCGGAGAACTGGTGCGGATAATGGTCGACGCGCTGCTCGGCGGCCGGGATGCCGACCTCCTTGAGCAGTTCGATCGCCCGCGCCCGCGCCTGCTGCGCCGAAAGATCGATATGGGTCAGGATGGTCTCGACCAGCTGCCGGCCGACCGTGTAGAGCGGGTTGAGGCTGGTCAGCGGGTCCTGGAAAATCGCGCCGATCTGCGCGCCGCGCACCTTGCGCATCTCCTCGTGCGGCAGGTTGTCGATGCGCCGGCCGGCGAGGTTTATCTCGCCGCCGGCGACGCGGCCGGGCGGCTCGAGCAGGCCGATGATGGCGGCGCCGGTCAGCGACTTGCCTGCCCCCGATTCGCCCACCACGCCCAGCACTTCGCCGGGATCGATATGAAACGACACGTCGTCGACCGCCACCAACGTGCCGCGCCTCGTGGGGAACTCGACCCGCAGGTTGCGGACCTCGAGCAGCGGCTGGTTGGCGGCGGCGTTCATCGGTCCGGCCTCAGCGCAGCTTGGGATTGAGCGCGTCGCGCAGCCAGTCGCCCAGCAGGTTGACCGACAGCACCAGCGCCAGCAGCGCGATCGCCGGCATCATCGAGATCCACCAGTTGCCCTCCTGGATGACGCGGTTGCCTTCCTCGATCAGCCGGCCCAGCGACGGCTGCGTCGCCGGCAGGCCGACCCCGAGGAAGGACAGCGTCGCCTCGGTGATGATGGCCAGCGCCAGGTTGATGGTGGCGATGACCAGCACCGGCCCCATGACGTTGGGCAGGATGTGGCGGAACAGAATGACGATCGGGTGGATGCCGATGACCTTGGCCGCCAGCACGTATTCCTTGTTTTTTTCGACCAGCACCGAGCCGCGCACCGTGCGCGCGTACTGCACCCAGAACGACAGGCCGATCGACAGGATGATCACGATCATCGCCAGCTCGTCGAAGCGCTGGTTGCCGACGATGCCGCGCGCCACGCCGTTGATCAGCAGCGCGATCAGGATCGCCGGGAAGGTGAGCTGCACGTCGGCGGCGCGCATGATGAAGGCGTCGACGGCGCCGCCGGCATAGCCGCTGACCAGCCCTAGCGTGATCCCCAGCGCCATGGCGAACAGCACCGAGACGAAGCCGACGAACAGCGAAATGCGCATGCCGTAGAGGATGGCCGACAGAACGTCGCGCCCCTGCTCGTCGGTGCCGAGCAGGAATTCGGGATTGCCGCCCTCCATCCAGAACGGCGGCAGCAGGCCGTTTATCAGATTGATGGAGCCGAGATCGAGCGGGTCGGTCGGCGAGATCCACGGCGCGAAGATCGCCGCCAGAAACAGCAGCACCGTGACTATGCCGGCCGCGACGATGACCGGCGACTTGCGGAAGCTGTAGGCGACGTCGCTGTCCCAGGCGCGATAGACCATGGCGGCGAGGCGGGTTGACATGTCAGTGGCCTCCCTTGCCCAGGCTGTCGAGCCGCAGCCGCGGATCGACGGCGTAGTACAGCAGGTCCACGGCAAGATTGATGACCACGAAGAACAGCGCGATCAGCACCAGGTAGGTCGCCATCACCGGAATGTCGACCGATTGGACCGACTGGATGAAAAGCTGCCCCATGCCCGGCCACGAAAACACCGTCTCGGTGATGATGGCGAAGGCGATGATGGCGCCGAGTTGCAGGCCGGTGATGGTGATGACCGGCACCAGCGTGTTCTTGAGCGCGTGGCCGAAATTTATCGCCCGGTCGGTCAGGCCGCGGGCGCGGGCGAACTTGATGTAGTCGGTCCGCATGACCTCGAGCATCTCCGAGCGCACCAGCCGCATGATCAGGGTGAGCTGGAACAGGCCCAGCGTGATGGCGGGAAGAATCATGGCCGACAGCCCGGACGAGGTGAAGAAGCCGCTGCTCCACCAGCCGATCTGCACCACCTCGCCGCGCCCGAAGGACGGCAGCACGTTGAGCCAGACCGCGAACACCAGGATCAGCAGAATGCCGATCAGGAACGTCGGCAGCGACACGCCGATCAGCGAAACTGTGAGGAAGAAGCGGCTGGCGGGGCTGCGCGGATAGAGGCCCGTGAACACGCCGAGGCCGACGCCGACCACCAGCGCCATGACGGCGGCGACGAAACTCAGCTCGACCGTCGCCGGCAGGCGACTGGCGATGACGTCCATCACCGGCTCGCTCATGCGGTAGGACAGGCCGAAATCGCCCTGCACGCCGTTGAAAACGAAACGCGCGAACTGGATCGGGAACGGATCGTTCAGGCCAAGCTGCTCGCGCAGCTTCTCGCGCTCGTCCAGCGGCGTGTCGATGCCAACCAGGCTGTTGATCGGATCGCCAACGAAGTTGAACAGCGAGAAGGCTATCAGGCCCACCGCCAGCATGACGACGATGGCCTGCAGGATGCGGCGGATGATGAACGCAAGCATCGGGCTGGCAAAAGCGGCGTGGTCCGGACTTGCGTCCGGACCACGCCCCGTTTCCCTGCGATGCTACTTGATCGTCACGAACGACAGCGGGAAGACGTTGTCGGCCCGCTGCACGACGTCGACGTTCTTGCGCATCGCCCACACCACCGCCTGCTGGTGCAGCGGAATGTGGCCGACCTCGTCGAGGTGGATCTTCTGCGCTTCCTTGAGCATGGCGTCGCGCTTGGCCTTGTCGGTCTCCTGCTCGATCTTGTCGGCCAGCTCGTCGACCTTCTTGTTGGAATAGCCGCCCGGGTTGAAGCCGCCCTTCTTGGTCGCCGCGTTGGGCGTCTGGATCAGCTGCTCCAGCACGTTGTGTGCGTCGTAGGTCGAGGCGGGCGACCAGCCCAGCATGAAGAAGCTGGTGTTGCCCGGCGAAAAGTCCGGCTTGCGCAGGATTTCGGCGAAGTACTTGGCGCGGGTCTGCGCGTTCAGGTTCACCTTGATGCCGATGCGGGCCAGCATCGATACGGTGGCCTTGCAGATCGCCTCGTCCTGGACGTAGCGGTCGTTCGGGCAGTCCATGCCGACCTCGAAGCCGTCGGGGTAGCCGGCGTCGGCCAGCAGCTTCTTGGCCGCCGCCACGTCGCCCTTCGGACGCACGTCGATGTCCTTGAAGTAGCCGTTGATGCCCTGGCCGACCATCAGCGCGGTCGGGAAGGACTGGCCGCGCATGATCGTGCGCTGCATCGCCTCCGGGTCGATGGCGTACATGAACGCCTTGCGCACCCGCACGTCCTTGAACGGGTTCTTGCCCTTGACGTTCGACTTCAGCAGCTCCGGGCGCTCCTGGTCGAAGCCGAGATAGACGACGCGGGTTTCGCGCCCGGCCACCACCTTGGTGTTCGGATCCTTCTTCAGCGCGTCTTCGTCCTGCGGCGGCACCGTATAGACGAAGTGCACCTCGCCCGAGCGCAGCGCCGCGGTGCGGGTGGCGGCATTGGCGATGCGATTGAACTCGGCGACGTCGATGTTGCCTTTGTGCTTGTCCCACCAGGCGGTGTTCTTGACCAGCACGGTCTTCACGTCAGGCTCGCGGCTCTGCAGCTTGAACGGGCCGGTGCCATTGGCGTTGCGGGTGGCGAAGTTGCTCTCGTCCGGCTTGGTCAGGTCGGCCACGGCGACGGCGCCGTTCTTCTCCGCCCAGGCCTTCGACATGATGTAGATCTGCGCCAGCTTGTCGACCATCAGCGGGTCGGGATACTTGGTCTCAAGCACCACGGTCTGCTCGTCGACCTTGCGGATCTCCTTCATCGAGGGGAAATAGCCCTTCATGTTGGAGGCGCCGGTCGCCGCGCGGTTGATCGAAAAGACCACGTCGTCGGCTACGAACGGCGTGCCGTCATGGAACTTCACGCCCTGGCGCAGCTTGAACTCCCAGGTCGTCGGCGACGTCAGCTTCCACGAGGTGGCCAGCGCCGGTTCGAGCGCGAGGGCCGGGCTGCGACGCACCAGGCCCTCGTAGACGTTGCCGAGGAAGGACAGCAGGAACGTCTCGTTGCGGGCGTAGGGGTCCATCGAGTTGACGTCGCCGTCGTTCGCCCATTTGAAGACCTTGCCCTGCGCGAAGGCAGTGCCCGACGCCGCCGACGACAGCGCCAGCGCGCCCGCCGCCAGGATCAACGTCCTGAAGCCGATTTTCATGGATCTCGTCTCCCAATTTGGTTGTGCCGTCCGTTGGCCGGATGGCTCTGGCATGATGGACCGCGCCGGCAGGTTTTGCCGGTTAGTCCTTGTCCTATCGCGTAGAACACTCCGGATTGGGAGTCAATCGCGTCTCGCTACGCGAACCATTGTCCGCCGACAAGAAAGCCCTTCGAACCATGACGGATGCGCATCCGTCATGTCCCGCGCGCTTGGCGATGCACTGGCGCATGGCTGCGCTTTGGCCTTACGCTGTGCCGCAGCATGGTCTCCGGCGTTCCGGCCGGGATCGCTTCGAGCTTCCGCGGAGGACAGAGACGTGACCCATACCGCCCCCAGCCTGCCCGGCAATTCGCTTCAGGCCCGCGACATCGCCTCGGTCGCCCACCCCTATACCCATCTCAAGAAGCATCTGAGCGAGGGGCCGCTGGTCATCGCCCGCGGCAAGGGCGTGCGGGTCTACGACGATTCCGGCAAGGACTATCTCGAAGGCATGGCCGGGCTGTGGAGTGCGGCGCTCGGCTTCGACAACGAGCGGCTGGTGCAGGCGGCGCTGAAGCAGATGCGGCAGCTGCCCTTCTATCACGGCTTCGCCAGCAAGTCGCACGAGCCGATGATCGAACTGGCCGAGATGATGCTCAAGCGCGCGCCGGTGCCGATGGCGCGGGTGTTCTTCGCCAATTCCGGGTCGGAGGCCAACGACAGCGCGCTGAAGCTGGTCTGGTACTACAACAACGCGCTGAACCGGCCGCAGAAGAAGAAAGTCATTTCGCGCATCAAGGGCTATCACGGCGTCACCATCGCCGCCGCCAGCCTGACCGGCCTGCCCAACAACCATCGCGATTTCGACCTGCCGATCGCCAACGTACTGCATACCGACTGCCCGCATTTCTATCGCTTCGGCCATCCGGGAGAGACGGAGGAGCAGTTCGCCACGCGCCTCGCCGACTCGCTCGACGCGATGATCCAGCGGGAAGGACCGGACACGGTGGCCGCCTTCATCGCCGAGCCGGTGATGGGCGCCGGCGGCGTCATCGTGCCGCCCGCCACCTACTACGAGAAAATCCAGGCGGTGCTGAAGAAGCACGACGTGCTGTTCATCGCCGACGAGGTGATCTGCGGCTTCGGCCGCACCGGCAACTACTGGGGCTGCCAGACCTTCGACATCAAACCCGACATCCTGACCTGCGCCAAGGCGCTGTCGGCGTCCTTCCTGCCGATTTCGGCGGTGATGGTGAACGAGAAAATCTGGCAGGCCATGCTGGTCGAGAGCGAGAAGATCGGCACGTTTGGCCACGGCTTCACCTATTCCGGCCATCCCGTGCCGGCGGCCGTCGCGGTCGAGACGCTGAAGATCTACGACGAGATCGATCTGGTCGGCCATGTCCGCAAGGTCGGACCCGTCATGCAGGCGGGCCTGCGCAAGCTGGGCGAGCATCCGCTGATCGGCGAGGTGCGGGGCATCGGCATGATCGGCGCGGTGGAGATCGTGCGCGACAAGAAGACCCGGGAAGCCTTCGCCACGGCCGGCGCCGCCGGCGGCCGCTTCGCCATGCACGCACAGGATAACGGCCTGATCCAGCGCAACATGGGCGATTCGATCGCCTTCTCGCCGCCTCTGGTCATGACCGAGGCGGATGTCGAGGAAATGTTCGCCCGCGCCACCAAGGCGCTCGACCTGACCATGGCCGATCTGCGCGCTTCTGGCGAGTTCAAGGGCTGATTCTATCGGCTAGGCCTTGTGCGCCCAGAGCGCCGACCGCAGCCTCAGGAACGCCAGCAGGCAGAGCATCACCAGCGCCGGCGGAATGCAGGCGGTGTGGATGTCGGTCAGGTCCGCCAGGAAGCCGACCAGGAGGGCGCCGATCGGCGCGCCGCCCATGAAGCCGAGCTGGAACAAAGACAGGATGCGGGCGCGGTGCGAAGGCGGCGCCGCAATCTGCACGATCGTGCGTCCCTGCGTCATGTTTATGCCCGCCGTCACGCCCCAGAGAGCGCTCAGCGCCGCCACGCCGTAGAACGGCAATCGCTGCGACAGCGCCAGCAGCACGAAGGCGGCGATCATCAGCGACACCAGCATGGCGCGGCCTGGCCGGCGCAACGCGCCGATCCTGACCTGGGCGAAGATCGAGGCGAGCGCGCCACCCCAGAAGAAGAAGTTCACCGTGGCGATCTCGGTGGCACCGCCGCCGAAATCGTCGCGCACGATCAGCGGCAGCAGCACCAGAAAGGCGCCGATGTAGAATATGCCGATCCCGAGCATGGCGACGATCACCGGCCATACCACCGGTATCGACCAGGCTTCGCGGATGCCGTCGGCGATCGCGGCCAGGCGTTTGCCGTCGCCGCCAGTCTGCTGCGGCGTCGCGGCCGTCAGTTTCCAGCATGCCAGCGCGCCCAGCGCCATGATCAGCGCCTGCCCGCACAGCAGCAGCGGCGCACCCAGCGCCTCGGCGGCGCTGGCGCCGGCCATGCCCAGAAGCTGCGACAGGAACTGCGCGCCGGTAACCAGCGCCACCGCCCGCGGCAGGTCGCGGCCCGCCACGTGCACCAGAAGCGCATCGCGCGCCGGCATGGCGAAGGCGCCCAGCGTGCCCATGGCGAGGCCGAACACGACGATGGCCTCGAAGCTCAGATGACCGGCCAGCACCACGGCCGCCAGAGCGAGCGGCGGCACGGCGGCGAAGGCATGGTATCGGATGAGTAACTTGCGACCGTCGTTATGGTCGGCCACGGCACCGCCCAGCAGAATGAAGAGGATCGCTGGCGCCATCAAAGCGGTTTGCGCGATGCCGACCAGGCGCGGCGGCGCTTCCAGCACAACCGCCACCAGCCACGGAAACAGCACCATCTGCAGGCCGAGACCGGCGTACCACGCGCCTAAACTGCCGAGGTAGAACGGAAAATCGCGATTGCGGGCGGCAGTGCCGGGAATAGCGGAGGCCATTGCTATGTCCATGATTGTGGGATCGGCCGTGCCGGTCCTGCCGCTCTGCCGTGCGGCAATGCGCCACCCATGAGAGCGGCGGTTCTTGATATAAATCAAGGACTACCGGGGGATGCGTGGCATTCTTGCCGGACATGGCATCGCCCGCCCCGCACTGGGATTCTCGATGGACTACCGCAGCTTTTTCCGCCAGTCGCTGGCCGATCTCCAGACCGAAGGTCGTTACCGCGTTTTCGCCGATCTCGAGCGCGAGGCCGGCAATTTCCCGCTGGCGCGCAACCATCGCAACGGCGGCACCAGCCAGGTCACCGTCTGGTGCTCGAACGACTACCTCGGCATGGGCCAGAATCCGGTGGTGCTCGACGCCATGCGCGCAGCACTGGATCTGTCGGGCGCCGGCGCGGGCGGCACCCGCAACATCTCAGGCACCAACCACAACCACGTCCTGCTCGAGCGTGAACTGGCCGACCTGCACGCGAAGCAGGCGGCACTCGTCTTCACCTCCGGCTACGTCGCCAACGAGACGACGCTGCAGACCCTGGGCAGTCGCCTGCCCGACTGCACCATCTTTTCCGATTCGCTGAACCACGCCTCGATGATCGCCGGCATTCGCAACGCCGGCTGCAAGCGCCACGTCTTCCGCCACAACGATCTGGCCGACCTCGAGCGCAAGCTCGAACAGGCCGGTCCGGGCGGCGCCCGGATCGTCGCTTTCGAGTCGGTCTACTCGATGGACGGCGACATTGCGCCGATCGGCGAGATCTGCGATCTGGCGCACCGCCATGGCGCGCTGACCTATCTCGACGAGGTGCACGCCGTGGGCATGTACGGCCCGCAGGGCGCGGGCGTCGCCGAGCGCGACGGCGTGCTCGAGAAGGTCGATCTGGTTCAGGGCACGCTTGCCAAGGCCTTCGGCGTGATCGGCGGCTACATCGCCGGCGATGCCGAACTGGTCGATTTCGTGCGCAGCTTCGGCTCCGGCTTCATCTTCACCAGCGCCCTGCCGCCCTCGATCGCCGCCGGCGCGTTGGCCAGCGTGCGCCATCTGCGCCGCCACAACGAGATTCGCGAGCGCCACCAGGAGCGCGCCGCCACGCTGAAACGCAAGCTCGGTGCGGCAGGCCTGCCGGTCATGCCGTCCGAAAGCCACATCGTGCCGCTGTTCGTCGGCGACGCCGAGCGCTGCAAGCGCGCCAGCGACATGCTGCTCGATCTGCATGGCATTTACGTGCAGCCGATCAACTATCCCACCGTGCCGCGCGGCACCGAGCGGCTGCGCCTGACGCCTACGCCGCTGCACACCGATGCCATGATGGCCGATCTGGTCGGCGCCCTGCTCGACGTCTGGAGCAGGCTGGGCCTGCTGCGCGCTGCGGCCGAGTAGCGCGACGCTTTCCATCCGCCGCCAAATCGTTCAGAGTCCGGGGACGGCTTCACGCCGCCCGAATGAATTTCCGATGCGCGGAGCATGGCGCTCAACCGGCAGCAACTGGCGAAGATTCTCGAGCTGATGGGCAGCGCCCATGACGGCGAGGCCCTGGCGGCCGCGCGCCGCGCCCATATGCTGGTGAAGAATTCCGGCCTGTCCTGGCAGACCCTGCTCGGCGCCCAGTCGGTTCCGGTTGCGCCAGCCGCTTCTGCCGCCGAAGCCCGACCGCGCGCCGCCACCCCTCATGGCCGCGAGCTGACCAGCTACGAGATGCTCTACGCGCTGCTGCATTCGAACCGCACGCCAGCGCTGATCAAGAAACGACTGAAGCCGCTGGAGGATCGCATCGTCGACGGCGACGTGGCCGACGAGGTGCTACAGGAACTGCGCACACTGTTCCGCCGCTACGTCGCCGTCCCCGCCGGCGCCTGAGCGCCATGTGCTCGCGCTTCGAGAACATGGTCGGCCCAGATTCGCTCAACGGGCGCTACGGCGTTCTCGCCCCGCTGGGCTACCGTGCCTCGTCCGACATCAGGCCCGACAACGAGGTGCTGATCGTCACGGCGGCCGGCGGCGCATTGCGGCGCTGGGGCCTGAAGGCGCCATGGGACAATCGCCTCATCATCAACGCCCGCGCCGAGACGGTGGCGCAGAAATCGACCTTTCGCCGCCTGCTCGGCAGCCGCTGCCTGATCCCCGCCACCGCCTGGTACGAATGGCAGGCGGTGCCCGGCGCCAAGCGCAAACGCAAATACGTGCTGATGCCGGCAGACGGCGAGAGCTTCGCTTTCGCCGGCCTGACCGACGGCGAACGCGTGGTCATGCTCACCCGCGCCCCCGCTCCCGAGATCGCTCATGTGCACGATCGCATGCCCGCCGTGCTGGCGCGTGGGGACGAAGCGCGCTGGATCGACCCGCAGGCTGGCTTCGATCAGGTTCGCGGGCTGCTCGACGGTGGCGGCACACGCTACGCCAGCGAGCCGGTCGACGACGCCCCATCCCCGCCGAAACGCCAGCCCGACCTGTTCGAGTGAATGGCGATCAGCAAGCCATCTTCGTCGTGCCGACCAGCCGTTCCACCAGCTGCCGCAATTCCTGCGGCGTGGTGCGACCGGCGACGACTTCGTGGTAGGTGATGCCCGCCCGCCGCAGCGCCTCTTTCTTCACCGCATCGCGTGCCGCCGCCGAACTCTGATAGTGCCCGCCGCCCTGATATTCAATTGCATGACGCGGATGGCATTCCTCGTCGACAAGAAGCAGATCCACCCGCTTCGAATTGATGCACCCGAATGCCTGCTTGTCGGCACTGCGCAGAATCTCACCGAGCGACACCTGCGCCATGACCTGCCAGCGTGGATTGCAGCCCAGGACCATGCGATCCAGTTCCCTGAACACGCGCGCTTCGCTCTTGTTAAGCAGCGGCTGTGCCGAAAATGGCGCATTCATCACGATGCGCAACTGGTCGGCCGCGTCGAGCGGTGGGTTCTGGAATCGCTGGCGCTGGGACCAGTTGCCGGCGTTCCGCTTGCGCCATGCGCGGCGGCGCATCCCATTGGCCACGCCCGCCACCGCCAGGCCGCCCAACGCCCCAATGCCGAGTACGAACGCCAACAGAACCGGTCTGTCTATCAGCGCAACGATCTCCGGCGGGATCTGCTCAATCCAACCCTGCATTCCAGCACCCATAGGCGCCAATGTTGCGAAACTGAGTTCCCCGGCGCCGTTCCCCGCCGCAAGCACTGATATGCGAGCTGTTCTACGTCAAGTGGTGCCGCAGAAGCGCATAACTCGTTTGAATAGTATTTGATACCGATGCACTCGGCTCCGGTTAGTTCACCGACGCAACCAGGAAGGTGAACTGCTCGCCGCTGTGCTCGGTGATGGAAATGTACTCGCCGGGCTTGAACACGTGATCCCCCAGCCGGAAGATCGGCTCGTCATCATCGTCCCCCGGCGCGTACGAAAACACCCAGCGGTTGCGCTTGCGCTCGATGTGGCCCTGCTCGTCGTCCTCGCCCTGCCAGAACCGGCGCACCGTGCACTTGTCCTTCGCCTTCGTCCAGGCGTCGACGTCGAGATGGCCGTCGCCCGTCAGCGGCGCCACGATCTCGTAGCCGTGATTGCGGCTGCCTTCGGGGAATTTCGAATTCCGCGCCAGTTCCAGGCGTATCTTCTTCAGCATATCCGGCGCTCCTCATCGTCGTTCGGATCAAACTTATAGCTCATAAGTCGGCATCGCCTTGATCGGAGTCAATCCCCCAGCGCCGCCCGCGCCGACGCAACGATCGTCTCGATGCCGGCTGCTGCGTCGAGCCGGCGCCAGTCGAGCGCGCCAATATCGTACGACGCCTGTCGCTCGACCACGTCGACCGTCGCGTCGGACGCATCGCCGCGCCGCTGTTCCACGCGCCGGCGCAGCAACGCCTTCGGCGCCTCCAGCCACAAGCCGACAAACCGCACGCCGGCCTGTCGCGCAACGTCCGCCGCCGCCGCCCGTTCCGCCGCCCGCGCATAGACCCCATCCAGAACCACCGAGCGTCCGGCGTCGAGCGCGATCCTCGCCAGACGATGCAACTCGTCGTAGACCGAGGCGGCGTTCTCCTTCGTGTACCAGCCCGCCGGCATGCGCCGGTCGAGCGCCACGCCGGCCATGCGCTTGCGCGTCACGTCCGAGCGCAACACCACAGCGCCTGGAGTCGGAACGAGGTCCGGCGCCAGCGCCATGGCCAGCGTCGTCTTGCCGGTGCCGGACAATCCGCCGACGCAGACCAGAAGCGGCGGCGACGGCGCGAACAACGCGCGCGCATAGCGCTGATAGGCGCGCGCCTGCTCGCGCTGGCGCGCGGCCTCGGCCCGGTTCCTCATATGCGGCACGCCCGCGGCGTCGACATGGGCGCGGATCGCCGCCCGCCGGGCGAGATAGATGCGCAGCAGCGCCAGGCCCGCCAGAAGTTCTTGGTCCTTCTCGGCCGAATGCCAGAGGTAGCGGTTCAGCGCCAGGTTGGCGTGGCCGCGCAGGCCGCGGAAATCGAGATCCATCAGCAGGAAGGAAAGATCGTAGAGCGTATCGATGCAGGACAGCCGGTCGTTGAACTCGATGCCGTCGAAGGGCGCCGGCGTCTCGCCGTCGAGATAGATGTTCTTCAAATGCAGGTCGCCGTGGCAGCGCCGAACCGCGCCGCAGGCGCGTCGACGGTCGGCCGCCGCCGCAACGCGTGCCGCTTCCGCCGGCATCAACTCGGCCAGCTCGGCGCTCAACCCCGGATCGAGCAGATCGCCGCGCGCGATCATCTGTTCGGTGTCCATCTTCACGGTATGCGCCAGCACCGCCGCGCCGCCATGGCCAGGTTCGGGCGGCGCGCCGGCATGGAAGGTCGCCACCGTCTCGGCCAGCCGCCCGATCAGCTCCGCCGGCAGCGCGCCGCGCTCGGCCAGCCGCGCCAGCAGCGCTTCCTGATCGAAGCGCCGCATCGCCACCAGCCAGTCCACCGCCGAATCGTCGTCGGCATTTTCCCGCATCGCGCCCAGCGCCAGCGTCGCGCCGTCGCGCAGCACGGGCACGAGCCCGAGATAGAGCCTCGGCGCGGTGCGCCGGTTCAGCCGCACCTCGTCGGCGCAGAAGCGGCGCCGGCGCTCGAGCGTGGAAAAATCCATGAACGGAAAACTCACCGCCCGCTTCAGCTTGTAGACCCGTTCGCCGACCAGGAACACCGCCGCGCCATGCGTGTCGATGCGCTCCACCTTGACGTCCTGCGGCAGTCCCCAGGCCTGCGGCGTCGACAGGAAGGCGATCGTCGCGCTCTGGTCCGACACGTCCACGGAAGCTCTCAGCCGAACGTGGCGCGCGGCTCGGCCACGCCTTCGGGGTCCTGGTGCACGATGATCTCGGCGCCCGGAAACTCCCTTCGGATCGCGTCCTCGACCTCGTCGCCGACGACATGCGCAGCCGCCAGCGTCATCTCGGGATCGAGCTCCATGTGGAGCTGGATGAAGGTCGTCATGCCCGACGAGCGGGTGCGCAGATCGTGCAGGTCGCGCACCTGCGGATGGGCGCGGACGATCGCCTTGATCTTCTCGCGCTCCTCTTCCGGCAGTTCGCGGTCCATCAGCACATTGTAGGCCCCGACCGCGATGTCGGCCGCACTTTTGAGAATATAGAGGCCGATCAGTCCGGCGATGATCGGATCGGCGATGCTCAGGCCGAAGCGAGAGGACAGGACCAGCGCCACGATGACCCCGGCATTGGTCAGCAAGTCCGACTTGTAGTGCAGATGGTCGGCGCCGATCGCCATCGAGGCGGTGCGCGAGATCACCGCGCGCTGGAACAGCACCAGCCCCAGGGTCAGCGCGATCGAACCCGCCATCACGACGTACCCGACGGTCTCCTGCGTCACAGGCTGCGGCGCGTGAATCCGCTGTCCGGCCGAGATCAGCAGCCAGATCGCCGAGGCGCCGATGAAGCCCGATTGAACCAGTCCGGCCAGCGCCTCCGCCTTGCCATGGCCGAAGCGATGCTCCCTGTCGGCCGGCACCAGCGCGTGGCGCACGCTGATCAGCGTCACCAGCGAGGCCAGCAGGTCGAGCGACGAATCGAGCAGGGTCGACAGCAAACTGACCGAATCCGTCATCCACCAGGCGACGCTCTTGCCGGCGATCAGCACGATCGCCACCGCCGTCGAGGCGATCGACGCCAGCCGCATCAGCCGCGCCTGCTCCGGCGTCAGCTTCCCGCTATTCGCTGGCGCGTGGCCGTGCGGGTCCATCGCCGCCTACGGATAGAGCCGCTCGCGCGACCAGGCGTTGGCGCCCTGCCCACGCGAGAACACCAGACGGTCGTGCAGCCGGAAGGGCTTGTCCTGCCAGAACTCGATGCGCTGGGGCAGCACGCGAAATCCGGACCAGTAGGGCGGCCGCGGCACCGTGCCGACATGGAACTTGGCGGCATAGCTGGCGACCGCTTTCTCAAGTTCCATGCGGCCCGTCAGCGGCCGCGACTGCTTCGACGCCCACGCCCCGATCTGACTGCCGCGCGGGCGGCTGGCGAAATACTCGTCGGCGTCCGCGTCGCTGACCTGCTCCACCGGCCCCTCGATCCGCACCGAGCGGCGCAGCGATTTCCAGTGGAAGCAAAGCGCCGCCTTGGGGTGCTCGATCAGCTGCTGTCCCTTGCGGCTCTCGAAGTTCGTGTAGAACACGAAACCCCGCTCGTCGACGCCCTTGAGCAGCACCATGCGCGCGCTCGGCATGCCATCGGCGCCGACAGTTGCCAGCGTCATGGCATTGGGGTCTGCGGGCTCGGCCTTGGCCGCCTCGGCGAACCAGGCGTCGAACTGCGCGATCGGATCGTTTTCTGTGTCTGCCATCGTCCCGTTCCTGTGGCGCGACTATGCCCTCTGGCGCCGCGCGGAGCCATCACCGGATTGCATAGCGGCAATCGATCGCTATCTAAAGGGCCGAAATGATTGGCCTTGGCGGCGAACGGGCGGGATGATGCAAATCGCTCGCAGCCGTGGCGGCGATAGAACGAGTGAAGATGATGCGCGATCCCTACGAGATACTGGGCGTGGCGAAGAACGCCAGCGCCGACGAGATCAAGAAGGCCTATCGCAAGCTGGCCAAGAAACTGCATCCCGATCTCAATCCGGGCAAGAAGGAGATCGAGGCGCAGTTCAAGGAAGTCGGAGGCGCCTACGACATACTCTCCGATCCCGAGAAGCGCCGTCGCTTCGACGCCGGCGAAATCGACGCCGCCGGCCAGGAGCGGCCGCAGCGCCAGTACTATCGCCAGTACGCCCAGTCGGACGACGGCATGCGCTACAGCGGCGATTTCGGTGGCGACGAGGCGGGCTTCGCCGAGGATCTGTTTGCCGAGATGTTCGCCCGCGCCCGCGGCGGCCGCGCCGGCCCCGGCGGTGGCGCCGGGAGCTTCCGCATGCCGGGCAGCGACGTCACCTACATGCTGGAGGTGCCGTTCGTCGAGGCAGCTGTCGGCGCCAAGCGCCGCCTGACCCTGCCCGACGGCAGGACGCTCGACGTCAATATCCCGGCCGGCTCACAGGACCGCCAGATGCTGCGGCTCAAGGGCCAGGGCCATCCCGGCCATGGCGGCGCGCCGGCCGGCGACGCCTATATCGAAATCCACGTCCAGCCGCATGCCCATTTCCGGCGCAAGGACAGCGACGTGCATCTCGACGTGCCGATTACCCTTCAGGAGGCCGTACTGGGCGGGCGCATCGACGTGCCGACCATCGACGGCAAGGTCACGCTGACCGTGCCGGCCGGTTCCAATTCCGGTTCCAGCCTGCGTCTGAAGGGCAAGGGAATCGTCGACCAGCGTTCGGGCCAGCGCGGCGACCAGTACGTGCATCTCAGCGTCGTGTTGCCCGACGACAAGGATGGCGCGCTGAAGCAGGCGATCGAGGCCTGGGCCGAGGGCCGCGACTACGACGTGCGCGCCAGGGCCGGACTGAAATGACGGAGGAGCACATGAGCTGGCGCTTCGAACAGATCGTCACCCTGGTCGGCTGCCGCACCCCCGACCTCGAGACCTGGATCGCCGAGCAGTGGATCAGGCCGGTGCGCGACGACAGCGGCTGGATTTTCGCCGAGGCCGATCTCGCCCGCGCCCGACTGATCCGCGATCTGGTCGACGAATTGGAGATCGAGGCGGAAACGGTGCCGGTGGTGCTGTCCCTGATTGACCAGAATCATGCCCTGCGACGGCAGTTGCATGACATTCTGGCCGCCATCGGCGCTCTGCCGCCGTCGACGCGCGAACAGATCATGCGCCAGCTCGGCCTGGGGGAGATCTCCTGACCGACGGCCGGGACGAATTTATTGAGTAAATACGGCCGCTTAGTCGGTGGGGCGTGATTGACCGGGCGGGTTGATGGTGTAGGATGCCGCAAAGCAAGATGTTCCCGCCTGTGCAGAGGTTTCAATGACGTCCCCCGCCCCGCTCATGGAAGGCAAGAAAGGCCTTATCATGGGCATTGCCAACGACCGTTCGATCGCCTGGGGCATCGCAAAGGCCCTGCACAAGCATGGCGCCACAATGGGCTTCACCTATCAGGGGGAGGCGCTCGAAAAGCGCATCCGGCCGCTGGCGCAGGAAGTCGGGGTCAGCCTGGTCGAGCCCTGCGACGTGACCGATAACGCCAGCATGGATGCGCTGTTCGCCAAAGTGCAGAAGGAGTGGGGCAAGATGGACTTCCTGGTCCATGCCATAGCCTTCTCGGACAAGGACCAGCTCAAGGGACGTTACGTCGACACGACGGCCGAAAATTTCGCCATGACGATGAACATTTCCTGTTTCTCGTTCACGGCACTGGCCCAGCGCGCGGCGCGGCTGATGACCGATGGCGGCAGCCTGGTGACCCTCACCTACTACGGCGCCGAACGCGTCATCCCGCACTACAACGTCATGGGCGTCGCCAAGGCCGCGCTCGAAGCCAGCGTGCGTTACCTGGCGGCCGATCTCGGCAACCAGAACATCCGCGTCAACGCCATCTCGGCCGGTCCGATCCGCACCCTGGCGGCGTCGGGCATCGGCGATTTCCGCTACATCATGAAGTGGAACGAGTACAACGCGCCGCTCAAGCGCAACGTCACCATCGACGACGTCGGCGGCTCGGCGCTGTACCTGCTGAGCGATCTGGGCGCCGGCGTCTCGGGCGAGGTGCATCACGTCGACGCCGGCTACCACACGGTCGGCATGATGGCGACCGACGCCGCGCCCAAGCTGGTCGATCTTCTGAAGAACTTCGACCCCGACAAGTAGGCAGGCGGCGATGGCCGGCAACAGCTTCGGCACACTCTTCCGCTTCACCAGCTGGGGCGAGAGCCACGGTCCCGCCATCGGCTGCATCGTCGATGGCGTACCGCCGCTCATTCCTCTTTCCGAAGGCGAGATCCAGGGCTGGCTCGACAAGCGCCGGCCCGGCCAGTCGCGCTTTACGACGCAGCGACAGGAACCCGATGCGGTGAAGATCCTGTCGGGCGTGTTCGACGGCGTCACCACCGGCACGCCGATCAACCTGACGATCGAGAACGTCGACCAGCGCTCCAAGGACTACAGCGACATCAAGGACAAGTTCCGCCCCGGCCATGCCGATTTCACCTACTGGGCGAAGTACGGCATTCGCGACTATCGCGGCGGCGGCCGCCAGTCGGCGCGCGAAACCGCCGTGCGCGTTGCGGCCGGCGCGATCGCCCGCAAGATCCTGGGCGACGGCGTCAAGGTCCGCGGCGCGCTGGTGCAGATCGGCAGCAAGCGCATCGATCGAACCAACTGGAGCTGGGACAGCGTCGGTCAGAACCCGTTCTGGTGCCCCGACCCGAAGGCCGCGATCGAATGGGAGGATTATCTCGATGGCATCCGCAAGGCCGGCTCCTCGACCGGCGCGGTGGTCGAGGTGGTCGCCTCCGGCGTGCCTGCGGGACTGGGCGCGCCGCTCTACGACAAGCTCGACAGCGACATCGCCCGCGCGCTGATGACCATCAATGCCGTCAAGGGCGTCGAGATCGGTGACGGTTTCGCCGCCGCCGAGCTTTCCGGCGAGAACAACGGCGACGAGATCCGCATGCGCGACGGCCGCCCGCATTTCCTCAGCAACCATGCCGGCGGCATTCTCGGCGGCATCTCCACCGGCCAGGACATCGTCGCCCGCATGGCGGTCAAGCCGACCAGCTCGATCCTCAAGCCGATGCGCACCGTCGATACGTCCGGCCGCGAAACCGAAATCCAGACCAAAGGCCGCCACGATCCCTGCGTCGGCATCCGCGCCGTGCCGGTGGCCGAGGCCATGGTGGCCTGCGTGCTGGCCGACCATCTGCTGCGCCATCGCGCGCTGGGGCGGGGCTGATGGCGCCGCGCCAGCCGCTGGTCGTCAACTACGCCCGGCCCTTCTACCTCAGCATGCTCGCCTTGGGCCTGGTGGCTCTGGTGCTGGTGATCATTCTCGCCACCGGCGACGTCGACCCGGTGCTGTCGCCCGCGGCCGAGGCGGGCGCCGAACGCGACCCCACCGTGCTGTGGTTCGCCGGCTTCGCCATCGTCTTCTGCATGGGTTACTACCTGTGGCGCGCGCTGCGCCGTCTGCACGATCCCGGCCCGGTCATCGAAGTTCGCCCCGAAGGCATCATGCTGCGCATCGGCCAGCCGCGCCGCTTCCTGTGGGACGAGATCAGCCGCGTTCAGCTCGGCCGTCACCGCATGCGCCAGCGGTTGGAGATCACCGTAACGCCCGACCGCTTCATGGAATTGCGCCTGCCGACCCTGTTCGTCGACGACAATTTCGCCGGCATCCGCGCCAAGCCCTTCACCATCGGCATCACCGGCCAGGGCTTCGACCGCCCGCTGAGCGATGCCTTCGACGAGATCAGACGCTACCGGCCAAACCTGGTCGCCGCGCGCTAGCAGACAGAACGGAGGAAGCCATGCCCCAGCCCAAGCACCTGACCAAGCTCAAGCTGCCGGTGCCGAAGAAGCCCAAGGACGCCGATCTCGCCAAGTATTTCGAGAAATGCCTCGAGAAGCTCGGCATGGTGCCGAACGTGATCCGGGCGGTTGCGCACAACCCGAAGAAGGCGCGCGCCTTCATCTCGACCTACAACGAGCTGATGCTGGGCGAGTCGGGCCTGTCCAAGCTCGAGCGCGAGATGATCGCCGTCGTCGTCTCGAGCGCCAACCGCTGCTACTACTGCCTCGTCGCCCACGGCCAGGCGGTGCGCCAGATTTCGGGCGATCCGCAGCTGGGCGAAATGATGGTGATGAACTATCGCGTCGCCGAACTGCAGCAGCGCCAGCGCGCCATGCTCGACTTCGCCTGGAAGCTGACCGTGGCGCCGTTCGACATCGGCGACGCCGATCGCGCCGCTCTACGCAAGGTCGGTTTCTCCGACCAAGACATTTACGACATCGGCGACACCGCCGCGTTCTTCAACATGACCAACCGGCTGGCCCACGCCACCGACATGATGCCCAACGCCGAATACCACGCCATGACCCGCTAGCAACCTTGGAGGCGGAAATGCAGACCGAATACGCCGAAATCGCCAAGTCGCTGCAGCTCTATTTCGACGGTTTCTACGACGGCGACGTCGCAGCCTTGCGCCGCATCTTCCATCCCGTCTGCCATCTGTCGCACGCCAGCGAGGGCGCGCTGGTGCATGACGACATGGAGACCGTCTACGCCCGCGTCGCCGGCCGAGTCTCGCCGGCGAAGAATGGCGAGACTCGTCGGGACGTCATTCTCGGCATCGACGTGTCAAGCCCTGTCAGCGCGCTGGCGCGGGTGCAGATCGCCATAGGTGCGCGACTCTTCACCGACTATCTCAGCTTCCTGAGAGTCGATGGCGAGTGGCGCATCATCGCCAAGGTCTACAGCTGGGTCGAACTGCCGGCAGCGGCGCGCAAGCAGGCCGCGGAGTAGCGCATGGCCCGCATCGGGCCGGTGTTCGTCTCGCACGGCTCGCCGATGCTGGCGCTGACGCCGACCCCGGCGCATCGCTTCCTGCGCGGGCTGGGCGAGAGCCTGCCGCGCCCGCGCGCCATCCTGTGCATTTCCGCTCACTGGGAAACCGAGACGCCGCAGCTGGGCGGCGTCGACGGTCCCGAAACCATCCACGACTTCTCCGGCTTCCCGCCGGAACTCTACCGGCTGCGCTACGCCGCGCCGGGCGCGCCCGATCTCGCCGACGAGGCGGCCGGCCTGCTGGGCGAGACCGGCATGGACGCCAGCATCGATCCGCAGCGCGGGCTCGATCACGGGGCCTGGGTGCCGCTGATGCTGATGTATCCGCAGGCCGACATTCCGGTGACGCAGCTATCCATCCAGCACCATCGCGGCGCCGCCTGGCATTTCGATCTCGGCCGCGCGCTGGCCCCGCTCTGCGACGACGACGTGCTGGTGCTGGGCTCCGGTTCGATCGTCCACAATCTGCGCGACCTGCGCTTCGAGGGCGGCGAGCCCGATCCGTGGGCGCGCGACTTCGAGCAGTACGCACACCAGGCCATCGTGGCGGGCGACGCCACAGCCCTGTCCGACTATCGCCAGCAGGCGCCCGGCGCACGCCGCGCGCATCCGCGCGACGAGCATCTGCTGCCGCTGCTGGTGCCGTTCGGCGCCGCCGGCGGTCGCCCCGGCCAGGCCCTGCACCGCTCCTTCGAACTGGGCAATCTCGGCATGGGCGCCTGGGGCTGGGGCTGAGCCGGCGGTCGGAATTGCGCCGCAATCCCCTGTAAAGTTTCGGTTTTTGCGACGCGGCACTGGCCATTCGGCCGGTTTCGCGATAGGTAGCGGAACCGGACGCTCCCAAGGCTCGAAAGGCGACGTATCGACCCATGGCCCGTTTCTTCACCACCCTGCTCGCCATCATCGGCGGCCTCACCGTGCTGGTGATCGGCCTCGGCATTGCCGCGGCGCTCTGGCTGCAGCCGACCGCACCGACGCCGCCCGACCGCATCGTGCTCAAGCTCGATCTGCGCACCGCACCGGTCGAGTCGCCGGCCAGCGATCCGCTCGAGGCGCTGCTTTCCGAGCCGCGCCCCGTCATGTCGCAGATTGTCGAGACCCTGCTGCAGGCCCGCCTCGATCCGCGCGTCGCCGGCGCCGTGCTGCTGGTGGGCGACGAGAGCCCCGGCCTCGCCTCCGTGCAGGAGCTGCGCGAGGCTTTCACCGCGTTCCGCGCCGCCGACAAGTTCGTCGTCTCCTTCGCCACCTCCTTTGGCGAGGGCGGCAACGGCACCGGCGCCTACTACCTCGCCTCGGCGGGCGAAGTCTGGCTGCAGCCCTCTGGCGAGTTCGGCGTCACCGGCGTCTCGGCCGAAACGCCGTTCCTCAAGGGCGCGCTCGACAAGGTCGGCGTCGACCTGCAGGGCGGCCAGCGCTGGGAGTACAAGACCGCGCCCAACTCGCTGACCCGCAGCGACTACACCTGGCCGCATCGCGAGAACCTGCAGGCGCTGGTCGACAGCCTGTTCGCGCAGATCGTCGGCGACGTGTCGAAGGCGCGCGAAATTCCCGCCGAACAGCTGCGGGCGTTGATCGACCGCGCGCCGATCTCCGCCGCCGACGCCAAGCTGGCGAAGCTGGTCGACCGCATCGGCTACTGGGACGAGGCCGAAAGCCACGTGCTGCAGCTCGCCGGCAAGCGCGCCGGGCTGTTCGACATCGCCGACTATCGCGCCATCGTCGATCCGCCGCACAGCGAGGGCCCTGTGATCGCGCTGATCCAGGGCAGCGGCGCCATCGCGGCCGGCGAAAGCGCCTACAGCATGGCCAACGGCGACCGGCTGATGGGGGCCGACAGCATGACCGCGGCCTTGCGCGAAGCGGCCGAGGATCCCGCGGTCCGCGCCGTCGTGCTGCGCATCGATTCGCCCGGCGGCTCCTACGTCGCCTCCGACACCATCTTCCGCGAGGTGGCGCGCACCCGCAGCCGCGGCAAGCCCGTCATCGTCTCGATGGGCGACGTGGCCGCCTCGGGCGGCTATTTCGTCGCCCTGCCGGCCGACATGATCGTCGCCTCGCGCGCCACGCTGACCGGTTCGATCGGCGTCTTCGGCTACAAGCCGGTCGCCGCGCAGCTGCTGGAGGATATCGGCGTCAACGTCGGCCACATCCATGCCGGCGCCAATGCCGGCATGGAATCGCCGTTCCGCCGCTTCACCCCGGAGCAGAGCGCGGCACTCGAACGCTCGCTCGACCGGGTCTACGCCGATTTCACGCAACGGGTCGGCGAGGCGCGCAAGCTCAGCCCGCCGCAGGTCGACCAGGTGGCGCGCGGCCGCGTCTGGACCGGCATCGACGCCAAGCGGGTCGGGCTGGTCGACGAGCTGGGCGGGCTGGCGCTGGCGGTCGACTACGCCAAGGCCGCCGCCGGCATCGACACCACGTCCGGCATCACGCTGCGGCGACTGCCGGAACGGAAGGACCCGGTCGACGAGATCTTCGAGCGCATGTTCGGCCGCAGCGAGAGCGACGAGGCGGTCGCCCTGCGCCGCATGATGCGCGGCGTTGCCGAGATCGGCCGCACGCTCAACGGTCTGGGCCTCACCGGCGATCGCGGCGCGCTCTCCATGCAGCCGCTCCGCCTGCGCTACTGAGGATTTCGCCGTTCCTGATCAGGCGGGATCGAAGCGCGCGCCGAGCAGGAACTCGCGGTTGCCGTCGGCGCCCTCGATCGGGCTGTCGATCACGCCCAGCACGCGCCAGCCCGGCTGCGCGTTCACCCAGGCCGCGAGGCGCGCACAGACTTCGGCGTGCAGGATCGCATCGCGCACGATGCCGCCCTTGCCGACCTGGCCCCTGCCGACCTCGAATTGCGGCTTGACCAGGGTCGCAAGCATCGCCCCCGGCGCCGCCAGCGCCAGCGCCGCCGGCAGCGCCTTCTCCAGCCCGATGAACGACACGTCGCAGACGATCAGCTCGACCGGATCGGGCACCTGCTCGCGCCCGATGCCGCGGATATTGGTGCGCTCCAGCACCACCACGCGCGGATCGGAGCGGAGCTTCCAGGCCAGCTGCCCGTGCCCGACATCGACGGCATAGACCTTCGCCGCGCCCCGCTGCAGCAGCAGATCGGTGAAACCGCCCGTCGAGGCGCCGACGTCGAGCGCCACCTTGCCCGACGGATCGATGCCGAAGGCGTCGAGCGCACGCTCGAGCTTCAGCCCGCCGCGCGAGACGTAAGGGTGCGGCTGCCCGCGCACCTCGAGCGCCAGATCGGCGGCGACCTGCGTGCCCGGCTTGTCGAGCCGCTTCTCGCCGGCGAACACCTTGCCGGCCAGCACCAGCGCCTGCGCCTTGGCCCGCGTCTCGACCAGACCGCGTTCGACCAGCGCCTGGTCCAGCCGCATCCTGTCCTTGCTCATGCCAGCCTGCCGTCCAGCGCCGCCTGCAGCGCCGGCAGTTTCTCGCGCAAGGAAAAGCGGCCCAGCATGAGCGCCGCCGCCGCCATCAGCGCCACCACGAAGCCGATCCAGACGCCCTCGCCCGCCAGCCCGAACTCGAAGGCCAGCAATATGCCGACCGGCAGGCCCAGCACCCAGTAGCCGAAGGCGGCGAACAGCATCGGCGTTCGCGTGTCCTTCAGCCCGCGCAGCAGATTGGCGCCGATGACCTGCGCCGCATCGAAGATCTGGAACAGCGCGGCGATCGCCAGATACGTCGTCGCCAGCGCCAGCACCTGCTCGGTCTGCGCCGAGCCGTCGGCCGGCAGGAACACCGACACCAGCAGTTCGGGCACGGTCCACAGCACCACGGCCATGCAGGCCATGAAGCCGAAGCCGATCGCCACCGCCGTCCAGCCCGCGCGCGTCACCCCCGCCCGGTCGGCCGCGCCGGCCGCCAGCGCCACCCGGATGCCGGCGGCGTTGGCGATGCCCATCGGCAGCATGAAGGTGAAGGACGCGATCTGCAGCGCGAACTGGTGCGCGGCCAGCTCGTAGATGCCGATGCGGCCCATGACGAAGGCAGAGCCCGCGAACAGCGCAATCTCGAACACCAGCGCCAGCCCGATCGGCGTGCCCAGCCGCAGCACCTCGGCAAAGCGCTTCCAGTCGGCGCGCCAGAAGCGGCCCAGAACGTGGAAGCGGCGGAAGCGCCTGTCGGTCAGCACATGCCCCAGCAGCAGCCCCACCATGACGAACTGCGCAAGGCTCGAGCCGATGCCCGCCCCCAGCACGCCCAGCGCCGGGAAGCCCAGATGGCCGTAGATCAGCACGTAGTTGAAGCCGACATTGGCCAGCAGCCCGATCCCCATGATGACCATCGGCGCCGTCGCCCGCTGGTAGCTGGAGACGAAGTTGCGCAGCACCGTGAACCAGGTGGCGAAGAACAGCGACGGCAGCAGCGCCTGCAGATAGGCGGCCGCGTCCTCCGCTATCTGCGGCTCCTGACCGGTCGCCAGCATCAGCGTTTCGCCCCACAGCAGCGCCACCGCGAAGGGCAACGCCACCAGCCCAGTCGCCCAGATCCCCTGGCGCAAGGTGCGGCGCACCTCGCGCATGGATTTTTCGCCCTTGCCGATGGCCTGAGCCATCATCGGCGCGGTGCCCATGGCCAGGCCGATCAGGAAGATCAGCACGATCAGGAACACCGAGAAGCCCAGCGCGCCGGCCGCCACCGCCTGCGGCCCCACCCGCCCCAGCATGGCGACGTCGATGGCGTTCATCAGGATCTGCGCCAGATGCGAGGCGGCGATCGGCAGGCCGAGCGCCAGCATCGCCCTGGCCTGCGCTTTCCACGGGGCGAGGGACGGCGCGACGATCGCCGGCGTCGGGGACGCCGGCGCTATGGCATGCGGCCGTTCGGTCATGGGGCGCGGACTATGGCGAAGCGGCGGCTGGAAATCCAGAGGGGCGGGTTGAGCCCGGCGCCGGCCACCATTGCCGGCCGAACAATGCGCAACCCGAATTGGACCCCAGCACCCCTTCACGCAGGATTTACAGCAATCAGTGCATTGCCTATTGCTACTATTGCGGCGACGCGATGCGTCGAACCGGGAGAAAACAAGCAATGCAGTTCATGATCCTCATCTACACCAACGAGAAAGACGAGATGAAGATGTCGCCCAAGGATCAGGAGGCGATCATGGGTGCTTATATGAAATACACAAAAGACATGCAGGATGCCGGCGTCATGAAGCACGGCGAAGCGCTGCAGCCCTCGATGACGGCCAAGACCGTGCGCAAGGTCGACGGCAGGAAGACGACCATTGAAGGGGGTGCGGTGAAGAACCGCGAGACGCTGGGCGGGTACTACATGGTCGAGTGCAAGAACATGGCCGAAGCCGTCAAATGGGCCGGCCGCTGCCCCGCCGCCAGCAACGGCTCGGTCGAAGTCCGCCCGGTGATGGTGTTCGGCTAGGCCGGCCTGCGACCGTCTCGACTGTCGTTTGTCCCCTCTCCCGCTTGCGGGAGAGGGTGCCCGAAGGGCGGATGAGGGTGTGCGGCGCCCGATGCCGAGGAACACCCTCATCCGGGCTTCGCCCACCTTCTCCCGCAAGCGGGAGAAGGGCCAACTTGATGGAACCGCCTGACGGGCGAAGCTATCCCCCATGCTATCCTGACCGCCGATGCCCCGCCCCGACGCTGCAGTCACCTTGCCGCCCGTCCTCCTGCTCGCCGCCCTGCTGGCGCTGATCGGCTTCCTCTACATCCCGACCGTTGCATGGTCCTTTGTCGACTGGAGCGGCTGGGCGCTGGCCGAACTGCACGTCAACTACGCCGCTGGGCCGGTGCGGCGCGGCCTGCCGGGCGAGATCGCCTGGCAGGTGGCGTCGCTGGGAATTCCCACGCGCGATTTCTTCGCCGCCGTCTTCATCGCGCTGGCCGCCCTGCAGGCGATCGCATTTGCCGCACTGGCCTGGCCGCTGGCAACGCGCCACAAGCCGCTCTTCGTCGCCTTGATGCTGTCGCCGGCGCTGCTGCTGTTCCCCGCCTACGATACCGGCGCCTGGCTGCGCAAGGACATGCTGCTGGCGCTGGGCATCCTGCTGCACACGCTGGCGGTGCGTCGCGTGCTGACAGGACGGCTCGACCCCGCGCGCTATCGCCGCCTGGTCTGCCTGGCGCTGGCGCCGGCGCTGCTGCTGGTGACGCTGGCGCATGAGCTGCAGATCGTGATGTTGCCGCTGCACATGGCGCTGGTGCTGCTGACCACGAACGCCGGTGTCGCCATGCGGCCGCAGGCCGCGCCACCGCCGACCGCCGCCATGCTGTCGCTGGCCACGGTCGCCGCGGTCGGAACGATCTTCGTCGTCGCCTTCCGCGGCGACGCAGTAATGGCGCAGGTCATTTGCGACTCCTGGCAGAACGTCGCGCCCATCGACTGCCTGGCCGTGCGGGCGATCGGGATGGAATTCTCGGCAGTCATCGACTTCGACCTGAAGATTCTCAACAACAGGCTGGCGCTGGTGCTGTTCGCTCTCGCCTTCGCGCTGTCCCTGCTGCCTGCCGTGGCGCTTTCGCTCGCCGGCGACCGGACGGGGCGCGCCCTGCTGCCGCTGCCCCTGATGGCGCTGGGCCTGCTGCCGCTGCTGACGATGTTCGTGCTGGGCTGGGACTGGGGCCGCTGGATTCACCTGATCGCGCTTTCGGCCGTGGCGCTGCTGCTGGCAACCCCTTTTCCGCCGGCCGCGCCAGGGAGGACGCTATCGATGTCGGCCTCGTCGATGCGAAGACTCGCTGCCGGCGTGATCGCCTGGGTGCTGGCGCTGGCCTATGTCGGCGGCTGGCGCCTGCGTCATTGCTGCGAGATCGCCAACCTCGACGCCGGTCTCTACCCCACCTTCGTCCGCGCCATTGAGATCGTCGGCCGCTGAGCCGGCCCGCCCGTGGACGCGACGGGTCTGGCGCAGGCTGTCATCGTTTCAGGAAGAACAGCACCGACATCGCAAGTCCGACAAGCACGATGGCGAAACGCAGAATGGAGGGGTTGGATATCCGTCGCGCCGCCCAGGCGCCGCAATAGCCTCCGGCGGCGGCGGCGCCGGCCATGACCAGGCCCTCGCGCCAATGGACGATCCCGGCGATGGCGAATGTCGCCGCCGAGATCACCGACAGGGCGGCGGAAAGCAGATTCTTCAGCCCGTTCATTCCGCTCAGATTGACGTATCCGATCAGCCCGAAGGCCGCGAGAAGCAGAATTCCCAGCCCGCCATTGAAGTAGCCGCCATAGATCGAGACCGCCACGAGCGCGGCCATCGACAGGAACCGGCCGGCCACTCCGACGCCGCGCTGCTGCAGCGCCGACATGATCGTCGGTCCCAGCGCGAACAGCGCCGTCGCGGTCAGCAGCAGCCAAGGCACGACGCCGTTGAACACGTCGGACGGGGTGACCAGAAGCAGCAGCGAGCCGGCGACGCCGCCGACGAGCGATACGGCAACGGTTTCGCCCAGACGCAACGAGCCTTCCGGCCTGACGTCGCGCCGGAACGCATAGGCGCCGCCGATGTATCCGGGCAACGCCGCCACGGTCGCCGTCGCATTGGCGGCGATCGGCGGAACGCCGAGATAGACGAGCACCGGAAAGGTGATGAACGTGCCGCCGCCGGCGACGGCGTTCAGCGCACCGGCGGCGAATCCGGCGGCCAGCAGGAGCGCAATGTCGATCAACGCGGGCACCTTGCCAGGTTAGGAAGTCGCGGCCGGCGCATCAGGCGCACCGCAAGCCGTCTCCTAGCACGGCGTGGCGCGCCGGTGGGACATTCCGGCCTGCATGCCCTGCGACGCAGACCGGCAACGCCGACATGGTCTCGTGTGTCCGATTTCTACCGCGACGCCGTCGTGTTCGCGTCCTGATCGCCTTGCCGCAGCTTGACGTCGTCCGGTTCGGTCTTTGGCGGCACCCGCGGCGGCTTGGGATGCAGTTCGACGAAGCGCAGCGCCAGCGCCAGCATCACGATGCTGAACGGCAGCACCAGGAACTTGGCGATCTGCAGCCAGTCGAGCATCGTCTGCGGGTTCTGGAACGACTGCAGCGCCACGCGCAGGAACAGCACGAACAGAATCACGATGATGACTTCGGCCACCACCTGCTTGAGCTGGCCGATCTGGTGCACGCGCAGCCAGACCGGCAGCGCCAGCGCCTCTTCCGATTCCTCGGGGTGGATGAACAGCGAATAGACGCCGTAGCTGAAATAGATCAGAACGATGGCGATGAGGAAGCGGTCGAGACCTTCGATGATGCGGATCACAGCGTCGGTGCCGAACGGGGCCTCGGAATCGGCGATCGGCTCGAACATTTCGTGAAACGCCTCGTAGACGTTGAACAGGCCGAGCAGGAACATCAGCAGCGCACCGGCCAGCGAGCCGAACACGGCGAGGATTGCGAAGAATCGCGAGCTGACGACCACCCGCCGTTCGAATTTCCTGATATCCATGCGCAAGAAGCCTCTGACCGGTGCTGCGGTATCCAGAGACTAATGGTCCGAAAGGTCGATGGTTCCGCGCTGCCGGGGATTCCACCCCCGCCCCCCTTTCGTCGTGTCGAGCGGAGCGAGACATCTCTTGACCTCTCTCCCGGCATGCCGCCTGCCGGCGTCAAACGATTCCTCGCTCCTGAGCCCGTCGAAGGGGCTCGGAATGACAAAGAGAGAGAGAGAGAGAGAGAGAGAGAGAGAGAGAATCCGCCCGTCAGCCCGAAACGGAACCCGATCGGATCGAACCCAGCCTAGGCCCGCGCGCCTGCTTCCGCCTCTTCCTTGCCAAGCGCCGCCAGCGCCGTCGCAACGATGTGGTGGGCGTTGAGGCCGGCATCGTCGTATTGCGCCGCCGGCGAATTGTGCTCGATGAATCGGTCCGGCAGCACCATCGGGCGGATCTTCAGGCCGCTGTCGAGCAGGCCCGCCGTGGCGAGGAACTGCAGTACGTGGCTGGCGAAGCCGCCCACCGAGCCTTCCTCGATGGTGATCAGCACCTCGTGCTCGCGCGCCAGGCGGCGGATCAGCTCCTCGTCGAGCGGCTTGGCGAAGCGCGCATCGGCCACCGTCGCCGGCAGGCCGCGCGCCGCCAGCTCCTCGGCCGCCTTCATCGCCTCGCCCAGCCGCGTGCCGAGGCTGAGAATGGCGATCTTGCCGCCCTCGCGCAGGATGCGGCCCTTGCCGATCTCCAGGGGCGCGCCCCGCGCCGGCAGTTCGATGCCGACGCCCTCGCCGCGCGGATAGCGCACCGCCGAGGGCCGGTCGTCGATCGCAGCAGCCGTCGCCACCATGTGCATCAGCTCCGCCTCGTCGGCGGCCGCCATGACCACGAAATCCGGCAGGCAGGCGAGATAGGCGATGTCGAAGGCGCCGGCATGGGTGGCGCCGTCGGCGCCGACCAGCCCAGCGCGGTCGATGGCGAAGCGCACGGGCAGTTTCTGGATGGCGACGTCGTGCACCACCTGGTCGTAGCCGCGCTGCAGGAAGGTCGAGTAGATCGCCGCGAAAGGCTTGTAGCCCTCGGTGGCGAGGCCGGCGGCGAAGGTTACCGCATGCTGCTCGGCGATGCCGACGTCGAAGCTGCGCGCGGGAAAGCGTTCGGCGAACTTGTCCAGACCGGTGCCGCTCGGCATCGCCGCGGTGATGGCGACGATCTTCTGGTCGGCCTCGGCTTCCGCGATCAGCGCCTTGGCGAACACCGATGTGTAGCTCGGCGCATTCGCCGCCGCCTTTACCTGGGTGCCGGTGATGACGTCGAACTTGGCGACGCCGTGATATTTGTCCGCGCTCTGCTCGGCCGGGCCGTAGCCCTTGCCCTTCTGCGTCACGCAATGGATCAGCACCGGCCGGTCGAGCCTGGCGTCGCGCGCGTTCTTCAGCACCGGCAGCAGATGCTCGATCTTGTGGCCGTCGACCGGCCCGACATAGTAGAAGCCCAGCTCCTCGAACAGCGTGCCGCCGGTCACCAGGCCGCGGGCATATTCCTCCGCCCGCTTGGCCGCCTTCTCGAACGGCCGCGGAAAGGCGCGCGCCATGTGCTTGCCGATCTGGCGCAGCGACAGGTAGGGACGCGAGGAGATCAGCCGCGAGAGGTAGCCGCTCATGGCGCCGACCGGCGGGGCGATCGACATGTCGTTGTCGTTCAGCACCACGATCAGCCGGCTCTTGAGATGCCCGGCATTGTTCATCGCCTCGTAGGCCATGCCCGCACTCATGGCGCCATCGCCGATCACCGCCACGACGTTGCGCGTCGCCCCGGAAAGATCGCGCGCCACCGCCATGCCCAGCGCGGCCGAGATCGAGGTCGAGGAATGCGCCGCGCCGAAGGGATCGAATTTGCTCTCGCTGCGGCGGGTGAAGCCCGACAGCCCGCCGCCCTGACGCAGGGTGCGGATGCGGTCGCGCCGTCCGGTCAGGATCTTGTGCGGATAGGCCTGGTGGCCGACGTCCCAGATCACCCGGTCTTCGGGCGTCTTGAACACGTAATGCAGGGCGACAGTGAGCTCGACCACACCCAGCCCGGCGCCGAGATGGCCGCCTGTCACCGATACCGCATCGATCGTCTCGCGGCGCAGCTCGTCCGCCACCTGCGGCAGCTTCGCCTCGTCGAGCCGACGCAGATCCTCCGGGCCCGACAGCGTGTCGAGCAGCGGCGTTCTGCTGTCGTTTTGCGGCTCTTTCCCCACGCCCTGGCTCCCGTGGCTGACAAACCAAAAATCGTTCCCGACCGGGGCGCCTTCAAGGCCGCGCTTTGTCGCGGCCGAGGCGCCTCTGCGCCGTTCTAGCGGCGGCGACTGACCACGAAACGCGCGGCCTGGCGCAACAAATCCGCCTTTTCCTGAAATATTTCAAGGTGCTTTCCGGCCTGCTCGGCCAGCATGCCGGCCTGCGCCCGGGCCCGCTCCAGCCCCAGCACGTCGACGAATGTCGCCTTGCCGCGGGCCTTGTCCTTACCGACGGCTTTTCCCGCCTCGGCTGCATCGCCCTGCGCGTCGATCAAATCGTCGACGATCTGGAAGGCGAGCCCGAGATCATGGGCATAGGCGTGCAAGGCATGCCGGCTCGGCTCCGCCGCCTTGCCTAGGACGGCGCCGGCCGTGCATGCGAAGGCGATCAGCTCGCCGGTCTTCATGCGCTGCATGCGGGTGATTTCGCCGATGCCGAAGCTGCCGTCGGCCGCCGCCAGATCGAGCATCTGGCCGCCGACCATGCCCTGCGCGCCGATCGCCATGGCAAGGCCCTTCACAAGTTCGCAGCGCACCGCCGGATCGCCATGCGTGGCGCTGTCGGCCAGCGTCTCGAAGGCCAGCGACTGCAGCGCATCGCCGGCCAGGATCGCGGTCGCCTCGTCGAACTTGCGATGCACGGTAGGCTCGCCGCGGCGCAGATCGTCATCGTCCATCGCCGGCAGATCGTCGTGGATCAGCGAATAGGCGTGCACGAACTCGACCGCCGCCGCCACCCGCGCCGCCGCCGGTTCGGCGACGTTGAACAGCCTTGCCGAGGCCAGCACGAAAAACGGCCGCAGACGCTTGCCGCCCGACAGCGCCGCATAGCGCATCGC
>JBFWZG010000002.1:56007-62979 GCA_050185515.1 Reyranellaceae bacterium
CCAAGCGCCTCAAGGTCGTAGCCGCCTTCCAGGGCCGAGACCAGGCGGCCGTGGCAGCGTTCGTCGGCCAGACGCTGCAGGGCGGCGGTCACCCAGTAGTAGTCGTCCTCGACCAGGTTCATCTCCGCCAGCGGATCGCGCCGATGCGCATCGAAACCAGCCGAGATGAGAATCAGATCCGGACCAAACGCTTGAATTGCCGGCAGGATTTCACGTTCCATGGCGCGGCGGAACTCGGCCGAGCCGGCGCCCGGAGGCAGGCAGGCGTTGACCACGTTGGGGTGTTTCGGGTCGTTGTCCAAGCCGGTGCCGGGGTAGAGCGGCGCCTGGTGCGTCGAGGCGTAGAATAGGTTTTCGTCAGCCTTCGCAAGGGTTTCGCTGCCGTTGCCGTGATGCACGTCGAAATCGACGATGGCCGCCCGCCGCCAGCCATGCGCCTTGCGCGCGTGCAACGCCCCGACCGCTATGTTGTTGAAAAGACAGAAGCCCATCGCCTGCGCCGGCTCCGCATGATGCCCCGGCGGCCGCACCGCGCAGAAGGCGTTGCGCGCCTCCCTCCGTGCCACCGCATCCACCGCCGCAACCACCGCCCCCGCCGCGCGCAACGCGGCCTCGCCGGAGCCGGGCGAGACCACGGTGTCGGCATCGATCTGCCGCAGGCCGTCCTCGGGAATCGCCGCCAGGATCGCATCGACATAGGCCGGCGGATGGGCGAGCGCGAGCTGCGATCGGCTGGCGCGCGGCGCCTCGCGGCGATCGAGGAACATGAAATCCTCGGCCTCGAGCGCGGCCAGCACCGCCCGCAGCCGCTCCGGGCTTTCCGGGTGATAGCCGCCGGTCTCGTGCGCCAGGCAGGCGGAATGGCTGAAAAGAATCGTGCTCATGGCAACGGCGTTCCGACAAAGGAAAGGACTGGATTTTCCCGTCCCTTCCTAGCGATGGCGTCCGTATTTGCCTAGGAGATTCAAAGGTGCCGCGCTCATGGGCACTGCACAAATATTCCGCACAGAAAAATCATATTCTGCACGGGTTGACGCTGCCAGATGGCTCGGGCATGTTTACGGCCACAAGGTAAACGAGCGTTCATTCGGAGGCAAATGTGACAGATCACCGCGCCGAGAGCATCGCGCTGCGCGCCGATGCCGGCACCCATTCCATCGAGCGTGTTGCGCCGGCGCCGGCGCCGGTGGCTTTCGACCAGGACGCCGGCAAGGACCGCCAGTTCGTGACCGCCCTGGCGCGCGGCCTCGACATCCTGCGCGCCTTCCATCCCGGCGACGGGATGCTGGGCAATCAGGAGATCGCCGCCCGCACCGGCCTGCCCAAGCCGACCGTGGCGCGCCTGACGCATACGCTGACGCAGCTCGGCTATCTCAACTACACGCGCCGCTTCCGCAAGTACGAGCTCGGCGCCTCGGTGCTGGCGCTGGGCTATGCAGCGCTTTCCAATCTCGACATCCGCCAGGTGGCGCGCCCGCACATGCAGTCGCTGGCCAACTACTCGAACGGCTCGGTGGCGCTGGGCGGCCGCGATCGCATGTCGATGATCTATCTCGAGAGCTGCCGCGGCCAGGCGACGGTGGCGCTGACGCTCGACGTCGGCTCGCGCGTGCCGCTGCCGACCACGGCGATGGGCAAGGCCTATATCGCCTCGCTGCCCGAGCGCGAGCGCGTCGCCCTGCTCGACCTGATGCGCAAGCGCTGGCGCGACGACTGGAACAAGGTCAAGGCCGGCATCGAGAAGGCCGAGCGCGAAATCGCGCAGCGCGGCTTCTGCATGTCGATCGGCGAATGGCTGCCGGAGATCAACGCCGTCGGCGTGCCGCTGCGCGGCCCGGACGGCGGCGCGCTGTACGCGCTGAACTGCGCCGGCCCGGCCTTCAGCCTCGGCCGCGAACGGCTGGAGCGCGATCTCGGCCCGCGCCTGGTGCAGATGGCGCGCGACGTGCAGCTTGGCCTCGCCAAGCGGCCGGTGCAGGACGCGACCCGCAAGCTGCGCCGCGCCTGAACCGAATCGGAAGATCGCATGGAAGCCTGGCCGCTTCCGTGCGATCCTGGGCCGGTTCGACATTTTTCCAGGAACAGCGACATGCCGATCGTTCGTCCGGCTGACGTGCAGCCGGTCGGAGAATTCACCTTCGTCGGCTTCAACGATAAACTCGGCCACCGTCTCGTCGGCTGGCGTCCGGGCTTCGTCGAACTGGCGATGGAAGTGCGTCCGGACCTGATGAACGCCAGCGGCGTGGTGCATGGCGGCGTGCTGATGACGCTGCTCGATGCGGCCGGCGGGCTGGCGGCCTCCTTTCAGGGCCTGGACCAACCGCGCAAATTCTGCCGCACGCTGAGCTTCACCACCCAGTTCGTCAATCCCGGCCGCGCCGGAATGCTGATTGCTCGCGGCCACAAACGCAGCGACGGCCGCAAGACTTTCGTCTGCGAGGCGGAGATTCTCGACGAACAGGGCGACCTGATCGCGGTCGGCACCGGCACCTATCGCCAGATACCGAAAGAAGGCCCCGCCTATTCCACGTCGAAGCCGGCGACGGCCTCTACGGAAAAAGGCTGATCTGCTCGGTCGCCAGCGCCTGCTGCACCGAAGGACGTTCGCTAAGGCGCTGCACGTAGCGCGTCCAGGCCGGGTAGGCGCTCTCGTTCACCGTCTCGCCCGCCCGCCATAGCCAGCGATACAGCACCAGGAACATGCCGTCGGCGGCGCTGAACTGCAGCCCGGCGGCATGGACGTTGCTCTTGAGCCAGGCTTCGATCTCGGCCGCGACGGCCAGCACGCGCGAACGCGCCGCCTTCTTGACGATCTCCTGCTCCTCCGGCAAGTCGACGAAACGCTCCGGCCGCCACAGATGGCCGAAGGCCGGATGCGCGGTGCTGGCCTGCCACAGCAGCCATTCCAGCGCCCGCGCATAGGTTGCGGGATCGTCCGGCATCAGCCGCGCCTCGGGATAGCGATTGGCGAGATAGAGCATGATCGCCGCGTTCTCACCGAACGACACGTCTTCGGCGACGAGAGCGGGAATGTAGCCGCGCGGATTGACGGCGAGGTATTCGGGTCGGCGATTGGACTTGTCGGCCACCGGCACGCGCGACAGCTCGAACGGCGCGCCGGTCTCGATCAGGGCGATATGCGAGGCCAGCGAGCAGGCGCCGGGCGAATAGAAGAGGGTCAGCATGGCAACTCCGGACAGGGTGGATCGTTTGCGGCGCGGCGGGCGCTATGGTTAGCTTGATCCGACTCTCGGCCAACCGACGCCCCGAGGCAACATGCCCGCCACCGCGCTCGACCACTACAACGTCTTCTGCCGCGATCTGCGCCAAACGGTGGCGTTTTACGAAAAATATATCGGCCTGCGAGTCGGCGACCGGCCGCCCTTCTCGTTTCCCGGCGCCTGGCTCTATGCCGGCGACAAAGCGGTGCTGCATCTGGTGGCCGAGAGCGGCCGCGAGGCGCAGGGCGGCGGCGCCATCGACCATATCGCCTTCAACTGCGAGGGCCTCGCCGCCACGGTCGAACTGCTGAAGCGCGACGGCGTGAGCTACGACATCCGAAAGGTGCCGGGACGGCCGCTGCAGCAGGTCTTCGTCCACGACCCCGACGGGGTGATGCTGGAGCTGAATTTCAGGAACGAGCCGGCGTAACCGCCTTCAGCCGAAGCTCGCCTTGACCATTCCCATCTCGTCGAAGCCGACCTCGACCTCGCCGCCGGCGATGAATTGCGGCGCGTGGACCGAGCCGGTCATGACGATGTCGCCGGATTTCAGGTTGGTGCCGAGCGAGATCAGCTTGTTGGCGAGCCAGGCCAGCGAGGCGATGGGGCTGCCCATCACCACGGTGCCGGGGCCGGAGGCGATCTCCTTGCCGTCGACGATCGAACGGCCGGTGATCATCGTGAAATCGATGGAGCGGAAATCGGTGATCTCCCTGCCCAGCACGCAGGCATGCTGCAGGAAATCGTCGGCGATGCGCGCCGGTCCCATCATGCCGGCGAGATCGGCATAGCGATTGTCGACCACCTCGATGGCGGGCATCACGGCGCCGATCAGGGGCAGGATGTTCGCCTGGGTGTATGGCCCGGCGCTGGCCGGCGCGTCGATCGCCATGCGGACGGCGACTTCGCATTCGATGCCGGGTTTCAGGATCGAGCCGGCGGGAAAGCGCGCGCCGTTTTTCAGCAGGCGGGATTTCAGCAGCCCGCCCAGGGTCGGGCCGGTCAGCCCCAAAGGCTGGTACTGCGCCGGCAACGGCACCGCGACTTTCCAGCCGCCCTGCGCCTCGCCCTTCGCGGACAAGGCGTCGTGCACGGCGAACTGGACGCGGAAAGCGTCCTTCTCGTTCTGCGGCGGCTGGCTGCCGCCCAGATAGTCGATGGCGGCGGGCTTGCTAAGACGCGCCTGCGCCAGTTTCTCGGCCAGAGCCTTGACTGCAAGATCGTCCATCGTCGCCTCCCCCTGCCGGCCTACGCGAATTTTGGCTTGCGCTTTTCCATGAAGGCCGCGCGGCCCTCGGCGAAATCGCCGGTCTGGAAGCCCAGCGACTGGGCCATGTTCTCCATCTCCAGCGCCGGACCCAAAGTCGTCGGCCACAGCGCCAGCTGGCGCTTGGTCAGGCTCATGGCGTGGCGCGGCTGGGCGGCGAGTTCGCGGGCGCGCTCCAGCGCGGTGGCGGCGACGTCGGCATCGGGCACGATCTCGTCGGCCAGGCCCATGGCCAGTGCCGCGCCGCCCTTGTAGTTGCGGCCGTAGAGCAGGATCTGGCGCGCCCTGGCCAGCCCGACGCGGCGCGGCAGGGTGTGGAAGATCGCGTAGTCCGGCACCAGGCCGAGCTTGAAGAAGGGAATGCCGATGGTGGCGCTCTCGCCCAGCACGATGGTGTCGGCCCACAATGCGATGCCCGCACCGGCGCCGACCGCCCAGCCCTCGACGCCAGCGACGATCGGCTTGTCGCAATCCAGCATCATGCGCACCAGGCGATGGCTGGTCGCCATACGCTGGCGGCCGGCCTCGGGGCTCATGTTCTTCATGCCGGTGACGTCGCCGCCGGCGCAGAACACGCCGTTGGCGCTGCCCAGCACGATGGCGCGCACCGATTCGTCGAACGCCACTTTCTCACAAGCCTCGAGCAGCGCGTCGCGCACCTGCGGATCGAATGCGTTGCGCCGCTCCGGCCGGTTGAGGAAGATGCGGACGATGCCCGGCTCGGGCCGGTCGACGAGAACGAGACTCATGGCGTTACTCCCGGTTTTCCTCAGCGCGCCGGCGGGGTGCGCCGCGGCGGCGGTTTCCTGATTTCGACGGTGAGCTTGGGCGGGCCGCCGCGCCGCGCCGGCTTGCCGCCGGGCCGATGCGGCGGGCGCTTGCCGTGCGGCTGGGCGGCCAGCGACGGCTTGCCGCCCTTGGGCTGCAGCGAACGGGCGTAGGAAACCGCTTCCTCGACCCATTTCGCGAGAGCCGAAGGCGTCTGCTTCAGCGCCTTGGAGGCGACGACGTATTCGCGCATGAAGCGGCCGGGCTGCGGCTGGAACACCGTGCCGCCCGTCAGTTTGACGAAGCGCTCGCGCGCGGCTTCGGGCAGGCGCAGGATGAAATCGTCCTGGTGCAGGCCGATCGCCATGTTGCCGGCGACGAACACGGCGGGAAAGCCGAACATCTGGCGCTGTTCGACGTCGGCGCCCTGCGGCGCCAGGCTTTCCAGCAGCTTCACGAGTTCGGTCGGTGACTTCGCCATTCCATCCTCACGCGGCGTCTTCTTTGGCGCGGCGCCAGCATGCTACAGAAACGCGCAGGCAGGCCAATCCGAAAATCGCGAACCCGGCGATTCGGAACGCGAACGGCAGCATGGGGTGCATCGCCACGGCGGCAGCGCCGGGCACGAATGCCAGCGTCGTCCACCAGCCGATCAGGCCGGCCTTCTTCAAGGCCGCACCCAGCGCCAGATAACCGCCATAGAAGAGCATGCCGCCGAGGCCGAAAGCGCCATGCAGGGGGCCGCCGAGCAGCGGCCCCTTGAGATCGAGCAGGCCGCGTGTCGCAGCATCGCCGGCCAGCGCCGACGCGACATAGGCGTTGAAGATGCCGGCCGAGGCCAGCAGCACATGGCCCGGCACGGAGCCGATCAGGGAAAGCCCGGCCAGCGGCTGGGCCTTGTCGCGCAGGATCAACGGCATGACGCCGCAGCCGACCAGGCTGACCATCGCCAGCGCCACCAACAGAAGATTGGCGTAGCTGGCCCATTGGCCGGCGCGCAGCTGCCAGTAGGCCTCGTCGCGCACCATCGACACGCCGTCGGCGGCCAGCGGATGCACCAGCCAGTAGAGAATGGCGATGACGCCGGTGGCGGCGAAGGCGACGGCGGCGAGCCTGAGCGGAAAGCGGACGCTGATCATGGCGGATCGTCGCTACTGGAAGGACAAAAAACAAGGGCGGCCGAAGCCGCCCCTGCATCGATTGCATCAGGTTTTCGTCAGGCCGCCCTGGCCTTGGGCTTGTCGTACAAGCTCTGGCCCTTGGCGGCCATGTCGCGCAGCAGCTTCGGCGGGCTGAACTGCTTGCCGTATTTCTGCGCCATGGCATCGCACTCGGCGACGAACTTCGCCACCCCGACCTGATCGATCAGCGAGATCATGCCGCCGGTCTGCGGCGCGAAGCCAAGGCCCATGATGGAGCCAATGTCGCCGTCCTGCGGATCGGTCAGCACGCCCTCTTCCAGGCAGCGCGCGGCATCGACCGCCTGCACGTAGAGCAGCCGCTTCTTCAGCTCCTCGACGGCCTTGTTCTTTGCCTCGCCCTCGCCCAATGCCAGCTCCGGCCTGACCGGGAACATGTCCTTCAGGCCGGGCCAGATCGACTTGCCCTTGCCTTCGGCGGGATAGTCGTAGAAGCCCTTGCCGGCCTTGCGGCCGAAGCGGCCGAGATCGACCATCTTCTTGACGGTGTCCTCGGTGCCCGAGGGCTCGTACTTGT
>JBFWZG010000003.1:0-17153 GCA_050185515.1 Reyranellaceae bacterium
GGACTGGCCCCGCTGTGGGACGAGCTGTTTCCGGCCGAGCAGGCCCGCATCGTCCAGCTCCTCGTAGAGCGCGTCGAGGTCGGGCCGGCAGGCGCCGATATCCGCCTCCGCGTCGATGGGCTGGCCCATCTGGTTCATGAGCTTGGCGGCATGACCGACAACCCGCGGCGGGCGGCATGACAGCCGGCGACGCCACCAATGACGGGCGCACGCTGACGGTCCGTGTGCCCCTCACCCTCCGCAAGCGTGGCGGGCGCAAGCAGGTGGTGTCGCCGGAGGGTGCAAGCTGGGGCGCACCCCGCCCGCGCGTCGACAACACCATGGTCAAGGCGATCGCCCGGGCCCACCGCTGGAAGCGGCTCCTCGAGAGCGGCCGATTCGCCTCGGTGACCGAGCTGGCCGAGGCCGAGAAGATCAACCAGTCCTATCTGTGCCGGGTGCTGCGCCTCACCCTTCTCGCGCCGGATATCGTTGAGGCGATTTTAGATGGAAGGCAACCGGCCGGCCTTCAGATGGACGAGCTGCTGAAACCAATGTCGCTCGATTGGGATGCACAGCGAGTTGCGTTTGGCCTTTGACGCCAGTCACCGGTATCCAAGACCATGCTCGTCAATTTTCAGTTGCTCAGTAATCTCTTCCACTCTACCCTGATTAGATAGCCCAGTAACTGGGTCCTTCCTGGTTAGCTGGTGAATTATGTCATTGGGGTTCCGGGTGGGCACAGAAAAGGCCGATCTGCGCTGGGGGGTCGAACAACGGCTCGAGTTCATCGAGTTCCGCCTGTTCTGGGAGGGGCACGTGAACCGCAGCGACCTGATGGAGCAGTTCGGGGTTTCGGTGAACCAGGCTACCGCCGATCTCAGCCGTTACATCGGCTTGGCTCCCGACAACATGGTTTACGACAAGAGCGCCCGGACCTACATCCGCGGCAGCAAGTTCGCCCCTCTGTTTCTGAAGCCGGACGCCAGCCGTTACCTTTCTCAGCTTCGTTCCGTCGCCGACGGCATCCTTGACCGGGCGGACGCCTGGATCAGCCAGTTCCCGTCCTACGACGCCACACCGACGCCTGTGCGGGGCGTGAATGCCAAAACCCTGCGTTCGGTGGTCGCCGCGATCCGACGATCAGAAAAGATCGAGGTCAAGTATCAGTCGCTGTCCCGGCCGGCGCCGCGCTGGCGCTGGATTGTGCCACACGCGATCGGGTTCGACGGTTTCCGCTGGCACATAAGGGCCTTCTGTCTCACCGATCAGAGCTTCAAGGATTTCCTGCTCTCGCGGATCATCGAAACCCGCAGCACGATGCCGAGCGAGGTTGGGTCTGACGCGGATGCCGACTGGCACGAGTTGGTGACGTTGGAAATTGCGCCACATCCAGAGCTGTCCGACACGCAACAGAAAGTCATAGCCCTCGATTACGGAATGCGTAACGGCCGGACGAAGATCCCCGTGCGGAAGGCCCTTCTCTACTATGCGCTTAAAAGGCTGGGCCTGGATACCGATCCCGCAGCAAGGAAGCCAAAGGACCAGCAAATTGTCCTTTTGAACCGAGATATTATCGATGAAGCTGATCGATAATACCTCCCATCTTCTTGGGGATGATCTGAAAGGCGCTATGGGACGTGGGGCTAGTCTGCGGATGGCGGCGTCCTGTTTCTCGATCTACGCGTTCGAAGCTCTGAAATCTGAGCTCTCGAAGATCGACAGCCTGCAGTTTATCTTCACAGCCCCAACGTTTGTGCCCACCGAGGTGACCGATCGCCAGCGGAAGGAGCGTCGGGAATTCTTCATTCCAAAGGCGCGACGGGAAAGCGGACTCTATGGCACGGAATTCGAGATTCAGCTTCGCAACAAGCTCACTCAACGCGCCGTCGCCCGCGAGTGCGCTGACTGGATCCGCAAGAAGGCCAGATTCCGATCCAACACGACCAAGGCGCCGATGCAGCAATTTATGCATGTCGTCGGGTCTGAGGGCGACGTGGCCTACATGCCGATCAGCGGCTTCACGGCGGTCGATCTAGGCTACCAGAAGGGTGATGCCGTCTCAAACTTCGTAACCCGTTTCGATGATCCGGGACACGCCAAGATGTATCTTCAGCTTTTCGATCAGATCTGGTCTGATCCGGAAAAGGTGAAGGACGTGACGGCCGCGATTTGCGAGCATATCGAGTCCGTCTATCACGAGAATTCACCCGAGCGCATCTATTTCATGATGCTATACAACATCTTTCAGGACTTCCTGGAGGACGTTGACGAGGACGTTCTGCCGAACGACCTCACCGGGTACCGCAACAGCGTGATCTGGAACAAGCTCTTTAACTATCAGAAGGACGCCGCGACCGGTATCATCAACAAGCTCGAAACATACAACGGGTGCATCCTAGCGGACAGCGTGGGTCTCGGTAAGACCTTCACCGCGCTTGCCGTCATCAAATACTATGAACTGCGCAACCGCTCCGTCCTCGTGCTCTGCCCCAAGAAGCTTGCGGACAACTGGCAGAACTACAACACGAACCTGACCACCAACATCTTCGCAAAGGATCGGTTCAACTACGATGTACTCTGCCACACGGACCTCTCCCGGACGTCGGGCGAGTCCTTTGGCATCCCATTGAACCGGGTAAACTGGGGCAATTATGACCTCGTCGTGATCGACGAGTCCCACAATTTCCGCAACAACGACGTCTACAAAGACCGCGAGACCCGTTACCAGAAGCTGATGAACAAGGTCATCCGCGCCGGCGTGAAGACCAAGGTTCTGATGCTCTCCGCGACGCCGGTCAACAACAGGTTCACCGACCTTCGTAATCAGCTTGCGCTTGCGTACGAAGGGCAGTCCGAGGCGCTCAGCAAGAATCTAAAGGCCCAGACCAGCATCGAAGAGATTTTCCGCCGAGCGCAGAAGGCTTTCAATGAATGGTCGTCCCTGCCACCAGAGGAGAGAACCGCTGCGTCGATCCTGAAGACGCTCGACTTCGACTTCTTCGAGCTCCTGGACGCCGTGACCATCGCCAGGTCACGAAAGCACATCGAGACCTTCTACGACACGAAGGACATCGGGAAGTTTCCCCAACGACGTAAGCCGCTCTCGTATCATCGCCCGATCACCGAGCGGCCCGACGTGATGGGGTTCAACGACATCTTTACGCAGCTCTCGGTGCTGAAGCTCGCGGTATACGCCCCGATCAGCTACATCCTGCCCAGCCGCCTGCGGAAGTATGAGGAGATCTACGACACGCAGGTCGAGGGCGGACGCGGTAAGCTCAGGCAGGCCGATAGGGAGCGCAGCCTTCAGGCGCTCATGACGACCAACCTGTTAAAACGCCTGGAGAGCTCGGTCGCCGCGTTTCGGCTCACCCTTCGGTCTCTCGGCGCCAACATCTCGCGCACGCTCGACGCCATCGACGGTTTCGAGAAAACCGGGCGCGGCGAGAGCGTTAGTGACTACCTTGCGGAAGTAGGCGACTTCGACGCGGAAGACGATGATCTCACCGGCCTCGACGAATTTACGGTCGGTAAGAAGGTCCAGATCAGCCTTGCTGACATGGACCTACCGTCGTGGAAGCATGACCTGGGTGCGGACCTCCTCCTCATCGAGGACCTGATAGCCTCGATGGACAAGGTCAAACCGACGGACGACTCCAAGCTCCAGCACCTGCTCGACCTCATAAAGCAGAAGGTCGACGAGCCGCTGAACCCCGGAAATCGGAAGATGCTGGTCTTCACGGCCTTCGCGGACACCGCCAACTACCTTTACGACAACCTGGCGCCCCTCGCACAGCAGCTCGGGCTGCATGTCGGCAAGGTCACCGGGTCGGACGCGCCCAAGACCACGCTCAAGAAGTCCTACGACTTCCAGAGCGTCCTGACGCTGTTTTCTCCGAGATCGAAGGAGAAGGCCATCGTCCTTCCGAACGAGCCGGGAGAGCTAGACATCCTCATCGGCACCGACTGCATCTCGGAAGGCCAGAACCTTCAGGACTGCGATTTCCTGATCAACTACGACATCCACTGGAACCCGGTGCGCATCATCCAGAGGTTCGGCCGGATCGACCGTATCGGATCCTCCAACGGTCAGATCCAACTGGTCAACTACTGGCCCGACATCACGCTCGACGAATACATCAACCTCAAGGAACGTGTTGAAAACCGGATGGTCATCGCCGACGTCACCGCCACCGGCGACGACAACGTACTGACCTCCAAATCGAGCGACATCGCCTACCGCAAGGAACAGCTTAAGCGGCTCCAGGACGAGGTCATCGAGCTGGAGGACGTGAAGGCCGGCCTCTCGATCACCGATCTCGGGCTGAACGATTTCCGGATGGACCTGCTCAACTACGTGAAGGAGCATGGTGAGCTCGATAATGTTCCCTTCGGCATGCACGCCGTTGTCCCAGCGCAGCCGGAGCTCGGTCTGCAGCCCGGCGTCATCTTCGCGCTGAAGAACATCCACGACAGCGTGAACGTCAACCAGCAGAACAGGCTGCACCCCTTCTACCTGGTTTACATCGACGACGACGGGCAGATCGTCGCCGACCATACCGAGGTCAAGCGCCTGCTCGACCTGATCCGGTCCAGCTGCAAGGGGCGGATCGAGCCCATGCGCGACGTCTGCCGCATCTTCAACGAGCGCACCGAAGACGGGCGCAAGATGGGCCGCTATTCCGACCTGCTCTCCAGTGCGATCCGATCGATGATCGAGGTGAAGGAAGAGAAGGACATCGACAGCCTGTTCAGTGGCGGGCGGACCACGGCGCTGACCCACACCATCAAGGGGCTGGATGATTTCGAGCTGATCGCCTTCCTGGTGATCGAAGGGGGCGGCGCATGACCCTCTACGACTGGCCCCGCGCCGCCGCCTTCGGGCGCGTGATCCCCAAGAACAAGATCTACGAGCACGCCGGGGCGAACACGGGCCTCAAGGACCTCTTCGTGCGTGAGGTCGATCAGATCATCTGGTCGCACAAGCTGGCGCCCGAGACGGTCAATCTGGCGGCGACGAAAAAGGTGGCCGAGATACAGGTCTTCCGCATCACCGCCCGCACCGCGACGCTCGACCGTGACGTGCTGCGTGCCATCGACAAGGCCATCCCCTTTCCGCTGATCTTCGAGGTGGCCCATGGCGGCCGCGTCAGGCTGGCCGCGGCCTACAAGCGGCCGAGTGAGGCCGACAGCGCCCGCTGGGTGATGGGCGACTATTTCCACGGGGATTGGCAGCCCGAGGACGCACCGCGCGCGCCGCTTCCGGTGGCACTGAACATGGGCGCGTTGTACGAGCGGTTGCTGGAACCGCTAGTGGCGGGACAGACAGCCCGTTTCGTCCCCGACATGAGAGAGGCGCCGCAGACGCCGTTCGCCCCGGCCACGGAAAGTCCCGTGTCGCTGGAAGAGCGCATAGCGCAGGCCGAGGCGATCAAGGCGCAGGCGCGCGAGGTGGAGCGGATCAAGGCGCGGCTGGGGCGCGAGAAGCAATTCAACAAGCGCGTGGCGATCAATGCCGAACTACGCGCGGCCAAGCGGGAACTGGCGCGATTGAAGCAGGGCAATCCCGTCGCCGCACAAACAAATAGACCGGATGTGGATGGCAGTTTCGCGTCCGGATTGGCGCGATCCAGCACTAATACCGACGATTAAGAGGATAAGTATGGACAAGCTGAAGATGCACAGCCCGGACCTGAGCCAGGATAACATCGCGAAGATCCGCGCGCTTTTCCCCGGATGCGTTACCGAGTCCCGCGATGAGGCGACAGGGGCGGTGCGTCTGGCGGTGGACTTCGATCAGCTGCGTCAGGAGTTGAGCGACGACATCGTGGACGGGCCTCAGGAGCGATATCGGCTGGATTGGCCGGGGAAGCGGGAGGCGTTGGCGCTGGCGAATGCGCCGATTGCAAAGACGCTTCGGCCGGAACCGGGCGAAAGCGTGGAATTTGAGAAAACAAGAAATCTGTTCATCGAAGGTGACAACCTCGACGCACTAAAGCTTCTTCAAGCCAACTATCTTGGCGAGATTGATCTAATCTATATCGATCCACCATACAATACTGGTCAGGACTTTATTTACTCAGACGATTTTTCCGAAGCAGAGGGCCAATATCTACAGCGGACAAATCAAACTGATGAACTGCAAAATAGATTTTATGCAAACACTGAGACCAATGGTCGCTTCCATTCTGATTGGCTGAGTATGATCTACGCTCGATTGAAAGTTGCAAGAAATCTCCTATCTTCGACTGGCGCAGTTTTCATTTCCATAGATGATGGGGAACAAGAAAACCTCAAAAAAGTTTGTGACGAAATATTTGGTAGAGAAAACTTCGTAAATACAATTTCTGTGAATATGAAGAATGTCGCAGGCGCTTCCGGCGGCGGAGAAGATAAGCGCCTCAAGAAGAATATCGAATACCTTCACGTCTATGTTGCATCGCGCATGGACTTTGAAGGCTTTAATAATGCATACGATTTATTCCCGATCAGTGACATGGTTCAAGAATATCGAGACGAAGGAAAGAGTTGGAAGTACACAAGTATCCTCGTGGAGCCTGGAGAAAAGGTATTCCTTGGCACAACAGTTGATGGGGAAGGCAATAATATTTCAATATTCGAACGACGTGGATTTGTCATTAAATCAATTGCGCAAGTTCAGAGAGAAGAGGACCTCACAGAGGAAGATGCTTACAATAAGTATGCGTCCATGATTTTTCAGACTGCAATGCCACAAAGCTCCATCCGGCCTCGGATAATGAGCTTCGTCCAAGAGAACGGCGGAGTTCATTCTGACCTCTATTCAATTGAATACACACCTCGCTCCGGTCGCAATAAAGGAAACCTGTACGAGCAGTTCTATAAGGGGGAAAACTTTCGACTATTTGCATGGCTTCGAGATGTTGCCGAAGAGAAAGATGGCGTGATTTACAAAAAAGAAATGCGCGGCACGTATTGGGACTACGCAAGCGAGACAAAGAATCTTACCAAAGAAGGCGATGTGCCATTTCAAAATGGAAAGAAGCCCCTTGCGATGCTGGAGCGCATCGTTGGGATGCAAAAAAACCAGAACGCAACTGTTATGGACTTTTTTGCGGGGTCGAGTTCAGCCGCCCATGCGGTGCTTGCCTGCAACGCCGAAGATGGAGGCAATAGGCGCTTCATTATGGTGCAACTGCCAGAAGTGGGCGACGCGGCAGCTGCCGGCTTCGCGAATGTTGCGGAGCTTTCGAAGGAACGTATCCGCCGCGCCGGCAAGAAAATCCTTGAAGGCGATTCCCACCCCGACTGGAAGCGCGATGTCGGCTTCCGCGTGCTCAAGGTGGATACGTCGAACATGAAGGACGTCTACTACCGCCCGGACGAGCTGAAGCAGTCTGACCTGCTCGACATGGTCGACAATGTAAAAGAGGACCGCACAGCCGAGGATCTGCTGTTCCAGGTGCTGGTCGATTGGGGCGTGGACCTGACGCTGCCGATCCGCCGGGAGACGGTGCAGGGCAAGACCGTGTTCTTCGTCGACGACAACGCCCTTGTCGCCTGTTTCGACCGCGGCATCACCGAGGATCTGGTGAAGGAACTGGCGGGCCACGAGCCCCTGCGCGTCGTCTTCCGCGACAACGGCTTTGTCTCGGACGCAGTGAAGATCAACGTCGAACAGATCTTCCGCCAGCTATCCCCCACCACCGACGTCAAGTCGATCTGAGGGCGGCCCATGAAGCTCAAGTTCAAGGTCCAGCCCTATCAGACGAATGCCGTCAACGACGTGGTCGACTGCTTTGCCGGGCAGCCCATGACCTCTGCCCTGACCTACCGCATCGACCCGGGTGTTGTAAAAAAGGGCCAGCAAATAAGGCCTGAGGCGGAATACCAAGGTTTCAAAAACGCCGACCTCGCGCTGACCGACGTGCAGATCCTAGAGAACATCCAGAAGGTCCAGCGGCGGCAGAACCTGCCAGTCTCGCAGTCGCTGACAGACTTCACCACCTTTAGCGCCCGGGGCGAGCGCGTACCCGCTCCGGCACCCTACAAGCGAGACGCACTGGCCGCAGCCCGCGTTCACCTCGACGTCGAGATGGAGACCGGCACGGGCAAGACCTACTGCTACATCAAGTCGATTTTCGAGATGAACAAGCGCTATGGCTGGTCGAAGTTCATCATCATGGTGCCGTCGATTGCCATTCGCGAAGGTGTCTACAAGTCGCTGCAGATCACGGCAGACCACTTCACCGAAAGCTACGGCAAGAAGGCGCGGTTCTTCATCTACAATTCCAAGCGCCTGCACGAGCTGGAGAGCTTTTCGTCCGATGCCGGCATCAACGTGATGGTGATCAACATCCAGGCGTTCAACGCGCGCGGGGCCGACAACCGGCGCATCTACGAGGAGCTGGACGACTTCCAATCGCGCAAGCCCATCGACGTGATAGCCTCGAACCGGCCGATCCTGATCCTGGACGAGCCGCAGAAGATGGAAGGCGCGGCGACAATGGAGGCGCTGCCAAAGTTCAAGCCGCTGTTCATCCTGCGCTATTCGGCGACCCACCGCAGCCAGCACAACCGCATTCACCGGTTGGATGCGCTGGACGCCTACAACCAGAAACTGGTGAAGAAAATCGCGGTGCGCGGCATCCAGACTCGCGGGCTGGCCGGCACCAACGCCTATCTCTATCTCGAAGGCATCGACATATCGAAGAAGGCGCCCGTGGCACGGATCGAGATGGAGGTGAAGCTGAAGTCGGGCGAGATCAAGCGCCAGCTTCGGCGGCTCGAGTTCCGCGACGACCTGTTCGTAGAGTCGGGCGAGCTGGACCAGTATCGCGGCTTCACAATCAGCCAGATCGACGCCGTCAACGATACGGTCGAATTCACCAACGGGGAAATGCTGAGGGCTGGTGAGGCGAACGGCGACGTCTCCGAGCGCGACATCCGCCGCATCCAGATCCGCGAGACGATTAAGGCACACCTGGACAAGGAAAAGCAGCTGTTCGCACAGGGCATCAAGGTCCTGTCGCTGTTCTTCATCGACGAGGTGGTGAAGTACCGGGACTACGACCAGGCCGACGAAAAAGGCGAATATGCCCGGGTCTTCGAGGAAGAGTACGAGTTGCTGAAGGCCGAGTACCTGTCGGAGCTTGCGATCGACAACGAGGCGTATCGGAAATATCTCGCAGACATCGATCCTGCCAAGACCCACAACGGCTACTTCTCGATCGACAAGAGGACGAACCGCCTAAAAGACCCCGTCGTTGGCGCCCGGTCGGTCGATTCCGACGACGTGGATGCCTACGACCTGATCCTCAAGGACAAGGAACGCCTGCTTTCCTTCGCCGAACCTACCCGGTTCATCTTCTCACACTCGGCGCTGCGGGAGGGGTGGGACAACCCGAACGTCTTTGTCATGTGCATGCTGAAACACAGCGACAACACCATTTCGCGCCGCCAGGAAGTGGGGCGTGGCCTGCGGCTGAGCGTCGATCAACACGGGGACAGGATGGACCACCCGGCGGTGGTGCATGACATCAACGTGCTGACCGTAGTCGCAAGCGAGAGCTACACGGACTTCGTGGCCGGGCTGCAGAAGGAGATCGCGAAGACACTGTCGTCGCGCCCGCGGCAGGCAACCGAGGAGTATTTCACGGGCAAGACACTGGCGACCGAGCATGGCCCGATTGAGGTGACTGCCGCCCTGGCCAAGCAGATCTACCGGTATCTGGTGAAGAATGACTACACCGATGATGCAGACCAGATCGCAGACGCCTATCACGAGGCCAAGGCCGAGGGGAAACTGGCCGACCTGCCCGAGGACCTCAAACCTCACGCGGAGCAGGTGTTCCGGCTCATCGAGAGCGTATTCAGCGACGCGCAACTACCCAAGGTCGATGACGGCCGCAAGCCCAAGACCAATCCCCTCAATGCCAATTTCGACAAGAAGGAATTCCAGGAGCTCTGGGCGCGGATCAACCGCAAGGCGGTCTATCGGGTGGAGTTCGAATCAGCGGAGTTGATCCGCAAGTGCGTCAGCGCGCTGGATAGCCAACTGCGCGTCACACCCTTGCAGTACACAGTTCAGGTCGGCCTACAGAACGACGGATTGACCGACGGCCAGCTAAGTAGTGGCGACGGTTTTTCGGTCACGAAGACCACGACCGAACACGGTAATTCGATCCATTCCCTGGTGAAGTACGACCTCGTTGGGAAGGTAGCCGAACACGCCCAGCTGACCCGAGAAACGGCTGCGAACATTCTCGGCCAAATCACTCCGGCGGTTTTCGAGCAGTTCACGAAGAACCCGGAGCACTTTATCGCCGAGGCCTCGCGCATCATCGCCGAGCAGAAGGCAGCCATGGTGATTGAGCGGCTCGCCTATGACGAAGTTGATGAACGGTACGACGTCGACATTTTCACGGCGAACCAGACCGGCCAGGATTTCTCTCGCGCTACGGCGAAGCTCAAGAACCACGTCTACGACTACGCGATCACCGACTCCGATATCGAAAGAGACTTTGTCAAGGAGCTGGACACAAGCAGCGAGGTCGTCGTCTACGCCAAACTCCCGCGAGGGTTTCTGATCCCAACCCCGGTCGGGGACTACAACCCAGATTGGGCGATATCCTTCAAGGCTGGCAGCGTACGCCACATCTACTTCGTCGCCGAAACGAAGGGCACGATGTCCACAATGAAGTTGCGCGAGATCGAGAAGACGAAGATTGGATGCGCCCGCAAGTTCTTCGACGAGATCAGCAAGCGGATCAAGGCGGATCGTGTGAAGTACGATGTTGTGACTGACTACGGCAAGCTGATGGACCTGGTCGGGCGTGCGGCATGAACAAGCTCTGTTGCCGACTGGGAGGCCAACCAGGATAACGCTCCGGTCGTCGAAGATGAGGTGATGGGAGATTTAGGCGCAGAACAATTGGACTGCAGCTGTTTTGCCCGCGGTTATCGAAGGGGATCCCAAATCGATCTGAGGCAGGCGGGAACAATCTCTTTGTCCTTCAATGACTTAAGATTCCGCACTGCCGCCGGTTCAGTCCAGAGGTCGGGAGAATAAGGGCGGAGAGAGAACCCTCGGAGCCGAGTTTCGAGGCGGCGCAGTCCAGAGGTCTGCGCCCGAACCGCGCGATTTCTGGGCATTTTGGCCCCGCCTGCGAACGCGGAGAGCGTTCTGCAGGGTAGAATTGGCGGAGGGGAAGGGATTCGAACCCTCGATACCAGTTATCCCGGTATAACGGTTTAGCAAACCGTCGCCTTCGACCACTCGGCCACCCCTCCAAAGGCGTCCGTTTAAGGCCCCAGGGTCATCAACCACGGCGGATGCGCGGTCGTTCTAGCCTTCCGCAGGCACCCGCGTCAACCAGCACAATCCTGCGCAGGCGGTTGATTTTTCGGTGGAATCGCGCCCAAGCGACTGCACGTAGACAAAAGGAAGGGCGCGCCATGGCTGTGGCGCGCCCTTATTCGGCGATATCTTGATCTACAAACTGGCGGCCGTGGTGGCGCAACCCATCTGCGCAACGGACGGCGCCTCGAAGACCATGGCCTCGAGCGGCACGTCGCGGGCGGTCAGGTAGGCTGTGACCCAAGTCAGACGATCCATGGAAACCAGGGCTTCCGTCTGGCTTTTTGGCTCGCCGCCCTGAATTCGGAGGAACAGCGTTCCTTTCTGGGGATACGCAGCCGCAGCCGCATCCAGCACCTCTTCGGCAACCGGTGTCAGTTCCGACGAGTTGGCCGCGAACGGGATTACGAACACATCGGCCACGTTCTCGCTTGCCGCAGCGTTCATCAGCCCGGGCAGGCGGCAGCCGATCTCGCCGGACATTGGCAATGCGCTTGCGCCTGCAACCAGGCCAAGCGCCAGTCCGCCGGCCACCACGCTGGTCAGAATGAACTTCTCGACATTCGATCTGGTCCGCATGACGAACCTCCTTTCGGTTTGCCGAATACTCACCCTAATAACACCGATACCCGTCTTCCGGTTCCCCCGGGCAGACGGGTATCTAATTGTTTTTAAAGACGAAATTGAGGCTGGTTTATGGCGCCCGCGGGGGCTTTCCGCGAACCAGGTTCACAATCAGGCTGATGACGAAAAGCACCAGGAAGATGAAAAAAAGTATCTTCGCGATGGCGGCGAAATCGGCGGCAATACCACCGAATCCGAACAACGCAGCGATCAGCGCGAACACCAGAAATGCCAGAGCCCATTGCAGCATGATTTTCCTGGCGGACGTTAGCCCGCCACCTCCTTCCAGACCTTTTCAAGTTCGGTGACGGCTTCGTCGAAAGATGCCTGCGCGTCAGCCCAGCTCTCGCGTCCAGCAGATTTGACCTTGTCCCATTCGACTTCAACGCGATCCCAGGCGTCATTGAGCCGATCGCGGGCCGAACGATAGCTCGCGCTGGTCTCGTCAACCGCCTTCTGAGAGAAGCCATCGATCTTGGATCGCCATTCCCGCACCGTCCTGTCGACCTCCGCGCGGGTCTTCGTGCCGCTCAGATTAACCTCGGCGTTCGCGAGGGCTGAGCTTGCGGGCCGATACTCCCTGGCTTGCGACAGGCTTTCTTTGGTAGCGCCAGGCAGGGTTACCCTGCCCCCGTCGATCACAAACCGATCCATGGGCAATTCGACCTGCTTCGCCCCGATGCCAAGAAAGCCCCCGACGTCCACCACTACCGCGAGAACGCGATAACGGCCGTCGAGGATCAAGCTATCGATGGTGCCAATTTTCTCGCCGGCATCGTTCGTCACTGAGGCGCCGATAAGCGTGTCGGTCGAGAGGGTCGCCTCGGCCGTCGCGGCGGATGATCTTCCCGCGGTTTGAGCAATGGAAGCGTCAACCCAGCCAATGCCGAGCGCCGTGGCGGCAAACATCGCGACTGGGACCATCCAGGCCTGCATCAGGCAAATTCCTCTTTCCGAAGATGTCGCTGCAACCGAACGCGAAACTCGCGCCCCGGTTCCGCCAATTCCGGCACGGCTAGGCGTGATCGTCCTGCCGGAACGGACGCCGCTGGCGAGCGGCGTCGATCTTTCGGGCCAGTTCATCCAGGTCGCCCGCTTCTCCCAGGACCGAATTCGTAGCCGCAGTCCTCAATCCTTGCAGCAGCTGGCGCATCCGGGCCGAGGCCTCGGCCCGCTGCTTGGTATTCTCTTCGTCGAACGTCCCGCAAGATCCCTCCACGATCTTCTCGGTCAGCGTCGGGTTTTCGCCATCCATGATACTGAAACTCCAATGAACTCCGTCGTCCTGACACCCCTTCGCCGACACAACGACGCAAACCGCACATGGTTTCTCGCCAAACCTGCCTGATCTCCGGCGGATAGGCGAAAACGAGCCTGCTGCGGCCCGGTTCCACCAATCATACGGAATTTTTTACTCGCGCCGGAATTGTGCGGAATGCAAGTTTTTGCTCTAAATGAGCCCGCTTCCGGCGTCTTTCGGAACCTCTCCCGTCAGGGCGCATGCCATCTTTGCGCCCCGTTCTCGTGCTGATTACCGCGCAGCAAAGCGCTGCCTAAGGAACAGGAAATGCCCATCGGATCCCGCGAAATCGCCGCCGCTCTCCCTTTTCTCCGGCGCTACGCACGCGCCCTGACCGGCAGCCAGGGTATCGGCGACCAGTATGTCAGGATCATGCTCGAGATGATCGTCGAGGACCCGTCGCACCTGCCGGATGACGGCGACGTCGGCCGCGAGGTGTTCCGCCTGTTCCATCGCGTGTGGGACCGGGCCAACCCGAACACCCTGTACCGCGAACCCGATCAGGCCGGGATTGACCCGACGATCCGCGAACTGCCGCCGCGGCAGCGCCAGGTGCTGCTGCTGGTCGCGCTTGAAGGGTATTCCTTCCCTGACGTGGCCTACGTAATGGGCATCTCCGAGGACGAAGCCCGCGAACTGTTCAATGACGTGCAGCGCGACATCGAAGGACAGTCGCCCTCGCCCATCATGATCATCGAGGACGAGAAGATCATTGCGCTCGATATCGCGTCCATCGTCGAGGAAATGGGCCACTCGGTCGTCGGGATCGCCGAACGCGAGCGCGATGCTGTCGCTCTCGCCCAGCGCACCAAACCGCATCTGATCCTGGCCGATATTCAGCTCAAGGACGGCGACAACGGCATCGCCGCCGTGCAGCGCATCCTGCTCGACCACGACGCGCCTGTAATCTTCATAACCGCCTATCCCGAACAGCTGCTCACCGGCGAAGCGCCGGAGCCGGCTTTCGTGATCGCTAAGCCATTCGCGCCGGAGACGGTGAAGGCCGCCATCTCGCAGGCGCTCTATGTCCGCAAAGACGGAATCTGACGCGCCCGACGAGCCCTCGGCGGGCGCCGCAGGTCCGGACCGGCAGCCGCCGCACACGGCGCGGCTGTCGCTGCGGGTGCGCCTGCTGCTGCTGGTCGTGCTGGCGACCGTGCCGGCGATCGTCGCCAGTACGGTAACCGCTTTCACGCGCTACGAGTCCGACCTGAACGGCATCCGCGCCAACCTGCGCGCACTGTCGATACTTGCGGTCAATCGCCACCTGGAGACGCTCGCGCAGACCAACAGCCTGCTGCAGACTGTCGCCCGGCTTCCGGAGATCGTGTCGCTAGATGCGCAGCGCTGCCCGGTCGTTCTGTCCCGCCTGCACGGCGAGTTCGCGGAACGCTACACCAACATCGCCGTCGTCGAACGCGAGGGCGCCATCCGCTGCAGCGCAGTGCCGATCGAGCCTGGGCGCAAATACTCCAATCCGGAGCAACTGCGCACCACCCTGGCGCAGAACCGGTTCGTCATCGGTGGCATCATCGTCGGCGGCCTCAGCGGCGAGCGCCTGCTGAGCGCGGCGACGCCGATTGGCAACGCCGGAGGACCGCCGGAATCCGTCGTCATCACAGGCATCCGCGCCAGCTACCTCAACGGCATTTTCGACAGCTACCAGTTGCCGGCCGGATCGCAGATCGCTCTGGTCGACAAGAGCGGCGAGCCGCTCGCCAACCCGAGCACGGAGGCGTGGCGGCTGCCTTCCCCTTCCAGGATCGTCGCCGCGCTCGCCAGCGGCACCCGGGAGTTCGCCCACGACGCCGGCGGGCAGCCCTACCTGGTCGTGCTGAACCCGATCGGCGACTACGACGTGTATGTTCTGGCTGCCCTGCCCAGCGACGTCGCCACCGGCCCGGTGACGTGGCGGCTGATCATCGACATGGGGCAGATCCTCGCCTTCGCCCTGCTCGCCGCGATCGGCGCCCTGCTGGGCGCACGCTACCTCGTGCTCTCTCCCATTGCCCGTTTTCGCGGCGCCGTGCGCGCCTATCGCCGCGACGGCCGCAGCTTTTCCTTCGAGCGCGCCAAGGCGCCGCAGGAGATCGTCGAGCTTGCCGACGAATTCGCCACCATGGCGCGCGACGTCGAGGCGCGGCAGGAGAACCTGCAGGCGCTGCTGCGCCAGCGCGATCTGCTGGTGCGCGAGACCAATCACCGGGTGAAGAACAATCTGCAGATCGTGGCCTCGCTGCTGTCGCTGCAATCGCGCCGCATCACCGAGCCTGGCGCCAAAGCGCAGTTCGACCTGGCGCGGCAGCGCGTCGCGACGCTGGCGTTGCTGCACCGCCATCTCTATGAGCAACGCGACACGGAAACGGTCAATCTGCGAACCTTCTTCGAACAGCTGATGGTCCAGCTGGTGGCGGCGCTGGGCCATCGCGCCCGCTACGAGGTCGATGTTCCCGACTTTCGCGTCCCGCCGTCGATCGCCATCCCGCTTGGTCTGATCGTCACCGAAGCGGTGACCAACACGATCAAGTACGCCTTTCCCGACGGCCGCCAGGGAAGTGTTCGACTGACCGTGACGATCGCCAACGGGCGCGGCCATCTTGCGATCGAGGACGACGGCATCGGGCTCGGCGGAGACAGCTCCGCCGGTCATGGCATGGGCGACGTGCTGATGCGCGGCTTCGCCGATCAGGTGTCTGGCACGTTGTCGGTCGACGCGCCCGCCGGCGGCGGCACGCGCATCTCGCTCGATTTCCAGTTGGAGGAGCCGGCCGAAACGTCCGACGAGGCGAGTGACGCTCCCGCCCGTGACGCGCCGCAGACCTAGAACGTCAGTTCTTCAGCCGCTTCAAAATATCGAGAAACTGCGCCGGCACCGGTTCGGTCAGCATTTCGCTGCCCAGCCGACGCAGGCGGCCCGCCTGCTCGCGCAAGGCTTCGACCCGACGCGCTTCCGCCGGATGGCTCTGCAGATAGGCTTCGACCTCGCCGCGCCGCTCGGCGGAGAGGCGCCCTTCGATGAAGTCCTGCAGATCGTCGGCAGATACCTGCCTTCGCTGAGCCACTACGCCAGTTCTCCCTTGCTGCCGCTGCGAACCACCGTCAGCGCGTGAATATCCATCGTGCGCACCGCAGATGCAAGACCATGGTCAGTTTTCCTCCGCCGCCGACGCTCGCCCTTTTCTGCCGCTGCCAGCCAGATCGCGCTCCAGCGCCAGCCGCGCCCGCGCCAGGCGCGAGCGCACCGTGCCGATGGGCACCGCCATGACTTCGGCCGCGTCCTCATAGCTCAGTCCTTCGATCGCGCAGAGAAACAGCGTCTGCCGGAAGGCCGGCGGCAGGCGCAGGACGGCTTCGTGCATCTCGCGCAGTTCGATGGCGCTGTCCTGGGATTGCGCCTGGGCCGGCTGCAGATCCGCAAGATCTGTGTGGGGATCGACGGGACTGCGGCGCTGGCGGCGGGCTTCGTTGCGCGCCACGTTCCGCGCAATGGTGAAGAGCCACGCGCGCAGGTTGCTGTCCGGACGCAGTCGGCCGATGTGCCGAACCGCGCGCGCCAAAGTCTCCTGCGCGATGTCGTCGGCGCGCTCGGATCCGCGCGTCAGGTAATAGGCGAACCGACGCAAATGCGGCAACTCGGCGACGAGCGCATCGTGCAGCGGCCCCAGCCCTGCTTCGTCCGATTGCTCCTCATCAGCCATGGGCGGACGACTTAACCTTCTGAAAATACGCGATTTTTCGGAGAAAATTTTCGCGGGAACCCGATCCGGCAACCGGTGTTGGTCTGCTCGACTGCACTATGACACGGCTGCCCCGGCAGTCCGATCAGAAAACAGCACGCACAGGAGTTATCATGACCCTCAGTTTCGTCGATGAAGTCAGCCAGACCCTGCCGGCGATGCGGGCCTTCGC
>JBFWZG010000003.1:17253-49200 GCA_050185515.1 Reyranellaceae bacterium
TGCTCGACTGCACTATGACACGGCTGCCCCGGCAGTCCGATCAGAAAACAGCACGCACAGGAGTTATCATGACCCTCAGTTTCGTCGATGAAGTCAGCCAGACCCTGCCGGCGATGCGGGCCTTCGCCCGATCGCTGACACGAAATGCCGACGCCGCCGACGACCTCGTGCAGGATGCGCTCGTCCGCCTGTTGACGGCGCAGAACAGCTATACGCCGGGGACGAATTTCAAGGCCTGGGCCTTCACCGTGCTGCGCAATCGCTTCTACGACCAGTACAGGCGCAAGCGGCATGCCGACCGGTTGCAGGACGAGTTGATGTCGATTGACCATTCGCACCCGGCCAGCCAGGACACCGTGATGGAGTTGCACGACATGGCCGACGCTTTCTGGCGGTTGCCCGAGTCGTTCCGCGAAGTGCTGATCCTGGTCGGCGTCAACGAGATGAGCTACGAGGACGCCGCAGCGGTGATCGGCTGTCCGATCGGCACCGTCCGTTCGCGGCTGTCGCGTGCGCGGACCCGTCTGCACGAGCTGATGGAGGAAGGCGATGTCCTCGGCTCCGGCGAACAACGCGACTACAGCGGAACCCAGGCTTTTCTGGCCCAGTTCGCCCGCTGACCTTTCTGGTGAATGAATCGAACGGCGGAACGCCCAGGGTGTTTCCGCCGTTCTTTTTGCGTACCAACAATTCCGGAGGTCGACATGAGCACGGATCCGAAGGATCGCCAGGCTGGCTCTGGCCAGCGCAACGAAGGCGAAGGAAACAAGACGGCGGCGCGCCACTACAACGAGGCGACGACCGAGTTCGCCAAATCGGGCGAGGTTGATGCCAAGGCCAAGGAGGCCCGCAAGGCAGTCGATGGCGAGGAGAGCGAGAAGCTGCGCAAGGCGGAGCGGGAAGGTCTGGCCAAGGCTCGCCATTGAACGGCGGGCCCGGAAGAACAAAAAAAGGCCGGCTCAAAGCCGGCCTTTTTCTTCGCTAAACGTCAATATCCCGTCAGGCGGCCTTCTCGATCATCGCCCGCATCATCCACGCATACTGCTCATGCTTGCCGATACGGGCCGTCAGCAGGTCGGCGGTGAACACGTCGTCCAGCTTGTCGGCCTCCTCGACGACTTCGCGCAGGCTCTTGGCCACCGCTTCGTGGTCGTCGACCAGCATGCGGATCATCTCCGGCGCGGCGGGATTGGTGGGCTCCTCGACGATATCGGCATCCTTGAGAAAGCGGGCCAGCGAGGTGGGCGCCTTGAAGCCGATGGCGCGAATGCGCTCGGCGATCTCGTCGATGCTGTCGGCCAGATCCTCGTACTGCTCCTCGGTCGACTTATGGACGCCGTAGAACATCGGACCGGTTACGTTCCAGTGAAAACCCTGAACCTTGGCATACAGGACGTAGGTGTTCGCCAGGGCGGTCCCCAGCAATTCGGCAAGTTTCTTGCGGTCGCCCCGTTCCAGGCCGATATCGAGCGAATCGGATTGCGACGATGTTTTGCGCGCCGTGACGGACATTCTCAATCTCCTCGTTTTTGGGCTGTTTGGCGCAGCCGGTCGGCGGCCGCGTATCGTGGGGAGAAACGACGCCCCCCCGACCGCAGTTCCGAAGGACATCGGGAACCCTTTGACGGGTCAGTCGTTTGTCGTGCGAGGCGCGGGCAAACCGCTCGCAACAATCGGAGACAGGAGGCATCATGGCGGACAGAAACGGCGTCGATTCGGTCGAACGCCTGCGCGGCGACGTAGCCGCTCTTCAGGAACAGCTTGGCGAATTGCTGCGCACCGTGGCGCGTACCGGTCAGGACGGCGCCACCGCCGCGCGGGACAGCGCCACCCGGGCGGCGGAAACGGCCAAAGCGGCCGCCGAAGTCTACGGTCGGCAGGGCTACGACGCCATGAACGATCTGGTGCAGCGTCATCCGCTGGCCTCGCTGGCCGGCGCGGCGCTTTTCGGAGCCGTGCTCGCCAAGATTCTGCAATCGAGACAGCACTGATTTCCATGCTGGGGGACCTCATGCGCCTGGGTGCCGCCGAAGTGGCGGTGCACGCGCGAGGCTGGCTGAGCGGGGCCGCGGCAACCGTCATCGCCGCGGTGTTTGCCGCGGTTGCCATTGGTTTCGCCACCGTGGCCCTCTATGCCGGCCTTGTTCCGGAGCTGGGAGATGCATGGACGGCGGCGCTTCTGGCAGGCGTCTACGCGCTGCTCGCCTTGATTGCGGTTGTCGTCAACGCGGCTCTGAAAAGACGTCGACAATGGCGCAAGGCGGCACTGGCCAATGCGCGAGCCGCAGCGGTGCCATCGCTGAGCCCGGAAATGATGCTGGTGGCGGCGGCCGCCGGTGCCTTGCTCTCTCTCACGGGTAGATCTCGGCGCTAGAGGGAACCTCAGATCCGAGCAAGAAACTGGCAAAAGAAAAGGCGGGCTCATGAGCCCGCCTTTTCTTACCAACGGAAGCGCTAGTTGATCTTGCGCTCCCAGTCCGACACCTGCTTTTCCGCCTCGTCGCGAGCGATGCCATAGCGCTCCTGGATCTTGCCGACCATCTTGTCGCGGGAGCCTTCGATATAGCTCAGATCGTCGTCGGTCAGCTTGCCCCAGCTCTGCTTGAGCTGGCCTTTGAATTGCTTCCAGTCGCCTGAAATCCTGTCCCAGTTCATCTCACACCTCTCGTTGGTCGTCACTCAGATGACCGGAAAACGCCCGGGTACTGGAGCGGTTCCGGATCGGAACAGTGGCCGTTTCAGGACGTTGTCGAATTGTCAGAATAAGAAAGGCGGGAGCCATGGCTGAACCTCAGCGGCATCACGAGGGCGAGCATATCGAGAAAAACAAGACCGAGGCCCGCCAGGGCGTCACGTTGCATGCGATGCGGTACGTGCTGGGCATTTCATTCGCCTTGGTGTGCGTGTTGATGCTGGTCGCCTACTTCGTAACGATCTGAATCAGGCCGGCCGCGCCCCTCCAGTACCCTTTTCCAATCGCAGATAGTCCCCGGAAATCAGGGGATTGAGGGAACTTCCTGGGTTCGATGGGGTTGCGTTCTCATCGGAGTTATGCGGGCGGGGGGAGCCTGCGCCGGGGAACAGCCAAAGTGCAAACGCGGGCGCGCAATTATCTGATTTTGTTCAGCTTTTCTGTCATCGTGGCGCTTGTCGCGGGATGGTTGTGGTTCGCCATGCGCGGCGAAGCGCTGGCTCTGGCGGAGGCCCGTGACCGCGCCTTGATCGTGACCCGCCTGGCTGAAGAGAACATGCGGGGGACTTTCAAATCGGTCGATCTGCTGCTTGAACTAGCTGATCGCTCCCTTATCGAAACCGACCTGGCCCAGGCCGGGGCGGACAAGATCGTCTCGGAACGCTTGCTGGCTCTGCGCAGCCGCCTCCCCGACCTGCGGAATCTGTGGCTGGCCGACAAGTCGGCGGAGCTCGTACTCGGCGGGCCGGGAAAGATGGCGTTCAGCGACATCAATGTCGCGGGATTGTTTGCCGGGTCCCGCCCCCGTGCGCCCCTGTACATCGGGTCCCTGCGCGGCAACACGGCGGAAGATCGGTACTTCCCCATTGCCCGGCCGATCGAGCGCAACGGCAGCGTATCCGGCGTCTTGCTTGCCGCCTTCAACCCCGCCTGGTTCCAGCGGTTCGGCCGCAGCCTGGGCCTGCCCGAGACTGCGAGCATCTCGATCCTCACCAGTCGCGGCGAATTCGTCACATCGACGTCCACCACGCTGGCGCCGTTCGATACCAGCCTGTGGCAGGAGGTGTCGAGCCTGCTGTCGCGGAAAAACGAGTTCGGATACCGGCTTCTGCCGCATGGCAAGGAATCCTCGATCCTGATCGGCTTCCAGCCGCTAAGCGATCTGAACCTCGTGGCCCTCTACACCGTGCCCTATTCGACGATCATGCGCGCATGGTCGAACCAGCTCTGGTTCGGTTCCGCGATCGTGGGACTTGCCGTGCTTGCCATCATCGGCGGCACGCTTGTCATGCTCCTTTACGGTCGCCGCCAGGGTGACCTCCATCGCGTCATCGGTCTGCGCACCGCCGAGGCGGCGCAGGCCGCCGAACGGCTGGCGCTGGCGGTCGACACCACCGGCATCGGCATATTCGACTACAACCCGGGCGACAGGCGGATCGCCTGGGCAGGCGTCGAGGCCAGCTACTTCGGTCTTCGCCCGACGCCGGAGCTCACGCCCCGGGCTCTGCTGCGCGCCGTGCATCCCGCCGATCGGCACAACCTGATCCAGCGCCTGCGCAGCATCCGCAATGCGCGCGACGATACGCGGTTCGACACCGAGTTCAGGCTGCGCCATCCCGAATTCGGGGCGATCTGGGTCGCCGCCCGAGCCAAGCTTTTCGTGCGCGGCAAGGGCGACGGCGGCAGCCGCATGGGACGGCTGATCGGCACTCTGCGCGACATCACAGAGCGCCGCCTGCTGCAGGAGCATCGCGAAACCGTGCTGCGCGAGATCAACCATCGCATCAAGAACAGCCTGCAGCTGATGAACAGCATCATGAACCTGCAGTCGCGGCGGATCGCTTCGGCCGACGAACGCGCCCGGTTCGAATCGGCACGGCGGCGGCTCATATCGCTGGCGACGGTTTATGCGCATCTCGACGACACCACCCGGCCGGACGTCGTCGATCTCGTGCCCTTCCTGCGGCGACTGTGCCAGGACTTCAGCGTCGCCTACATGGCCGACGGGCGCGTAACCCTGTCGTTCAATGCCGTCGGCGGCGCGCCCATCGCCGCGACGCTCGCCGTGCCGCTGGGCATGGCGATCGGGGAAATCCTGGTGAACATCAGCCTCGACGCCTTTCCCCCACCGACCTCCGGCGCGGTTTCGGTCGACGTACGGGTGCAGGGCAATGCGGTCGAGGTCGAAGTGGGACACAACGGCATCGGCCGGGAGCAGTCGCTGGAAAACGACGGCGCCTCGCTCGGCAGGCTCCTTATCAACGCCTTTGTCGATCAGCTCGGCGGCACGTTCGTTGCCGAGCACGAGGACAAGGGATCAAGGTTCGTTCTGCGCTTCGTCCTGCCGCCCATGCCGGCAACGCGCCCTGTTCTGGCCGCGGCCGCCGCCACCAGCGGCCGTTGAGCGATCAGGCCGGGAAGGCCGCTTCGCGCTGCCGGATCAGCGCGCTGACCGTTTCGTTGACCGGTGCTTTGAGCCCAATAGCGGCTGCCTGAACCGGCACGGCGCCGTTGATGACGTCGATTTCGCAGCGCCGCTTCGCCATGTGATCGAGCAGCATCGAGGGCCGGGCGTTGGGAATCTTGCTGCCGAACTCGCGCACGTACGACACCGGCTCGTCGATATCGACGGCGATGCCGCGCGCCTTGGCGACCTGCCAGGCTTCCGTGCCGCAGGCGGAGGCGACCTGCCAGGCATGCGGATCGGCGATGACCTGCCCGATGGTCAGGCCGGTCAGGGCCGTCGTGCCGGAGAAGGTGACGTTGCAGATGAACTTCTCCCATATCATGCGCTGCACGTCGTCATAGGTCTTCACGTTGAAGCCGCCGCTGCGCCAGATCTCCGCCGAAGTCTTCAGTCGCGGTGTCGCGGGGGCCGCCAGTTCGCCGATATGGACCATTTCCCAGCCATTATGGTGCACGTGGCCAGGGCCGCGCAGCGAGGCGCCGAAGCCGCCGACGATACCGACGGTGACCTTCTCCGGGCCAAGCACGCCGATTACCTTCTCTGCGCTGCCAAGCCCGTTCTGGATGGTCTGCACCAGCGTGTTCTCGCCGATCAGCGTCCGGGCGCTGCGCGCCGCCGCCTCGACGTCCATCGCCTTGGTTGCGATGATCACCAGATCGCAGATACCGGCATCTTCGGCGCGGGTGCTGGCATTCAGACGCGCCGTGCGATCGCCGCTCGCCCCTTCCACCCGCAGGCCGCCGCGCCGCATGGCCTCGACATGCTCGACCCAGGTATCGATGGCCCAGACGTCGTGGCCGGCATCCGCCAGCAGGCCGGCATAGACCGAGCCCATGGCGCCGGTGCCGATGATCGCGATTTTCGCCATTTCAGGTTCCCGAGATGCTAGCCCCGTGCCCAGGGCGGAAGAGATTTGTCCATGAAGGCGCCGATGCCTTCCTTAGCCGCCGGCTTGCGCAGCAATCCGACAAGTTCCTGCGCCGCCCGGTCGAGCACGTCGCGGTCGGCGGTCGTGGCGCAGGACAGCACCAGTCGCTTCACCGAGGCCAGTGCCGCCGGCTCCATGCGCTGCACGTTGGCCAACGCCTCCTCGAGCGCCGAATTCATTTCCACTTCGCTGTGCACCAGTCGGCGACCGATACCGGCGGCCACAGCCTCCATGCCGGACAGCGTCGTGCCCAGCACGGCCAGATGGCGTGTCATGCCCTCGCCGATCCGGCGCACGATGAACGGAATGATCTGCGAGGGAATGAAACCGACGCGCGGCTCGGGAATCCCGAAACGCGCGTTTTCGTGCACGATCACCACGTCCGAGCAGCACACCATGCCGAAACCGCCTCCGATCGCCGGCCCCTCGACCACCGAAATCACCGCCTGGGGCAGCGCGTTGAGCGCCAGCAGGGCGTCACCGAACAGCCGATAGGGTGGGATCAGCGGGTCGGGCCCGCTTTCCGGCAGGTCCGGCATGTCGGTCATGGCGTTGAGATCGCCGCCGGCGCAGTAGAAGCCGCCATCGCCGCGCAGAACGAGCGCCCGCACTGAGGAATTGGCGCCGACGCGTTCAATCGCGTCCTTGATTTCGACCATCATTTCGAAGGTCAATGCGTTGCGCCGTGCCGGGCGGGCAAAGGTCAGGCGGGCGATCCAGCCGTCAATTTGCAGGCGAATCTGGCTGTAGTCGGGCTGGTCAGTCATGGGGCGATAGCGTAAACAAACGTTTGTTTTTTAGAAAGGGCCGTGCGGAATGCGGCTCCGAAGGCGGGAGGGATATCATGCAGATGCAGGGAAAGACAGCCATTGTAACGGGTGCCGCGCGCGGCCTCGGCCGCGCCTACGCCGAGGCGCTGGCGCGCGAGGGCGCCAATGTGGTGGCCGGCGACGTGCGCGCATGCGACGACACCGTGGCGGCGATTTCCAAGGCCGGCGGCAAGGCGATCAGCGTCAGCCTGGACGTGGCGGACCTCGCCTCCTGCAAGGCGATGGCGGAGAAGGCCTTCGGCACCTATGGCCGCATCGACGCGCTGGTCAACAACGCCGCGCTCTATGGTGGGCTGAAGGGCGGCAAGTTCGACGAGCTCGACGAGGGCCAGTGGGACAGGGTCATGCAGGTCAACGTCAAGGGCGTATGGAACTGCTGCAAGGCGGTGGTGCCCTATATGCGCAAGGGCGGCGGCGGCTCGATCATCAATATCACGTCGCTGGCCGCCATTTACGGCCTGCCCTTCGCCCTCGACTACGCCGTTTCCAAGGCCGCCGTGACCGGCATGACCCGCAGCCTGGCGCGCGAACTGGGGCGCGACTGGATCCGCGTCAATTCGGTTGCGCCGTCGGCGGTGATGACCGAAGGAACGACGGAGTTCTTCGGCGCCAAGCTCGACAAGGCCAAGCAGGTCATCGCCTCGGGCCAGACCCTGCAGCGCAATCTCGAGACCGAGGATTTGGTCGGCACGATCGTGTATCTTGCCAGCGATGCCAGCAAGTTCGTCACCGGACAGACCCACATGGTCGACGGCGGCACGGTCTATCTCTAACCGGATAACCGGTGAGAGCCGCCGGCCGTCGTGGCGACGGCCGGCAGTTGCCTGCATTCTGCTGGCAGCCAGCGTCCTCCCCGCCAGCGCCAATCCCGGCCTCGAGGACTGGAGCAAGCCGCCGCGGCCGACCCATAGCGCGCCGCGCGTCTTCGGCAGCGCCGCCGCCGGCTGCATCGCCGGCGCCGTGCCGCTGGCGCCCGACGGCCCCGGCTACCAGACGATCCGCGTCAGTCGCAACCGGCATTGGGCGCATCCGCTCACCGTGCGCTACATGAGCGAACTCGGCGCCCGCATCGAACGCACCGGGCTGCCGCCGGTCTATGTCGGCGACATGAGCCAGCCGCGCGGCGGGCCGATGTCGTTCGGCCATTCCAGCCACCAGACCGGGCTCGACATCGATATCTGGTTCAACCTGCTGCCCAAGCCGCGCCTCCATCCCAAAGAGCGCGAGAATCCGGTGTTGCCGTCGCTGGTGACGCCCGATCAGGAAGCGATCGACGAACAAAACTTCCAGCAGGGCCACGTCGACTTGCTGCGCATGGCGGCCGAACCGGCGCGGGTCGATCGCATCTTCGTTCATTGGCAGATCAAGAAGCGGCTCTGCGAGACCGTGCCGCGACCGCGGCCGTGGCTGGCGAAGATCCGGGCCTGGTACGGACATATGGAGCATTTCCACGTCCGCCTGTCGTGCCCGACCGACAGCCCCGACTGCGTTCCGCAGGCGCCGCTGGGCAACGACGACGGCTGCGGCCAGGACCTCGACTGGTGGCTGACGGTGGCGCAGGACCGGGTGCGGGGCCGGCCGCCCAGCGAGCGCACGACGCCGCTGAGACCGAAAATTCCCGAGCAGTGCGCGACGGTCTATCGCTCGCCCTGACTTCAGGCGGCGCGTTCGAACAGCAGCCCGCCAAGATCACGGACCATCGCCTCGCGCCGGCGACCGACCAGAACGAAGGGAATCCCCAGTGCAGCGGCCCCGGCGCCGTCCGTCGAGGGGTTGTCGCCGATCATCACCGCCTCTTCCGGCCTCACGCCAAGGCGGCGCAGGGCGGCGGCGAACATGGTCACGCGCGGCTTGCCGATGACGATGGCAGGGGCGCTGGGCACGGCCGCGCGCAAGGCCGCGAGCAGCATGCCGGTTTCCGGCACCGCCACCCCGGCCGTAGCGGGATGGGTCAGGTCGGGATTAGCCACGATCAGTTCGGCGCCCTCCTGCAGGGCGGCGACGGCCACGGCCAGGCGATCGTAGGTCAGTTCGATGTCGCGGCACACCAGCACGATCTCCGGGTCTTCCAGCGTGAGGTTCAGCCCCTGCTTGCGCGCCAGGTGCCGGATGCTGCGGCTGGCGAGCGCAAACACGCGCAACGTGCCGCGATGGGTGCCAAGCCAGCTAACCGCCTGTGCCCCGGCGAGGAAGATACGAGACGCCGGCACTTTGACCCCGCAGACGGCCAGTTCCGCGGCCATCTGCTCCGGCGTATGGCTTGAATTGTTGGAGACGAAGGCGATGCGCTCGCCGAAACGCTCGAAGAGCTCGCCGGCGCCCGGCGCCAGCGATGTTCCTTCAAGAAAGCAGCCGTCGAGATCGATCAGTATGCCCTTGGCGCGGGCCAGCGCGTTGTATAGCGACATGGCCGGGACATTGCCTGCAGATGGTTACAGGCAGGTGTCGGCGCCAAGGTTTTTTCGGGGCAGAACAGCCGGTTGGACGCGCAGACTCAGACGGCGGGGACGGCCATTCCCTTTTGAACCGCAGGCCTGGCCGACAGCGCGTCGTACCAGCGCTTGACGTTGGGAAAATCCTCCAGCTTTTGCGCGTGCCATTCGTGCCGGGCGATCCAGGGGTATGTGGCAATGTCGGCGATCGTGTACTCCGCCCCCGCGACGAACGGGGCCTCGCCCAGCCGTTTGTCCAGCACGCCGTACAGGCGCGCAGCCTCGTCGGTGTAGCGCTTGATCGCATAGGGCACCTGCTCGGGGGCCGCGCGACGGAAATGGTGGGCCTGCCCCAGCATCGGCCCCAGCCCGCCCATCTGGAACATCAGCCACTGGATGGTTGTGTAGCGTGCCCTGGGATCCTGCGGCAGGAAGCGGCCGGTCTTCTCCGCCAGATACCAGAGAATCGCGCCGGATTCGAAGAGCGCGATCGGCTTGCCGTCCGGACCGTCGCTATCGACCAGGGCCGGGATCTTGTTGTTGGGACTGATCTTGAGGAAATCCGGCGCGAACTGTTCGTTCTTGCCGATGTTGATCGGATGCGCCTTGTAGGGCAGTCCGCATTCCTCGAGCATGATCGAGATTTTCCGACCGTTGGGCGTCGTCCATGTATAGAGATCGAACATTCGAGGCTCCCTCCCCGGCTCCTGGCGGTACTAGACCTGCCGCGCCGATTTCTCGACCGATCTGGCCGTCTGACCGAACAGGATTCTTTTGGCCTCATCGCTGACATTCGCAATGGGCTGGCGCAGCTCCTTGCCGACGGCATAGCCGCGCTGCACCGCCGGCCGGGCCTTCATCGTCTCGAACCAGCGGCGCAGATTGGGAAAATCCTCCAGCTTCTGGCTCTGGCGTTCGTGCGGAACGATCCACGGCCAGCACATCATGTCGGCGATCGAGTAGTCGCCGGCGATGAAGTCGCGATCCGCCAGCCGCCCGTCGAGGACGCCGTAAAGGCGATTGGTTTCGTTGACGTAGCGATCGATGGCATAGGGAATCTTCTCCGGCGCGTAGGCGCTGAAGTGGTGGTTCTGGCCGCACATCGGTCCCAGCCCGCCCATCTGCCAGTTAACCCATTGCAGCACCTCGTACTTGCCGCGCAGGTCGCCTGGCATGAACTTGCCGGTTTTGTCCGCCAGATACTGCAAAATGGCACCCGATTCGAAGATCGAGACAGGATCGCCGCCGCCCGGTGGGGCGTGATCGACGATGGCCGGCATCCGGTTGTTGGGGCTGATGCGCAGGAAGTCAGGCTTGAACTGCTCCCCGGCATTGATGTTCACCGGAATGAGCTGGTACGGCAGACCCGCTTCTTCGAGAAAAATCGTGACTTTCCAGCCGTTCGGCGTCGGCCAGTAGTAAAGGTCGATCATGGATCCATTCCCGCATTGCGTTCAGCTCCCGCCGCGAGCCTATCGGCTGCAAACGAGCGGTCAACCGGCGAGGACGGCAGGACACACCGGCGCATAGCGCAGGGACAATTCCACAAATCGAATGTGGAGATGATCGGCTATTCGGCAGTGACCTCGACCGAAACCTGCATGCCGAGGAAGTCGCCCGGCTGGCCTGTGAAGCTGCCCGCCAGCGGCACGGCCTGGAAAGCATCGCGCGCCACGGCGACGCGAATGAGATTGCGACCGCCGACCAGTGCGTTGGTCGGATCGAATTCGACCCATCCGGCGCCCGGAAGATAGATCTGCAGCCAGGCATGGGTCTCGCCGCCGCCGACCAGCCCGCCTTGCGCGCCGATCAGCTTCTCGTCGTAGAGATAGCCGGAGACGAATTGCGCCGCCAGGCCGTAAGTCCGCACCGCCTCCATCATCAGCAGCGCGAAATCGCGGCACGAACCCGACTTGGTGCGCAGCGTGTCGGCTGGAAGCTGAGTCCCCTCCTCCTCGCGCCGGGCGTAGCTGAACTCCGCCTTGATCGCCTTGTTGAGCGCGATCAGCACTTCCATGGTCGAGTTCTCTCGCGTGTTTTCTAGGAACGAACGGGCCCACAGATCGATGGTGCGGTCGGGATCGGGATAGTGCCGCTCGCTGCGTCGCCCGAGATCGGGAATTTCATCGACCGCATAACTGAAGGGCAGCGCGCGGGCATACTCCTCGAGAACGATCTCGCGCGCCGGCAGCGGATAGTGTTCGGCGCGAAATGTCGATTCGAACACCAGTTCGGTGGCGCGTTCCGTGAAATTGGTGATCGCGATCGAGTTGCCGAACACGTCGTGAATCCACCGCGTCGCTGCGGCAGGCGGCGATATCGTCAATGTCGTGTCCAGCAGGCGCAGATCGTGACTGTCGCGCGGCCGGCACATCAGGCGATGCTCGCCGAATTCAACCGGATTGGCGTAGCTGTAGACCGTCCGGTGGCGGACGGAAAGGATCGTCATCTAGGGACCTCGGAAACTGGGCGGCCAGCGGGGCAGCAGTGCAACCGCCGACGCATGACTTGGTTCCCCGGGGTTATAGCAAAGATCGCGGCCGCCGCATTGTCCTTTGCCCACAGGCCCCGCCTTCGCCTAGGCTCGATACAAGCAATCAGGAGGCTGGCATGACCGCATTCCGCATCGGCTATCTGGCGTTCCCCGACATCACCCAGCTCGACCTGACGGGCCCGCAACAGGTTCTGGCGCGCCTGCCTGGCGCGGAACAGGTGCTGGTATGGAAGACTCTCGAGCCGGTTCGGTCGGAAAGCGGGCTGATGCTGGTGCCCGACGTCACCTTCGCGGACTGCCCGAAACTCGACATGATCTGCGTGCCGGGCGGCCCCGGCATGAACGCGCTGCTGACCGACCAGGAAACTCTCGACTTCCTCCGGCGCATGGCGGAAAGGGCACGGTACGTCACCGCCGTCTGCACCGGCTCGCTGGTGCTTGGCGCGGCGGGGCTTCTCAAGGGCCGCAAAGCGGCGACGCACTGGGCGGCGATGGAGTTCCTGCCCCGCTTCGGCGCCATTGCTACCGACCAGAGGGTCGTGGTCGACGGCAACATCATTACCGGCGGCGGCGTCACGGCCGGCATCGATTTCGGCCTGCAGGTCGCGGCCGAACTCGCCGGCGACGCGGTGGCCCAGGCCTTGCAGTTGATCATCGAGTACGATCCCGCGCCGCCCTTCGACAGCGGCCACCCGCGCAGCGCCGACCCCGCCGTGCTGGGGGCGCTGAAGGAACGGATGGGCCCGATGCACACGCAGCGCGCCGCCCAGGTGGAGGCGGCAGCGGCGCGCCTTGACTAGGCGTCGAGCTTCTTCTTCAGGAGCTCGTTGACGGCCGCCGGGTTGGCCTTGCCGCCGGTGGCCTTCATGACCTGGCCAACGAACCAGCCCAGCATGGTCGGCTTGGCGCGATACTGCTCGACCTTGTCGGGATTGGCCGCGATGATCTGATCGACCGCCGCCTCGATGGCGCCCGTGTCGGTCACCTGCTTCAGGCCTTTCTCCTCGACGAGCACGGCGGGATCCTTGCCGGTCTCCTCCATCAGGACGAAGACGTCCTTGGCGATTCGTCCGGAAATGGTGCCATCCTTGATCAGGTCGATGAGCTGGCCGAGCTGGCCTGCCTTGATCGGGCTGTCGGCGACCGACGCGCCGCGGCGGTTCAGCATGGCGAAGAAATCGCCCATCACCCAGTTGACCGCCAGCTTGGCGTCGCGTCCCCTGGCGACCGCCTCGAAGAATTCCGCCGTCTCGCGTTCGGCCACCATCACGCCGGCGTCGTAGACCGACAGTCCGTACTCGGCGACGAAGCGCGCCTTCTTCTCGTCCGGGAGTTCCGGCAGCGACGCCTTGATGCCGTCGACGAAGCTCTGCTCCAGCACCAGCGGCAGCAGATCGGGATCGGGGAAGTAGCGGTAGTCGTGCGCCTCCTCCTTGGATCGCATCGACCGCGTTTCGCCCTTGTTGGCGTCGAACAGGCGCGTCTCCTGCTTGATCGTGCCGCCGCCCTCGATGATCTCGATCTGGCGGCGCGCTTCGTATTCGATGGCCTGCTTCACGAAGCGGATCGAGTTGACGTTCTTGATCTCGCAGCGCGTGCCGTAGCCTTCGCCCGGCCGGCGCACCGAGACGTTGACGTCGCAGCGCATGGACCCTTCCTCCATGTTGCCGTCGCAGGTGCCGAGATAGCGCAGGATCGAACGCAGCTTGGTCAGATACGCCGCCGCCTCGTCGGCGTTGCGCATGTCGGGCTTCGACACGATTTCCATCAGCGCCACGCCGGCGCGGTTGAGGTCGATATAGGTCTGCGTCGGGTGCTGGTCGTGCAGGCTCTTGCCGGCGTCCTGCTCCAGATGCAGCCGCTCGATGCCGACTTCCCGGCTGTCGGCGTCCTTCATGTCGAGCACGACGACGCCCTCGCCCACCACCGGCTGCTTGTACTGGGAGATCTGGTAGCCGGCCGGCAGGTCGGCGTAGAAGTAGTTCTTGCGGTCGAACACCGAATGCAGGTTGATCGCCGCTTTCAGCCCGAGTCCCGTCCGCACCGCCTGTTCGACGCAATATCGGTTGATCACCGGCAGCATGCCCGGCATGGCGGCGTCGACCAGCGACACCTGTGTGTTGGGCTCGGCGCCGAACTCGGTCGGCGCGCCGGAGAACAGCTTGGACTGCGACACGACCTGGGCGTGGACCTCCAGCCCGATCACCATTTCCCAGTCGCCCGTCTCGCCCTTGATCAACGACATTTCACGCTCCAGTCCAGTTCGCCGCGCGCGCGGCGCTTCCAATCCTGCATTACCACGTTCCGCTCAATCCTCGGAAACGTCGAGCTGGTCGACCCAGATCTTCTGCCCGCTGCTCTTGTGACGGAAGCCCTCGATCGAGACGATCGCATAGGGTTGCAGAAGGTCGACATCAAAACCGCCCCTGGTCAGCACCTCGCGCGAGGGCAGGAAGGCGCAATTCTCCTCATCCAGCACGCGGAAGATCACCAGCGTGTGGTCGGCCTTGAAATCGACCCGCACGATCGGCCCGCCGGCCGACAGGCCTTTGGTCGTGTCGTAGGCATCGAGCGGTTCGAACGCGATCTCGTTGCACGCCTTGATCCTGGCGGGGTCCATGCCGAAGCTCTGGCTGAGATACTTCCACTTGCCGTCTTCCCGGACGAACTGCAGGGTCAGTTCGGACGAAATGACCGTGCCGGGCGGCGGCGCCGCCGGATCCTTCAAGCCCTTGGGCACGATCTTGGCGGCGGCGCCGACCAGAACGGCCTTGTTGCCGTCGGCGGACAGGCGGCTGTAAGTGATCTCGATCGAGTCCGGGGTCATCAGCGTCGACATTTCCATGAACGCCTTGCGGTCTTCCGCCGTCTTGAGCTGCCTCTTGAACTGGGCACGCGCCTCGGCCGGGCGCTGGGCCACCGCCTTGTCGTACTGGCCCTTGGCGACGGTGGCGTTGAAGGCGTCGTAGACGGCCAGCAGTTCCTTCTGCAACGCCGGATCGATGGGGGCCGCCAGCGACGCACCGGCCACCAGCAGCATCGTCAGCGACAGCAGAAGTGTGCGCATGCCAGCCTCCAAGGCGGCGAGGAGCCGCTCAGTACCCCGCGGGCTTCAGCGACAGGCCTGCAGCCTTCTCCAGAGCCGCGCCGACGGCAAACACGGTTTCCTCGTCGAAGGCGCGCCCAACCACCTGCAGCCCCAGAGGAAGCCCGCCGGCATCCACCCCGGTCGGCACTGAAATGCCCGGCAGGCCGGCCAGCGAGGTCGGCACGGTGAACACGTCGTTGAGATACATGGTCACCGGATCGTCCATCTTTTCGCCCATGGCGAAGGCGGCGGACGGCGCGGTCGGCGTCAGGATGGAGTCGCATCTCTCGAACGCCTCGGTGAAGTCGCGCGCGATCAGCGCCCGCACCTGCTGCGCCTTCTTGTAGTAGGCGTCGTAGTAGCCAGCGGACAGCACGTAGGTGCCGATCAGGATGCGTCGCCGGGTCTCCTTGCCGAAGCCCTCGCCGCGCGTGTTTTCGTACATCTCGATCAGGTCCTTGCCGGGCACGCGCAGACCGAAGCGCACCCCGTCGTAGCGCGCCAGGTTCGAGGAGCATTCGGCCGGCGCCACGATGTAATAGGTCGGCAGGGCGTACTTCGTATGCGGCAGGCTGATCTCGACCGGCTCGGCGCCGGCGTCGCGGATCATGGCGATGCCGCGTTCCCACAGCGTCTCGATTTCGGGCGCCATGCCGTCGACGCGATATTCTTTCGGGATGCCGATCTTCAGGCCCTTGATCGGACGGGCGCAGGCGGCGGTGAAGTCGGGCACGGCGATCGGCGCCGACGTCGAATCCTTCGGATCGTGGCCCGACATGACCTGCAGCATCAAGGCCGCGTCGGCGACATTCCGCGTGATCGGGCCGGCCTGGTCGAGCGACGAGGCGAAGGCGATGATGCCCCAGCGCGAGCAGCGGCCGTAGGTCGGCTTCATGCCGACCAGGCCGCAGAAGGCGGCGGGCTGGCGGATCGAGCCGCCGGTATCGGTGCCGGTGGCGCCCGGTGCCAGGCGCGCCGCGACGGCCGAGGCCGAGCCGCCGGACGAGCCGCCCGGCACCAGCTTGCGGTTGTCGCCCTGGCGCTTCCAGGGATTCTCGACCGCGCCGTAGTAGCTGGTCATGTTCGACGAGCCCATGGCGAACTCGTCGAGATTGGTCTTGCCCAGCATCACCGCGCCGGCCTGCCACAGCTTCGACGATACGGTCGATTCGTAGGTCGGCTTGAAGCCGTCGAGAATGTGAGAGGCAGCGGTGGTCAGCACGCCCTCGGTGCAGAAGAGATCCTTGATCGCCAGCGGCACGCCTTCCAGCGGACCGGCCGTGCCGCTTTTGCGACGCGCATCGGAAGCCCTGGCCATCTCGCGCGCCCGTTCGGGCGTTTCGGTGATGTAGGCATTGAGCGAACGATGGGCCTCCATCGCCGCCAGATGGGCATCCGCGAGTTCGACCGCCGACAGCGTGCCCTTGGCGAGTGCTGCCGTCATCTCGACGATGGTCAGATCGGTTGGCTTGGACATGGGACTACTCGACCACCTTGGGAACCACGAAGAAGCCGCCGGCATTCGCGTCGTTGGGCTCGAGCAGCGTCGCGCCGCCGGGGGCGTTGGCCAGCACCCGCGCCGCCTGGCCGCCGTCGCTGACGACGTCCTCGCGCATCGGCAGCGAGAGGTCGGCGACGCTGGTCATCGGCTCGATGGCGCTGGTATCGACGCTGTTGAGCTGTTCGATCCAGTCCATGATGCCGGACAGCTCGCCCGCCAGCCCGTCGAGCTCGGCGTCCGGCACTTTCAGCCGCGCCAGCCGCGCGATGCGCGCAACCGTCTGCTTGTCCAGCGACATGGATAATCCTTCCCAGGGCCGTTTTGAAGGCGCGCACCGTATCACCGGCCCCCGACCCACGCAACGGCATCGCGGTCGCGGCAGGCCCCGCGAAGCCTTGGATTTCCGCGATTTTTCTTGTGCCTGGGAAGGGCAGCGCCTATCGTCGCCGGCATCCCATGCGACTGTTCTTCGCCCTGGCGGCAATGGCCGTCCCGTTCCTGGCGACCGGCCTTTTCGCCGTCGATCCGGCGCGCGCCGCCCCCGCGATCGCCTGCCGGCAACTCAATGCCGGAATGACCGACAGCCAGCGCCCGCGCGTCGACGAATGGATGCGCCGGCAGCGGCCGGGCGGCGACTTCAGCATCGATCATAGCTGCGACGTCGACGGCAAGCGGGCGATCGTGTCGGTGTCCGACTACAACGGCCTCGACAGCGCGGTCTATGTCGCCGAGTTCGGCGAGAACGCGCTGCGCATGCGGAAGCTGGTCGACGGCGCGGTCGAAACGCCGGTGCTGTTCACGCTGCCCGGCGGCAAGCGCGCTCTGGTGTTCGTATCGCAACGTCCCGATCGCGGCCTGCTGCTGCGCGCCTTCAAGGCGGTGGGACTGGACGGCGGCAATCCCGCCACGCTGTTCCAGGCGCATTACGATCCACGCCGCGGCGGCTGCCAGACGACGCCGTCGGTGCCCTCGGTGCTGATCGCCGTCGCCGCCCGTCCCGGCGACGCGAACAAGGACGGCAATCCTGATCTGATCCTCGACCGCGAGATCGAGGATTGCGCCACCGGCAAGACGGATCGGCGCGAACTGGTTTTCCTCGCCACGCCGGACGGATTCCGGCCGCGGCCCTGAGCGGGGCGCCATCGCCATGCCGGTCATCGACCTCGCCGAACTGCCGCAGGTGCTGCGCACCGGCCAGCGTCTGGCAGGCCTCGACGTCGGCACCAAGACCATAGGCGTCGCGCTGTCGGACGTCATGCGCACCCTGGCGACGCCGCTCGAGACCATCCGTCGCGGCAAGTTCGCTGCCGACGCCGACCGGCTCTTCGCGCTGGCGGCGCAGTACGACGTCGGAGCCTTCATCGTCGGCCTGCCGCTGGCGATGGACGGCAGCGAGGGGCCGCGCTGCCAGTCGGTGCGCCAGTTCGCCGCCAATCTGCTCGAGCGGCGCGACATGCCGCTGGCCTTCCAGGACGAGCGCCTGTCGACCGCCGCCGTCGAACGTGTGCTGATCGACGATCTCGACATGTCGCGCAAGCGGCGCGGCGAAGTCGTCGATCGGGCCGCCGCCGCCTATATTCTGCAGGGTGCGCTCGACCGGCTGGCGAATCTGGGCCGGCCGTGAGCGCCGTCATCGCCGCGCTGCTGCCGATCTTCCTGCTGATCGCCGGCGGCTGGGCCCTGCAACGTCTGCGCTTTCCCGGCGGCGAATTCTGGCCGCTGGCCGAGCGCTTCATGTATTTTTTCCTGTTTCCCGCCCTGCTGGTGAAGGAAACGGCCAGCGCCAGAATCGGCGCCTACGAGCCGCTGGTGCTGATCGCCACTCTGCTGTCGGCGCTGGCGGCCATGACCGCGCTCACCCTGCTGCTGCGGCCGGCGACCCGCATGGACGGGCCGTCGTTCACGTCCTTCTATCAGGGCTCGCTGCGCTTCAATTCCTATGTCGGGCTGGCTGCGGCCCTGGCCCTCTATGGCGGCCCGGGGATCGGCCTGTTCGCGGTGGCGATCGCCGTCTGCGTACCGACGCTCAACGTTCTGTGCGTCGCCATGCTGATCCGCTTCGGCACGGCGAACCAGACGGCCAAACTGAGCCTCGCCGGTCAGCTGCAGCTGATCGCAAGCAATCCGCTGATCCTTGCCTGTCTGTTCGGCATCGCCTTAAACCTCGCGGGCATCGAGTTGCCGGCGGCGGTCAACACGGTCGCCGACATTCTCGGCAAGGCATCGATCGCGCTGGGGCTGCTCGCGGTGGGGGCCGCCCTCGACCTCGGCATGCTGCGACGCGCGCGCTGGCCGGTGCTGGGAATGAGCGCCCTCAAGCTGCTGGTTTTCCCTGCCGTGATGGCCGGTTTCGCCGCCCTGTACGGGCTGGAAGGGCTGGGGCTGTCGGTCGTGGTGCTGTGGGCCACCTTGCCGACCTCGGCCGCCTCCTACGTGCTGGCGCGACAGCTGGGCGGCGACGCGCCGCTAATGGCGGCGGGCATTACCGCCACGACGATCCTCGCGGCCGTGACGATGCCGCTGATGCTGGGATTGCTGGCCTGAGCGGTCAGTTGGCGCGCTGCGCCAGCGCCGCCACGGTCTCGCCAATGGCGCGCTGATAGAGCGAGCGATCATGCAGCATGCGGATGGCGACCCGCGTGTCCTTCTCGCTTTCGCTGTCCGACGGCTTGCAGGTCTCGCGCAGCCGCGTCAGCCGCTCGGTCGGCGGCCGGCGATTCGCGTGCCACAGCGCGATCACTTCCGTCATGCGCCGCGTGCGTTCGGCGAACTGTGCGCCAAGGTTGTCGTCGTCGCCCGCAACGTCGGCCGTGCATACCGTGGGCATAACGCCGATCTCGTGCCAGGAGTAGCCGGACGGCGCGTAGAGGCGCGACCAGGTCAGCGTCAGTTCGCCCTCGTTGGGCAGGCGCACGACAGTTTGCACCGACCCCTTGCCGTAGGAGTTGGTGCCGATGACGACGGCGCGGCCCCGATCCTGCAGCGCCGCCGCGACGATCTCGGCGGCCGACGCCGAACGGCCGTTGATCAGAATGATCATCGGCACCTTGCTGGCGATGGAGCCGCCGCCGGAGCGATAGACATGACCGCTGTCGGGATGCCGCCCGCGCGTCGATGTCACCACCCCGTCCTCGAGAAAGAGATCGGCCACGGAAATCGCCTGGTCCAGCAATCCGCCCGGGTTGTTGCGCAGATCGAGCACGATGCCCGCCATGTTCTCGCCGATCTCCGCCTGTGCCTGCTCGATCGCATCCTGCAGCCGCGCAGTCGTCGCCTGGTTGAAGCCGCTGAGCTTGATCAAAGCGACGTCGCCGTCGCGGACATAATGGACGGTCGGCGGAATGATGAGCGCGCGCGTGATCCTGGCCGTGTAATCCGAGCCATCGGCCCGCACCACGGACAGCGTGACGGCGGTATCGATATCGCCGCGCAGGCGAACGACGATCTCCCGCTCGTCCCATCCATCGGCATTCTCGCCATTGATGCGGGCGATGACGTCGTCGACCTTGAAACCCGCTTTCGACGCCGGCATGCCGGGGAACACCGACGCGATGCGAACGCGGCCATCGACGCTGCGAATGGAGATGCCAATCCCGCCGGCGCCTTCACGACTGAAGCGCGCGTCGGACGCGGAGATCGGGTCGGAATACCGCGAATGCTTGTCGAGCGGCACCAGCGCCCCTTCCATCACCGCCTTGAGCACGCGATCGCTCTGGTAGGCCTGCAGCACGGTCGAGGTGCCGAACGAAGCCGTCACCGCCTGCGCCGTCAGCCGGGCCCAACCACGAACATCGTCCGCCCCCGGCGAATCCCAGGCGCCCAGTTGCTTGTCGCCCAGACGCACGGCGATCCGCGAACTGGGCAGTTCATCGATCTCGATGGCAGGATCGAGATTGCTCATGCCGCGCAGAGCGAAGAGGGAAAGCGTGCGGGTTTCGACCGGATCGATATAGCGGCTGGCGATCAGGGAGTAACCGGATGTGACCACCCGCTCGACGCCGCCGGGCCGGCTGGCGACGTTTCCGACGTCGGCGCCGCCGGTGACGCAGGAACCGAGCGGCAGCAGCAAAGCCAATCCGACGATACCGTAACGCACCGGCGAGCGCTGGAATACCGTGTGGAATGAAGCTCTTAGGTCGGAGAGGTACAAGGTCGGGAAAATCCTCGAAAACGGAACTCTCGACCGCAACATTAGCATATTCGCTGCGTCGCAATACAGCCCGGCTTGAGGGAACTCAGTGCATTTCCGTCGGTTTTGCGTTGAGGCCCCACTGCAGGCCAATCACCGCCCCTTTGATTCGCGGTAGCAGGAGAAGGCTGAGGCCCAATGTGGCGGGAAGCCAGAGCGCGGCATGCACCCAGAGATCTGGAAACCAACGCTGCTCGACGATCAGCATTGCCGGAACGATGAGATGCCCGACCACGAAGATCGTGAAATAGGCTGGCGCGTCGTCGGCGCGGAACGGCTCGAAAGCCTGTCCGCAGGAACGGCAATCGGAGGCCATTTTCACATAGGCGGTGAAGAGGTGCCGCTCGCCGCAATTGGGACACCGACCGCGCCATCCGAGGAGCGCGGCGGCCAGCCATGACCGGCCGCCAAGGCGAAGTTGCTCGGTTTCGGTCGCCGGAGCCACCGTGGTTTCCGTCTGCATGCTCATGCCGCTTATTTAAGCTACCTGAGCCCTCCTGACGACCGATCCGGCACTGCCATGTTGCCGCAGGCGACCTACCGGCGCGTTCGCGGGCCGGGCTTGCCCTTGCGCCGGGACGGAGACTTTACGGCTCGGGTTTTCCTGCCGGCGTTAGAAGGCTTACGCCCGGAACGTCCGGCCGGCAGCGACTGCCCGATGCTTTCGACAACGGCCTCGAGTTCGAAGACCAGCCCGCCCGTGATGGGTTCGGCCTCGGCCAGCCGGACCCGCACCTTGTCGCCCAGGAAGTAGGACGTGCCGGTGCTGCGCCCGATCAGGCAGTGGCGCCGCTCGTCATGCTCGAAATACTCGCGACCCAGCGAACTGATCGGCACCAACCCGTCGGCGCCGGTTTCGTCGAGCGTGACGAACATGCCAAACCGCGTGACGCCGTTGACGCGTCCCAGGAAGCTGGCGCCGACCCGATCGGCCAGGAACAGCGCCACGTAGCGGTCATTGGCGTCGCGTTCGGCTGCGATGGCCCGCCGCTCGAGGCCCGAAATCGCCACGCCCAGTTCGGGAAAACCTTCCCCGGCCTCTCGGGGCAGACCGCCTTCACCCATGCCGAAGCCGGCGATAAGGGCGCGGTGGACCAGCAGGTCGGCATAGCGGCGGATCGGCGAGGTAAAATGGGCGTAACGCTGCAGCGCCAGTCCGAAATGGCCAAGATTGTCGGGGCTGTAGACGGCCTGGGACTGGCTGCGCAGGATCATCTCATTGACCATGCGCGCCTGCGGCGTGCCGGCGATGCGGCCCAGCACGCCGTTGAAATCGGCCGGTCGCACCTGCCTGCCGCCGGCGAACGGCACGTCGAGCGTACCGAGAAACTCCCGCAGCGCCTCGATCTTCAGCGGATCGGGCGGCTCGTGCACCCGGTACATGCAGGGCATGCGCCGACTTTCGAGCGCCTGCGCCGCCGCGACGTTGGCGCAGATCATGAATTCCTCGATCAGCTTGTGGCTGTCGAGGCGTTCGCGCGGCGCGATGTCGACGATGCGGCCCTGCTCGTCGATCACGGTCTTGCGTTCGGGCAGGTCGAGATCGATGGCCCCGCGCTTCTCGCGCGCCGCCAGCAGCGCGCGATAGGCGCCATAAAGAGGCCGGATCACCGGCTCGAGCAGCGGCGCGGTTGTTTCGTCGGACGCGCCGTCATGGGCCGCCTGCACCTGCGTATAGGTGAGGCGCGCGGAGGAGTTCATCATCGCGCGCTGGAAGCGATGCGACAGCAGCCGCCCGTTGGCATCGATGCGCATGTGCACCGCCAGAACCGGTCTGTCTTCCCGCGGACGGAGCGAGCACCAGCCGTTCGACAGCGCTTCCGGCAACATCGGCACGACGCGATCGGGGAAGTAAACCGAATTGCCGCGACGCGCGGCGGAGCGGTCGAGCGCATCGTCGGGCCGCACGTACCAGGCGACGTCCGCGATGGCGACGATCAGCTTCCAGCCGTTCTTGTTGGCCGGATCGTCGTCCGCTTCGGCGAATACCGCGTCGTCGAAGTCGCGGGCGTCCTCCCCATCTATCGTCACGAGCGGCACGGACCGCAAATCAATGCGCTCGCCCAACGGCGCCGCCTTGCAGCGCTCGGCCTGGCGCAGCGCCTCGGGCCCGAAATCGACGGGAATGTCGTGCGCGGCAATGGCGATCAGGCTGACGGTGCGCGGCTCGTTCATCGAGCCGATACGTTCGAGAATGCGGGCCCTGCCTGCCTTGCCGCGCGCCCCGCGCGGCCCCAGCGGCTCGACCCAGACGATATCGCCCGGCCTGGCTTCGCCGCGGTCCTCCGGCTCGACCGTGTATTCGTTGCGCGCCCGCTTGTCGGTCGGGACGATGCGGCCGCGGCCGCCCCACCCGGCCTCCTCGAACACGCCCAGCACCTTGAGCGGCTGGTTGCCGAGGAACCGCACCGCCCGCGCCTCGTAGCTCCTGCCGCCGACCCGGCGCAGACGCGCCAGAATGCGATCGCCGCGCGCCAGCGCCGGCACACCCTGCCGGTCCGGAGCCACGACGATGTGCGGCAATTCGGCGCCGTCCTCCCACTGCAGCGGCCGCGCCAGCACTTCGCCGTCGGGATCGAGGCCGGTCACCTGCAGCACGATCATCTCGGGCAAGGCGTCGGGATCAGCCAGCCGGCGCTTGCGACCGCGGGCCACCGCGCCTTCCGATTCGATTTCCTTCAGCAGGCGCTTGAGAGGAATGCGATCCGCCGCCTCGACGCCGAAGGCGCGCGCGATCTCGCGCTTGCCGACGGGCGTCGGGCTGTCGTGGATGAACTGCAGCACCTGCTCGCGCGTCGGCAGGCCGCGGGTGGCCGGCTTCGCCGGGCGCCGGCTGGCGGAACGGGACTGGCGCGGCGGCTTGCTGCGGGGCACGGGGCTATGTCGCGACAGCGAGGCGACGCTCAGGCGGCATCGGCCTGCGGCTCGTTCTTCTTCTTGTCCGACTTGCCTTCAGGCGAGGCTGGCGTCCTGGCCTTCTTTGACGATTTCGGCTTGGACGCCTCCGCCTTCTTGCCCTTGCCGGTCCCGCCGTCGTCGGGGCCGTCGCCCTGCGGTTTCGCTTTCTTCGTCGTCGCGGCCTTGGCCTTCGGCGCAGCCTTTTTCTTTGCCTTGGTCTTCGCCCCCGTCTTGGCGGCGCGCGCCGCCAGCAGCGGCAGCGCCTGCTCGAGCGTGATCGCCATCGGTTCGATCTCGCCCGGCACCGTGGCGTTGACCTTGCCGTGCTTCACGTAGTGGCCGTAGCGTCCGCTGTAGAGCTCCACCGGGCCGCCGCCGTCGGGATGCTCGCCCAGCACCTTGAGCGGCGCGGCGCGGCCGCGGCCGGGCTTAGCCTCGGCGATCAACGTCACGGCGCGATTGAGGCCAATGGTCAGCACGTCGTCGTCGGCTGGCAGCGACTTATAGGTGCTGCCGTGCTTGACGTAGGGCCCGAAGCGGCCGAGCCCGGCGGTGATCATCTGGCCCGATTCTGGATGCAGGCCGACGTCGCGCGGCAGGCCGAGCAGTCCGAGCGCCTGCTCCAGCGTCACCTCAAGCGGCGACATCTGCTTGGGCAGCGACACGCGCTTGGGTTTCTCTTTTTCCTTCGCCTCGCCGAGCTGCACGTAATTGCCGTACGGGCCCTTGCGCACCGTCACCATCAGGCCGGTGGCCGGATCGAGCCCCAGTTCGCGCGGCTGGTCGAGCGAGGCCTCGCCTTCGTCGCCGGACGGCACCGCAAGCGGCTTGGTGAAGCGGCATTCCGGATAGTTGGAGCAGCCGATGAAGGCGCCGAAGCGTCCGAGCTTGAGGCCCAGCCGGCCGCCCTCGCAATTCGGGCACTTGCGCGGATCGCGCCCGTTCGGGCTGTCGGGGAAGAAATGCGGACCGAGATCGGCATCGAGCTTGTCGAGCACTTCCTTGACGCGCAGATCCTTGGTCTCGTCGACGGCATGCGAGAAGGCGCTCCAGAACTCGCGCAGCACCTGGCGCCAGTCTATGCGGCCGCCGGAAATGTCGTCGAGCTGCTCCTCCAGCCGCGCCGTGAAGTCGTATTCGACGTAACGCTTGAAATAGCTGTCGAGGAACGCCGTGACGATGCGGCCGCGATCCTCGGGAATGAAGCGCTTGCGATCGAGCCGCACGTAGTTGCGGGCCTGCAGCACCTCGATGATGCTGGCATAGGTCGACGGCCGCCCGATGCCGAGCTCCTCCATCTTCTTGACCAGGCTGGCCTCCGAGTAGCGCGGCGGCGGCTCGGTGAAATGCTGCTCCGGCCGCGTCTGCTTGCGCGTCAGGTTCTCGCCGGTAGCGACGTCGGGCAGGATCTTCTCCTCGCCGTCTTCCTTGTCCTCGTCCTTGCCCTCCTCGTAGAGCACGAGGAAGCCCTTTTCCCTGACCACCGAGCCGGTGGCGCGCAGCTGCACGTTGCGGTCGGCCGAGGCGATGTCGACCGTCACCTGGTCGAGCACGGCGCTTTCCATCTGGCTGGCGACGGTGCGCTTCCAGATCAGCTCGTAGAGGCGCAGCTGGTCGCGATCGAGATAGCGCGCGACGTCGTCGGGCGTGCGGAACAGGTCGGTCGGCCGGATGCACTCATGCGCTTCCTGCGCGTTCTTGGCCTTGCTCGAATAGAAGCGCGGCTTCTCCGGCAGCAATTCCTTGCCGTAGCGGCTTTCGATCAGGCGGCGGGTCTGCGACAGGCCTTCGGGCGCCATCTGCACGCCATCGGTACGCATATAGGTGATGAGGCCCACCGTCTCGCCGCCGATGCTGACGCCTTCGTAGAGGCGCTGGGCGGTGCGCATGGTCTGGCCGGCGCCGAAACCCAGCCGGCGCGAGGCGTCCTGCTGCAGGGTCGAGGTGATGAAGGGCGGCGGCGGGTTGCGCCGCACTTGTTTGCGGTCGACCGCGGCGACGGAGAAGACGCGATGCTCGATCTGTTCGACCGCGGCCAGCGCCTTGGTCTCGCTGTCGAGGTCGAACTTGTCGAGACGCTGGCCATTGAGATGCGTCAGCCGCGCCGTCAGGTTCTGGTTGCGGGCGTTGAGGAAGTCGACCTCGACCGACCAGTACTCCTGCGAGCGGAAAACCTCGATCTCGGCCTCGCGCTCGCAGATCAGTCGCAGCGCCACCGACTGCACGCGCCCGGCCGATCGCGAGCCCGGCAGCTTGCGCCACAGCACGGGGGAAAGCGTGAAGCCGACCAGATAGTCGAGCGCGCGGCGGGCGCGATAGGCGTCGATCAGCGGATCGTCGAGATCGCGCGGATGCTCCAGCGCTTCGGTGACGGCGCGCTTGGTGATGGCGTTGAAGACGATGCGCTTGACGTCGACGCCCTTCAGCGCGCCCTTGTCCTTGAGAATGTCGTGGACGTGCCAGGAGATCGCCTCGCCCTCGCGGTCGGGGTCGGTCGCCAGATAGAGGTGCTTGGCGCCCTTGACGGCGCGGGCGATGTCGTTGAGCCGCTTCTCGGCCTTGGCGTCGACCGACCAGCTCATGGCGAAATCGTCGTCGGGACGCACCGAGCCGTCCTTGGGCGGCAGATCGCGCACATGGCCGAAACTGGCCAGCACGGTGTAGCCGGGCCCCAGGTATTTCTCGATGGTTTTCGCCTTGGCCGGCGATTCGACGACGATTACGTCCATTGGCCTGCCCGTCTTCCGACCCTGCGCCGGTGGTTGCTGTGCGCTTCCAAGGCCCGACCGGCCCGGCGGCGGACGCCTAGGCGATCAGGGAAACGGCATTGCCCGGATGCCGTTCCAGCCGGCCTGCAAGCTCGAGTTCGAGCAGCACCCCGGCCACAATGGAGGGCGACGTTTGGCACTGTCGGACAATTTCGTCAACCGGCGTCGGCCCCGAGGACAGCAGATCGACGATCCCTGCCCCAGCCTCATCCATCTGAATTTCCTCAGCAAAATCATGTTTTTCCGGAACGGTTTTCACCGCTCTGCTGAGACGGGGCGGCGCCACCCGGTGCAGTGGCATATTTGCAACGATATCGTCAGAGCACTCGACCAGCCAGGCACCGTCGCGGATCAGACCATTGCTGCCGCGACAGCGCTGCTCGAGCGGCGAGCCAGGCACGGCGAAGACCTCCCGCCCCTGATCGGCGGCCAGCCGAGCGGTGATCAGCGATCCGGATCTGGCTGCCGCTTCGACGACGACAACGCCCTGCGACAGGCCGGAGACGATGCGGTTGCGTCGCGGGAAATGCCGCGCGGTCGGCGCCGTGCCAAGCGCCGTCTCCGCCACCACGGCGCCGCCTGCCGCGATGATATCGGCGAACAGCCGCTCGTTCTCGCGCGGATAGATATGGTCGAGCCCGCCGGCCATCACGGCGACCGTGCCCCCGCCCTGGGGCCCGGCGGCCAGCGCACCGGCATGAGCCGCCGTGTCGATGCCGCGCGCCAGGCCGGAGACGACGGCATAGCCTTGGCCCGCCAAGTCGCGCGCGAAGCCTTCCGCGATCTGCCGGCCAGCCAGAGATGCATTGCGCGCGCCGACAATGGCGATGCAGTCGCGCGCCAGTATTTCCGCGTTGCCCAAAAGCGACAGCACGGCCGGCGCGTCGGCCAGCGCGTCGAGGGCCGGCGGATACAAGGACTCGCCTCGCACCAACAACCGGCCCCCCATCCCGCCAAGGGCGGCCAATTCCCTTTCGGCCACGCCAGCCGGTGCGACCGCCACCTTGGCCTGCGCCCGCGCCGCAAGTTCCGGCAGCGCTTCAAGCGCGCGTGACGGCAGACCGAAGCGGCTGATCAGCCGGCCGTAGAGGATCGGTCCGATGCCTTTGCCGCGCGCCAGCCGCAAAGCAGCGACTTGCTCGCACGTGTCGAAATCCGAGGATAAACCGGCCTTGCGCATGGCCGGATGATAGTTGTATTTATTTTGTTCTCAACAAACCAGAGGTTGCAAACCGATCAGGGCTTCTTGCCCTGTCCGATTTTGGGCTCGGTGCCCTTCAACAGCCGGTCGATGTTCTCGTGATGCTTGGCGAAGACCAGCACGGCGATCAGCGACAGCAGGATCGCCACCGGAAGCGTGGACCAGCGCCAGTCGGGCAGAGCGTAGGCGAATATCCAGGCGCACAGCGTCGCTACCGCGACCGACAGCAGCGCCGCCAGCGAGGAAATGCGGAACAGGAACGCCGCCGCCAGCCAGGTCAGGCAGGCGATGATGCCCAGCGGAAGCTTCACGGCCAGCAGCACGCCGAGCGTCGTGGCCATGCCCTTGCCGCCCTTGAAGCGCAGCCACACCGGAAAGAGATGGCCGAGCAGCGCGCCGAAACCGGCGAACAGCGAGGCGGCGACGCCGAACAGCAGCCAGAACGCCAGCACCGCCACCGCGCCCTTGCCGCCATCCAGCAACACGGTCGCCGCCGCTAGGCCCTTGCGGCCGGTGCGCAGCACATTGGTGGCCCCGATATTGCCCGAACCGATGGAGCGGATATCCCCTAGTCCGGCCATCCGGGTCAGCACGAGGCCAAACGGGATCGATCCCAGAAGATAGCCGCCAACCAGGGCGATGGCGAAGAGCGGCCAGGCGGTGCTCAGCGACACGCCCTCGATCATAATTCAACCCAACAGTTGCGCCGGCGCCGCCGCATCGGCATGCAGCACCCGGCCGGCGACCAAAGTCGCCAGCACCTGGCCCTGCACCGGGCGTTCGTCGAACGGCGAGTTCTTGCACTTGCTGCGGAAGGTGGCGACCTCGATGCGCCGCGGCCGGTCCGGATCGAACAGCACGAGATCGGCAGGCGCGCCCTTCTCCAGCCGGCCGCCGGGCAGCTTCATCAGCCTGGCCGGCGCCAGCGCCAGGCGCTGGAACAGCGTCGGCAGGGTCATGAACCTGTTGTGCACGAGCTCCAGCGACAGCGGCAGCAGCGTCTCCAGGCCGACGATGCCGGGCAATGCCTGGGCGAAGGGCTGGCGTTTGCTGTCCTGATCCTGCGGCCAGTGATCGGAAGCGATGACGTCGATAGTGCCGTCGCGCAGCCCCTCGACGATGGCGCGGCGGTCCGTCTCCGAGCGCAGCGGCGGCATCAGCTTGGCGAAGGTGCGGTATTCGCCGACCGAGGTCTCGTTCAGGCAGAAATAGGGCGGCGCCGTATCGCAGGTCACGCGCAGACCCTTCTTCTTGGCGCGGCGAATGATGTCGACCGATTCGGCGCTCGAGATATGGGCGGCGTGGTAGCGGCCGCCGGTAAGCTCCACCAGCCGCATGTCGCGTTCGAGCATGATTGCCTCGGCCTCGACCGGAATGCCCGGCAGGCCGAGCCTTGTGGCGATCTCGCCTTCGTTCATGGCGCCGGTGGACAGCGCCGGCTCCAGCGGATGCTGCACGATCAGCGCATCGAAGGTGCGCGCATAGGATAGAGCGCGCCGCATGGTGATGGCATTGGCCAGCGCCCTGGTGCCGTCGGTGAAGGCGACCGCCCCGGCCTCGCTCAGCATGCCGAATTCGCAGAGTTCCTTGCCCTCGAGCCCCATGGTGGCGGCGCCGTAGCAATGGATGTTGACCTTCTTGACCTGCCGGGCGCGGCGCTGGATGAACTCCACCAACGCGGCATCGTCGATTACCGGATCCGTGTCGGGCAGCAGCACCATGGTGGTGACGCCCCCGGCCAGCGCGCCCTGCGCCGCCGTCTCGATGGTCTCCTTGTGCTCCTCGCCCGGCTCGCAGGCATGCACCCTGATATCGACCAGCCCGGGCGCCAGGCAGGCGCCGCCGCAGTCGACGGCGCGCAGATCGGCCGGCGCGCCGGCGGAGAACAGGCCGGGGCCGAGATCGGCGATCTTACCGTCGCGGATCAGCAGCGCGCCTTTCGTTTCGGCATTGCTCGCCGGATCTATCAGCCGCACGTTGGTCAGCGCCATCGGCTCCAGCGGCGCGCGATCGTCGCGGCTCATGCCCCACCGCCATTGGGCGGCGCGCCCGCCGTCTCGTTGCGCCGATGGCCGACCAGCACCTGCAGACAGGCCATGCGGACGGCGACGCCCATTTCGACCTGTTCGTGGATGACGCTGCGGCCGATATCGTCGGCGACTTCCGAATCGATTTCGACGCCGCGATTCATCGGGCCCGGATGCATGATCAGAGCGTCCGGCTTGGCATTGCTCAGCTTCTCGTTGTCGAGGCCGAAGAAGCGGAAGTATTCGGGAATCGAGGGCACGTAGGAACCGTGCATGCGTTCGGTCTGCAGCCGCAGCATCATGACGATGTCGACGTCGGCAAGGCCCTTGCGCATGTCGTGGAACACCTCGACGCCCAGCCGGTCGATCTCGGCCGGCATCAGGGTCGGCGGCCCGATCACGCGCACGCGCGCGCCCATGGTGTTGAGCAGATGGATGTTCGAGCGCGCCACCCGGCTGTGCAGTATGTCGCCGCAGATCGCCACCAGCAGGCCCTGCAGCCGGCCGCGACGGCGGCGGATGGTCAGCGCGTCGAGCAGCGCCTGGGTCGGATGCTCGTGGCTGCCGTCGCCGCCGTTGATGACGGCGCAGTTGACCTTTTCCGACAGCAACTGCACGGCGCCCGATTCGGGATGGCGCACCACCAGCAGGTCGGGATGCATGGCGTTCAGGGTCATCGCCGTGTCGAGCAGGGTCTCGCCCTTCTTCACCGACGAGACCGAGGTCTGCATGTTGATGACGTCGCCACCCAAGCGCTTGCCAGCCAGCTCGAAGCTGGTGCGCGTGCGGGTCGAATTCTCGAAGAACAGGTTGATGATGGTGCGCCCGCGCAGCAGCGACTGCTTCTTGTCGATCTGCCTGTTCTGCTCGATGTAGGTCTCGGAAAGATCGAGCAGCGCCGAGATCGTCTCGGGCGAAAGGCCCTCGATGCCGAGCAGGTGGCGCAGCTGGATCGAGGAGGCGGGCGACGCGGTCATTAAAGGCCGCTAATAACCATGAGCGTGCCACCCGCGCAAGAGGCGAGGCTGGGGATAGGCGGACGATCAGATGGGCGCCGCCCCGGCAGCGATCGCGTCAGTCCAACGGCCAGATCGGCCGCTGCACCCGCTTGAACTCGAAACTGCCGAAATCGGTGGCGATGCAGCCCGGCCCGCCGACATACAGCACTTCCTTCGCCAGCGGGGCGTAGGCGGCATGGAAATGCTGGCTCGACTTGACGACCACGACCTTCTTTTGCGTCGGATCGATCCCCAGATTGGTGAACATGTCGGCGCCGAAGGCCTGGGTGCGGGCGACGTTGATCACGATATCGACGTCCCGGGCACGAGGGTGCTCGATGCGGATCGCCGCCGCATCGCCCATCATCGCCACCGTCTGGCCGAAGGTCTGGCGGCAATCCTCGACCAGTTTCAACACCCTGATCTTGACGTCGAGCGGATCGCCGGAGACCGGTCCGGTCTTGCCGCCCAGCCGCAGATCGAGCGTCGCCCCCTCGCCGGCCTCCTGGCAGAACCGCACCGCCACCGGATCCCATAGCGGGCCGAGCGCCACATTGGAGATGCCGCGCTCCAGAATGGCGCGCAGAATGAAGGTCGAATCCGACGGCGATCCGCCGCCGGCATTGTCGGCGGTATCGGCGATGACGATCGGCCCGGCCGGTGCGGCTACCGCCCGGTCGAGCGCCTGCTCGATGGTCAGGTATTCCGGCGCCGTCGTACCGCGCAAGGCGATCAGCTCCTCGCCGATCTGCCGCGCCAGCCGGTCGGCCTTTTCCTGGTCGTTGTCGGTGATGACGAGGACGCGTGTGCCCATGTCCGGGACGTCGCCCCAGGGAAAGCCGTGCGCGATGGAAATCGACAACACGCCGTCCTTGCCCTCCATCGCCTTCAGCCGGTCGACGAAATCGCGCATCGGCTGGCGTGGCGTGTGATAGATGCCGAACATGCGGCAGTCGAACGACGCCTTGGTCGGCCTGATGTTGCGCTGCGCCGTTTCGGCGCACAGATCGACCACCTCGTAGGCGCGCTCGATCGGATCGACATGCGGGTACTCCTTGAATGCCACCATGACGTCGGCGTGCTTCATCATTGCCTCGGTCAGATGGCAATGCGGGTCGAGCTCAGCGCCAATCACGGCGTCGGGACCGACCATTTCCCGCACCCGGGCCAGCAGATCGCCCTCGCAATCGTCGTAGCCGTCGGCAACCATGGCGCCATGCAGGCCGAGCACCACCATGTCGACCGGCAGCGCCCGCTTCAGATCGCCGAGCAGTTCATCGCGCAGGGACTCGTAGGTCGCCCTGGTTGTCACCCCGCCCGGCACGGCGAAGGCGCACAGGCCCTCGCTGAGCTGCCAGTTGCGCTCCCTGGCCCGCTGGCGCGCCACCCAGAGAGGTGCCGTGAAAAGCATCGGCTTGTCGGGATGCTCGCCGG
>JBFWZG010000004.1:0-48455 GCA_050185515.1 Reyranellaceae bacterium
AAAAAGAAGAAGCGCATGGCGCGGATCAGTGTCCGGCGGTCGGTTCGTCCGGCAGTTCTATTCCGCTGGCCGCCAGCGCCGACTTGAGCTGGTCGCGCAGCCGCTCCAGCCCGGCTTCGTCCTTGGCCTCGCAACGCGCCACCAGCACCGCCTGGGTGTTCGAAGCCCGCAGCAGCCACCAGCCGTCCGGCGTCTTGACGCGAACGCCATCGACCGTGCTGACGTCGGCGCCCTGCTGCTTCAACCGCGTCTTGACCTCCTCGACGATGGCGAACTTGCGCGTGTCTTCGCAATCGAAGCGGAGCTCGGGCGTGTTGACCACGTCCTCGAGCCCGTCGCGCAGTTCGGCCAGGGTCTTGTCGGAACGGCCGAGCACGCCCAGCAGCCGGATGCCGGCATAGAGCGCATCGTCGAAGCCGTACCAGCCATCGGCATAGAAGATGTGGCCGCTCATCTCGCCGGCCAGCGGCGCCCCCGTCTCCGCCATGCGGCTCTTGATCAGCGAATGGCCGGTCTTCCACATCTCCGGCTTGCCGCCCGCTTTCGCGACCTCGTCGAACAGCACCTGGCTGGCCTTGACGTCGGCAATGATCGGCGCGCCGGGGTACTTCCTGAGAACGTCCCGCGCCATGAACACCAGGAACTGGTCGCCCCACAGGATCCGGCCGCGGCTGTCGACCACGCCGATGCGGTCGCCGTCGCCGTCGAAAGCGATGCCGATGTCGAAGCCGTTGTCGATCACCGCCTTCTGCAGCTGCACCAGGTTGCGGGCGACCGTCGGATCGGGATGGTGTGCGGGAAACGTGCCGTCGACCTTCTCGTTCAGCACGATATGCCTGCCCGGCAGGCGCGCCACGACCTTGGAGATGTTCACGCCGACCGCGCCGTTGCCGATGTCCCACACCACGTTCGGCGCCCGTTCGCCGTCGTAACCCTGTAGCACGCGGTCGACGTAAGCGTCGAGAATCGGCTGCTGCCGCACGCTGCCCTTGCCGCTTTCGACGTCGCCTGACGCCGCCAGACGTCCGAGCTTCTGGATGTCCTCGCCGAAGAACGACTTCTTGCCCATCATCATCTTGAAGCCGTTGTAGTCGGACGGGTTGTGCGATCCCGTCAGCATGACGCCGCCGTCGGCGTCGAGATGATAGACGGCGAAGTACAGCATCGGCGTGGCGCACAGCCCGATATCGACGACATCGATCCCCGCCTCGGTCAGTCCTGCGATGAGCGCCGGCCCCAGGATCGGCGAGCTCAGCCGTCCATCGCGGCCGACCGCGACGGTCTTGCCGCCGTTGCGCCTGACGAGCGAACCGAACGCGCGGCCGACGGCGCGCGCGTCGGCCACCTGCAGCGTCTTCTCGAATATGCCGCGAATGTCGTACTCGCGCAGGATGGTAGGCTCGAACTTGTGGGAGAAATTCTGCGGCATGCCGTGGTCACTCGCTCCTTCAGATGCTCGGTCGGCCGATGCTGCGATAGACGAAGCCTGCCGCCTTCATGTCCGCCGGGTTGTAGACGTTGCGAAGGTCGACGATGACCGGCGTCCGCAGCAGCGACTTGATGCGTTGCGGCGACAGCGCCCGGAACTCGGTCCACTCGGTGATAACCGTCAGGGCGTCGGCGCCTTCCATCGTCTCGTACGAGCCGCTGCAGTACTCGATCTCCGGCAGCAGCTTGCGGGCTTCGTCCATGCCTTCGGGATCGTAGGCGCGGACACGCGCGCCGGATGCGACCAGAGCCGGCAGAATCTCCAGCGCCGGCGAATCGCGCATGTCGTCGGTGTTGGGCTTGAAAGTCAGACCCAGCACCGCGATCGTCTTGCCGGCGACCGATCCGCCGCAAGCCTCGATGATCCGGTTGGCCATCTCCTTCTTGCGCGACGCGTTCACCGCCAGCACCGTCTCGACGATGGTCTGCGGCGCCTCGTGTTCGCGCGCGGTGTGCACCAGTGCCAGGCAATCCTTGGGAAAGCACGACCCCCCGAAGCCGGGGCCGGCATGCAGGAACTTGCGGCCGATGCGCCCGTCGAGCCCGATGCCGCGCGCCACGTCATGCACGTCCGCCCCTACCTTCTCGCAGAGATTGGCGATTTCGTTGATGAAGGTGATCTTGGTCGCGAGGAAAGTGTTGCCGGCGTACTTGATGAGCTCGGCCGTCTCCAATCCGGTGAAGACGATCGGCGTTTCGATGAGGAACAGCGGCCGGTAGATCTGCTGCATCACGGCCCGGGCGCGCTCGGACTCGACTCCGATGACGACCCGGTCAGGCCGCATGAAATCCTCGATCGCCGATCCTTCACGCAGGAATTCCGGATTGGACACGACGTCGAAATTCAGGTCCGGCCGGCGTCCGCGCACGATCTCGGCGACCTTGCGCCCTGTGCCGACGGGGACAGTCGATTTCGTCACGATCACGGCGTCGCGGGTCAGAGCGTCAGCGATTTCCTCGGCCGCCGCGAACACGTATGAGAGATCGGCATGGCCGTCGCCGCGGCGGGTTGGCGTCCCCACGGCGATAAAGACGGCATCGGCGTCCTTCACCGCGCCCGGCAGATCGGTCGAGAAGTGCAGGCGCCCTTTCTCGACGTTGTCGGCCACCAGCCGATCGAGACCGGGCTCGAAGATCGGGATCTCGCCGCGTTCGAGCGCCGCGATCTTGCGTGCATCCTTGTCGACGCAAACCACGTCGAAGCCGAACTGCGAGAAGCACGCTCCCGACACGAGGCCGACATAGCCGGTACCGATCATGGCGATGCGCATCGACTGACTCCGGGCTGGATGCCGACTGGTTCTATTTCTCGAGCAGGGTTCGCGCCATCCGGCGCACGTCCGGTCCGATTTCCGGGTGCGTCAGGCCGAGCGCCAGATTGGCCTCGAGGAATCCCAGCCGGTTGCCGCAGTCGTAACGACGGCCGGTATAGCGCAAGGCATGGAACGGCGCATTGCCGACCATCCTGGCCATGGCGTCGGTGAGCTGGATCTCGTTGCCGGCCCCCCGCTCCTGCCGGTCGAGATGGCGAAAAACCTCCGGCAGCAACACATAGCGCCCGATGATGGCCAGGGTCGATGGTGCGACTTCTGGCTTCGGCTTCTCCACCATGCCGGCGACCTCGGCGAGGCGGCCGTCATCCTTGCCGGTGACGACGATGCCATAGCGCCCGGTCTGGTCCTTCGGCACGTCGACTACGGAGATGACGCTTCCTTTGGTCCTGGCATGCTCCTCGACCAGTTCGGCCGTGCAGCTTGGCGAGGACAATGTCAGTTCGTCGGGCAGCAGCACGGCGAAAGGCTCGTCGCCGACCCAGTGTCGCGCGCACCACACCGCGTGACCGAGTCCCAACGGCTGCTGCTGGCGCGTGAAGATGGCATTGCCCGCCGGAATCAGGCTTTCCATGGTCTGTTTCAGTTCCGCGGTCTTCTTGCGCTCGACCAGCGTCGCCTCAAGCTCGTAGGCGTGATCGAAATGGTCCTCGATGGCGCTCTTGTTGCGACCGGTGACGAAGACGAACTGCTCGATGCCTGCGGCCAGGCATTCCTCGACGGCGTACTGGATCAGGGGCTTGTCGACGATCGTGAGCATTTCCTTGGGCACCGCCTTGGTGGCGGGCAAGGTGCGGGTGCCCAGACCCGCGACGGGAAATACGGCCTTTCGGACGGCTCTGCTCATTCAATATCCTGCGGAAACGCGGATTTTCAAGGTTCTGCGGCGGATGGCGCAGGCCACCCGCGCGGAGGCGATGTCGGGCTGTAAATGCCATATAAGTCGCTGGCGAACAAGGCAGAGTCGGCCGGCCACACTTTAGTCGCCAAGCAGCAGGTCGCGCGCCTCGTTAATCTTGGCTGCCAGATAGGTCGAGCCGCCCTTGTCGGGATGCAACTGCGCCATCAAACGTCGATGCGCCGCCTTGATCGCTTCCGCCGAAGCGCCCTCTTCGAGCCCGAGTATCTCGAGAGCCTCGTCGCGAGTCATGGCTCCGCCGCCACGGCCGCCTCGGTGACCGTCACTGGCGGATCGCCACTCCGCCCCGAGGCGACGGTCGAGATAGGCCTCGAGCAGCCTGGCCGAATCGGGATCGTCGCGACACTCACGATAGAGTTCCACGAGCGCCTGCGGATCGAGATCTGAAAGGCGCCTGCCGGAGAACCGCCCCATCATGACCCTGCCGTCGATGCGCTGGCTGTCCATGTCCAGTTCCATGTGCAGCCAGGCGCTGACTGCTTCGGATTTGCGGCCGGGACGCGCCGCACCGGGGTCGCCGAAACCGCCGGCCGCCGCCTTGCGACGCCTGAACCAGGCCATCGCCGCCGGCGCGGCCAGCATGCCAAGCATGTAGAGCGAGCCGATTCTGCCGGTGAAGATCAGCAGCAGCGCCACTACAGCGACGATCGTAATGGCCGCCGTCGAGGCGACGAAGGCGATGCGGGCAGGATCGGCGGAGACGAACCAGCGCATGCCCAGATAGACCAGCGCCGCCGCGATCGCGGCCAGCAGCAGATAGCTCATTTCGTCTTCATCCCGGCCAGCAACAATCGCGCGCTGCCGCCGCTTCTGTCGGCGTAGCTCGACAATGCCTTCCGACCGCCGCTGGCGAACGCGGCGACTGCGCCCAGCAGTCGACGCAACTGATCGGGGCTGGAAAGATCGAAAGGACAGCAGGCGCCGCCGCTGAGCTGCGCCATCTGTCGAAACGCCGAGGCCGCCCGCGCATCGCCGCCCTCGTGAAAAATGAACATCGGCAGGCCGGCGAGACCAAGCTGGCCCGCCAGATGGCACACCTCGTCGACCGGTTCCTCCAGCGCATCGCCGACGAAAACCAGCGCATGAATGCGCTCCTGGCTATGCTGCTCGGCGGCATACCGCAACACCCGGGCGATTTGCGTGAACCCGCCCAGGCAGTCGACGGCCATCATGGCGCGCTGCAGTTTCTCGGCCTGATCCAGCCACTTGCTGACCTTGAATTCGCCAGCGCCGCGATAGAAGCCGAGCTGGACCTCCAGGCCGCTCGGCGCGGCGGCGAACATCTCCGACTGCGTTTCCCGGGCCTGCTGCCAGGTCGGCTGGCGGCTCGCCGTGGCGTCCATCGCGAACAGCAGCCGGCCCCGGCCGCCAGCCGCGTCGACGCGCGACAGGCTTCCGACCTTGCCGAGAAACGTCTCGACCGCGTCGGTACCCGTTTTCTGCAAGGATGGGGTCTTCTTTTCGCTCATTGCCTTGCCGCCCGGTTTGCTGGCACTTAAACCCATATGTTGTATCGCCGGCCCAAAGATAAAGGCTTTCCGGCGCAATAACGAGGCCGCGGGCCGGACCCGCGCAGGGGAAGGAAATGTCCAACCAGACGCTGGCCAATGGCGCCCGCACCGGCCTGTCCGTGCTGTTCTTCCGGGTATATCTGCCTTTCGCCTTCGGCTATTTCCTCTCATACCTGTATCGGACGGTAAACGCCGTCATTTCCGAGGACGTCACGCGCGACCTGTCGCTCGACGCCGCCGATCTTGGCCTGCTGACCAGCGCCTACTTCGTCAGCTTCGCCGCATTTCAACTGCCGCTCGGACTGCTGCTTGATCGGTTCGGACCGCGCCGAGTGCATTCCATCCTCCTGCTGGTGGCGGCCTCAGGTGCCTTCCTGTTCTCGATCGCAGACTCGCTTTCCCTGCTGTTCCTGGCGCGCGCCATGATCGGCATGGGGGTCGCCGGCGGCCTGATGGCAGCCTTCAAGGCGATCTCGATCTGGTTTCCGCCCGAGCGCTGGGCGCTGATCAACGGCTTCCATCTGGCGTTTGGCGGCCTCGGCGCCATGTCCGCCACCGCACCGGTCGAGCTGGCATTGCACTACACCGACTGGCGTGGCGTTTTCGTCGTGCTGGCAGTCGTGACCGTGTGCGTCGCCATGTTCCTCCTCACCGCCGTGCCGGAGAAGCCCGAGACCCATGCCCGATCGAGCCTGCAGGAAGCGCTGGCCGGCGTCGCCTCGGTGTTCAAGAGCAAGCTGTTCTGGCGCCTGGCACCGGCCGCCGTCATGTCGCAGGCTTCGTTCATGTCCATTCAGACGCTGTGGACGGGGCCATGGCTGCGCCACGTCGCCGGCCTGGACAGCGCGGTGGCCTCGCAATATCTGCTGGCGATCGCCGCCGCCATGACCTGCGGCTTCCTGCTTTCGGGCGTAATTTCCGGCGCGTTGAGCCGGATCGGCGTCAAGCCGTTCACCACCCTCTGCTACGGCTACCTCATCCTCATGGTGCTGCAGGTGCCGCTGGTCGCCAATTTCATGCCGAACGTTCTGGCAGCCTGGATGCTGTACGGATTCTTCGGCGTCACCGGCGTGCTGTGCTTCCCCATCCTCAGCCACATGTTTCCGCTGCATCTCAGCGGCCGGGTGACGACCGGGATGAACATGCTGATGTTCAGCATGGCGTTCCTGCTGCAGTACGGCATGGGCGAGATCATCGCGCTGTGGAGCCGCGACGCCGCCGGCGCCTATCCGGCGCAGGCCTACTCGGCCGCGTTCGCCGTCGCCCTCGCCCTCCAGATCGTGACCTATGTCTGGCTTATCCTGCCGCGACGGCAACCGGCGGCGGCAGGTTGAGTTCGGCCAGCAGCGTGCGCACTTCCTGGCGTGCGGCGACGTGCGACAGCGTCATCGAAACGCCTGAGCCCTTGCGCAGGTCGAGCAGGGTCAGTCCCTTGAGGAAGAGTTCGCGGTAGATCACGCGCTCGCTGAGTCCCGGCGCGACGCGGAAACCCAGCCGCTGCGCCAGCGCGGCGATCGCCTTTTCCATGTCGCGCTTGTTGCGCGCATCCAGTGTGGCGAGCCGGTTGCGCATGACGATCCAGTCGACCGGGCGATGGCCCGCCGCCGCCCGCATCTGGCGCTGCTGCCACACGGCCTCGCTGTAGACGCTGGGACGCAGGATGCGCAGCGTGTCGGGTTCCACCCGCGCCAGCAGGTCGAGGTCGATGAAACTGTCGTTGAGCGGCGTCAGCAGCGTATCGGCCTCGATATGCGCCAGCCGCGACAGATGCGTGTGCGAGCCCGGCGTGTCGATGATCAGGAAATCGCAGGCCCCGCCAAGCTCGGCGAAGGCATTGCCGAAGCGCTCGCGCTCGGCCGCCTCGGAATCGGTCCGCGTCGCCAGTTCGCTCGGCAGCACGACGCGATGCTCCGGCGTCGGCAGGGCGATGCCATTGGTCCTGGCATAGGCGTGACGGTTCTCGACATAGCGGGTGAAAGTCCCCTGTCGACCGTCGACGTCGATGGTCCCGACCTTCGCGCCGTCGTGCAGCAGGGCCACCGCCAGGTGCATCGCCGTCGTCGACTTGCCCGAGCCGCCCTTTTCGTTGCCCAGCACCACGACATGGGCGCGGCCCGGCGTCCTGATCGCCTCGCGCCGCAGCGTGTTGCCGAGCCTCATCTGCCGCGCCTCATTCGCGACGCAGCCAGACCGCGGTATCGTGGAACACCGCGCCGCCATTGGGGTAGCCCGGCTCGGCGCTGGTCAGCAGGTTGATGCCGACGCCGTTCTCGAAATTGCGGTTGGGCCAGATGCCCTCGACGACGACGACACCGGACTGCTGGCCGTCTTTGGGCAGGGCATGAACGATGACCGATCCCTTCTCGTTGCCCAGCCGTATGCGATCGCCGGCAGCGATGCCGAGACGGAGGCAGTCCTGCGGATTGATCAGCGCCGTGGGCCGCTTCTCGCGCTGCAGCGATCCCGGCGTCTCGGTGAAGGTCGAGTTGAGGAAGGTTCTGGCCGGCGCCGCCACCAGCCGGAACGGCTTTTCCGGCGTCGCCTTGTCGATGACGTCGAAGTGATCCGGCAGTTCCGGCATTTCCGCGCCGCGACCGCCATAGCGTTGCCAGTCCGGCTTGAAGCGGAAACGGCCCTGCGAATTGGGAAAACCGTTGCGGAAATGCAGCGTGTCGAAGTCGGCAACGAAATCCTGGCCGCCGCGGTCGAAATTCGTCTGCGCGTCCCACATGCCCGACTTGCGCAACGTCTCGTCCATGATCTCCCAGGCCGTCATCTCGAAGCCGCGGTGACGGGCGCCCAGCCGCTTCGCCAGTTCGCAGATGACGTAATGGTTCTCGCGGCACTCGCCGGGCGCCTCGACGACCTTGCGCGTCACCTGGAAATAGGTATGGCCGGAGGCGGTGTAGAAGTCGTCGTGCTCCAGGAACATGGTGGCCGGCAGCACGATGTCGGCGAACGCCGCCGTCTCGGTCATGAACTGCTCGTGCACGCAGGTGAACAGATCCTCGCGCGCCAGCCCGCGATGCACCAGGTCGAGCTCTGGACAGACCATGGCCGGGTTGGTGTTCTGCACCAGCAGCGCCGTGACCGGCCCGCCGCCCTTCAGCGCCTCGGCGTCGCCGGTCAGGATCGGGCCCAGCCGCGACTGGTCGAGCTGGCGCAGCGACTTGTCCTCGACGTCCAGCCCCTCGATCAACGTGCGGTCGAGCGGATAGATGCCGGTGTGGCCATAGAGCGCGCCGCCGCCCTTGAACTGCCAGGCGCCGGTGACCGACGGCAGGCACGTGACGGCGTGCATGTTGACCGCCCCGTTGCGCGAACGGGAGAAGCCGTGATGGCAGCGGATGAAGCTCTTCTTCGTGCCGCCGTAGAGCCTGGCGAAGGCGACGATCTGCTCGACGCCCAGCCCGGTGATCGCCGAGGCCCAGGCGGGATCCCGGCTGGCGACGTGCGCCGCCAGTTCGTCGGGCGCGTCGGTGTAGCGGCGCATGTAGTCCCAGTCGGCGTAGCCCTCCGCAAACAGCACGTGCATGACGCCGCAGGCCAGCGCCGCGTCGGTGCCCGGCCGCACCGCCAGATGCATGTCGGCCTGCTCGGCCGTGCCGGTGCGATAGGGATCGACCACCACCAGCTTCGCGCCGCGCTTCTTCGCCTTCATGGCGTGCGTCATGACGTTGACCTGGGTGTTGACCGGGTTGCCGCCCCAGATCACCACCAGATCGGAATGCTCGTCGACCTCGCGCATGTCGATGCCGCGCTTGGAGCCGACGCCGGCGTTCCAGCCGGTATCTGACAAGGTCACGCAGATCGTCGAATACCAGCGCGAATAGCGCATGGCGTGGCGCAGCCGCTGGATGCCGTCGCGCTGCACGAGGCCCATCGTGCCGGCGTAGAAATAGGGCCAGACGGTTTCGCTGCCGTGCTGCGCCGCCTTCTTCTGGAACTGCTCGGCGACGATGTCGAGCGCGTCGGTCCAGGATATCGGCGCGAACTGCCCCGACCCTTTCGGCCCCGTGCGACGCAGCGGCCGGGTCACTCGATCGGGATGGTGAATGCGCTGGGCGTAGCGGGCGACCTTCTCGCAGATCACGCCGGCGGTGTAGGTGTTGCGGTGCGAGCCCCGGATGCGGCCGATGGTGCTGGCGTCGAGCCGCTCGACCTCCAGCGCGCAAGTGCTGGTGCAATCGTGCGGACAGACGGACGGAACGATGTCGCGGACCGCTCCCGGGGCGCTGTCGTCGGGTGCCATGCCGCAAGTCTACCCGCCCGGTCTTCCACTTGCCAGCATGCCCGCGCTATGGTGAACGGAAATTCAGCCGCCGCCGGCGCGGCCAAGGTCAGAATCGGAGGATGCGTTCGCCCATGATGCCCAGCGGCAACAGCTATGAAGAGGTCTACCGCAAGTTTCGCTGGGAGATCCCCGAGCGCTACAACATCGCCGAACAGGTCTGCGACCGTCACGATCCCGGCCGCCTCGCCCTGATCTTCGACGATGACCGCGGCAACATCGCCCGCTACACCTTCGGCGACATCAGGCGCGCCAGTTCGAAGCTCGCCAACGTGCTCAAGGCCCATGGCGTGCGCCAGGGCGACCGCATCGGCGTGCTCATGGCGCAAAGCCCCGAAGTGGCGATCTCGCACGTCGCCGCCTACCGCATGGGTGCGGTCGGCGTGCCGCTCTTCGCCCTGTTCGGCGCCGACGCCATCGAATTCCGCATGAGCAACGCCGGCGCCAGGGCGTTGATTCTCGACGCCGTGCATCTGCCCAAGGTCGAGGCGGTGCGCGACAAACTGCCGGAGTTGACCACCATCATCGTCGTCGGCGCCGGCAAGCACGGCGGCTGGTTCAAGGACTACGCCACGCTGATGGCCGAGGCGTCGGACCACAGCCCGATCGTCGACACCGCCGCCGAGGACCCCGCCTTTCTGATCTACACTTCCGGCACCACCGGCCAGCCCAAGGGCGCCCTGCACGTCCACCGGGCGCTGATCGGCCACATCCCGGCCGTGCAGCAATGGCTCGACGGCTATCCCAAGGGCGACGAGCTCTACTGGACGCCGGCGGACTGGGCGTGGATCGCCGGGCTTTACGACGTGCTGTTTCCCGCCTGGTATCTCGGCAAGCCGGTGCTGGCTCAGCGGGCGCCCAAGTTCGACGCCGAGAAAGCCTTCGACCTGATCAGCCGCCACAATGTCGGCGTCACCTTCATCCCGCCGACGGCGCTGAAGATGATGCGCCAGGTCAACAAGCCGCGCCAGCGCTGGAAATACGACGTGCGCGCCGTCGCCACCGGCGGCGAAAGCATGGGCAAGGAGCTGATGGCCTGGGGCCACGAAACTTTCGGCGTCACCTTGTCGGAGGGCTACGGCCAGACCGAATGCAATCTGATGACGACGAACAGTCCCAGCCTGTACCCTGCCCGCGCCGGCTCGGCCGGTCGGGCGAGCGTCGGCCGCACCGTCGCCATCGTCGACAACGACGGCAACGTCCTGCCACCCGGCGTCGAGGGCAACATCGCCGGCAAGCGCCCCGACCCGGTGATCATGAAGGAATACTGGCGCAATCCGGAGGCGACCAGGAAGAAGTTCGCCGGCGACTGGCTTCTGACCGGCGATGTCGGCTCGATGGATCCCGATGGCTACGTCTGGTTCAAGAGCCGCGACGACGACGTCATCACCTCAGGCGGCTATCGCATCGGACCGGGCGAGATCGAGGAGAGCCTGATCAAGCACCCGGCGGTGGCGCTGGCGGCGGCGGTCGGCATTCCCGATCCGGTGCGCACCGAAATCGTCAAGGCCTTCATTCAGCTGAAGCCGGACGTGCGTCCCGACGAGGCGCTGAAGAAGGACATTCAGGAATTCATCAAGAAGCAGCTCGCCGCGCACGAGTACCCGCGCGAGGTCGAGTTCGTCACCGAGTTCCCGCTGACCACGACCGGCAAGATCATGCGCCGCGAGCTCAAGCGCATGGACATCGAGAAGCGCGAACGGCAGAAGGCCGGATGACGATCTAGCCTTCGCCGCGATAGATCGCGACGCTGACCAGCCATTTCGGCACCCGCCGGCCGGTCAGGAACTGTTTCGTCGGCGCGTCCTCGTCGTCGCCGAACAGGATCTGCTCGGCAAGGCGATGCTCGCGGGCGATGCCGCTGGTCGCCGCCTCGAAACCCGGACGTTGCGTGAACGTGCCGTCGTCGATCACCACCACCACCGGAGCGCTGCGCCGGGCGCAGTTGTCGGGCAAGGAGGCGGCGATGACGCAGTATCCGAGTTCGCGCAGTTGCAGCGACAGCGACGGCTCGGAGGATACCACCAGGCTGTCGGCGACCGGCGCATGCTGGCGGATGGCGGCGAGGATCTCCTGGTCCGGAATGTAGAGATTGCGCTTGAACGGTCGGTCGTTGCCGGTCAGCAGCCATAGCGCCGTCGCGCTGACGATCAGTCCGAATACGGTGGTGGCAACGGCATGTCCGCGCCGCCACGGCAGGCAGGACCCGCCGAGCACCACCAGCGCCAGCAGGAACGGCACGGCGAACAGCAGGGAGCGCGGCTTGGCGAAACCCGCGAGCGCCAAGGCGGCGCACAGAAAGGCGATGAGCAACGAAACGCTCAACAGGTCGCCGGTCGACGGGCGGCGGAAACCCAGCAGCGCGCCGAACGCCGCCAGCAGGCAGAAAAGGAAAAATGGCAGGGCAATGAGGCTTTGGGTCAGCCCGAGCCCGTAGCCACCGATCACCCCGATCGCCATCGTGCCGACCGATTGCAGAAGATTGGAGTCGAACTGTCCGGGCAGGTTCAGGGCCGACAGGCCGAAAGACAGCAGCGCCGGCGCGGACAGCACTCCCATGGCGAGCAGGAACGGAATGTCCCAGGCGGCGTCGAACTTGCGGGCGCCGAGATAGCGCCAGCCCAGATAGGCCATGGCCGGAATGCCGGCGAGATAGCTGATATTGGCGGCCACGCCGAAGGCGATGGCGGCCGCCATGGTCGGCCGGCCGCGATCGAGGGCGCTGACGATGGCCACCGCCACCGGCAGGACGAGCAGCGGATACCAGCGCAATACCGCCCCCATGCCATAGAGCAGCGGAGCGCCGAGGAACAGCGCCAGCGCCAGCACACGGGAGGCAGTGGCATCGTCGGGCAGACGTCGCCAGACCAGGTCGAGCACCAGGGCGAATCCCGCTGCGGCCATCGCCAGCGACAGGCCGCGCTGCAGCCATAGCGGCAGGCCGAGATCGGCCAGGGCGCGAAACCAGAGAAACGACAGCGGCGGGTGGACGTCCTGTCCGCCGATATGGAACCGCAGCAGGTCGACGTAGCCCCAGCCGTCGATCGCCGCCAGGGTCAGCGCCTCGTCGTCGAACACGCGCTGCTCGAACCGGCCGCAGGCGTAGGCGATGGCCAGCGCGACCGCGACGAAGCCCAGCAGGCCGATTGCGCCCAGCCCCTTGTGCACCCCTGCCCCCGGTGTTTCCCCGGCACAGGATAGGCGGCAGGACGGCGGGACGTAACCCCGCAGATCGATCAGATCAGGCCCAGCCGGCGCAGTTCGGCGGCCATCTCCGGTGGCGCATCGGCGGAATCGCCGGGGCGGGCATCGGCTGGCGCCCGCGCCGGCTCCAGGTAGCGCCAGCCCTGAAAGGGCTGCATGGCGCGCATCGCCGTCGGAACGAGTTCGCGTTCGACGAGGAACACGCAGTATTTGCGGCCCTGTTCGTCGCTCGCCTCGTCGAAACCCACCAGTCTCTGCCGCGCCCGGATATAGCCCTTGATTACCCAGTAGAGCGATCCGCCCTCCAGCAGCTCCGCCTGGCGCTTGGGCGTCGAACGGGTGAACACGCGATGCGGCGAGCCGGGCTTCTGCCGCCGCTCCTTGCGGCGCTTCTCCTGAAACCTGGCGATCTCCTCCAGCGAGGAGGCGCCGACGGCAAGCTTGATGAGGTTCAGGGTCATGCTTTTGTTTACGACTGCCTGACGCCATTCCGCAACAGGACTGTGGCGGGTTTCCCACAGCAGCCGGCAATTGCAGACCCGACGCATTCCGCACGTCGGGCCGCCACATATTTTCCGCAAAACGGGGCGCTGAATTGCAGTCACGAAGCAGTGTCCGGCGCGCTAAGATGCGCCCGGCCAACAAGACTGCCGCTCGGTGGAGACTTCAATGAAGCGCACGACCGTCGTCACCCTGCTGATCGCCGCCGTCATGGCGATCGCAGCCATAGGCTACTTTACTCTGCTGGGGCCGAATTCGCCGTTCGACCGCACCGAGCAAAGCGCGTCCGCGCCCCAGACCCCAGGCCCCGCGCCCACAGCGCCGGCCGGCGGCAGCAGCCAGCCCGCCACCGGCGCGAGCACTGCCGCGACTCCGCCGGCGCCTTCCGCGACGTCCGTCGCGCCGCAAGCGCCGGAATTCGCCTATCGCCGCCTCACCATCGATGGTTCGAAAGACCTGATCGAAGCCTGCTTCAGCTTCACCCACGCTCTGAACGACAGCGGCAGCGTGCGCTACGACGACTACGTGAAGATCACGCCGGCGGCCAAGGTCGCCATTCGGGTCGCCGGCGACCGTCTCTGCCTCGGCGGTCTGGCTTTCGGTCGGGACTATGACGTCGAGCTTCTCGCCGGACTGCCGGCGGCGGCCGGCGGCAAGGCTCTGGAACGCGCCGAAAGCGTCAAGGTCGCGATGGGCGAACGGCCCGCCATGGTCGCCTTCAGCGGCTCCGGCCTTATCCTGCCGCGCGAGACCAGCGTCGGCGTGCCTATCACCACCGTCAATGTCGACACCGTGCGCATCAAGGTGCTGCGCGTTTCCGACCGCATCATGGCGCGTCTGTCCCCGGACGAGTTCGAGCAGAAGCGCATGCGCCCCTGGCGCGTCCAGGACGTGCTGCAGGATACCGGTTCGCAGGTCTGGGAAGGCACCATGGCAGTCAAGGGCGGCCCCAACGAGACCGTTGTGACGGCGTTTCCGATCCGCGAGGCGGTCAAGGAATGGAAGCCCGGCGCCTATCTCGTCGTCGCCTGGAACGCCGCCGACGGCAAGATCGAGGCCACAAACGACTACAGCTCTTTCAACTACAACTACGAGACCGCCTCGCAGTGGGTGATCGATTCCGACATCGGGCTCACTGTCCTGACCGGCACGGACGGGCTGCATGTCCTGTCCCGCTCGCTGGCCAGCGCCAAGCCGATGCCCGGCATCACCCTGGCGCTGATCGCCAACAACAACGATGAGCTTGGCAAGGCGACCACCGATGCCCAGGGCTATGCCGCCTTTCCGCCCGGCCTGCTGCGCGGCAGCGGCGGCAACGCGCCGGTTGCCGTCATGGCTTACGGCCCGAACGGCAGCGACTTCAACTATCTCAGCCTCAGCCGCGCCGGTTTCGATCTGTCTGACCGTGGCGTCGAAGGCCGCGCCGCCCCCGGCGCGACCGATGCCTTCGTCTATCTCGACCGCGGCATCTATCGCCCGGGCGAGACGGTTCACGTCACGGCGATGCTCCGCGATCGCACCGCCGTTTCCCTTGACGCGCCGCTGACGCTCATCGTGCGCCGCTCCGATGGCGTCGAGTACCGTCGCACGACGCTCGCCGGCACCGCCGCCGGCACGGTCAGCTTCGGCGTTGACCTCAGCCCCTCGGCGCGCCGCGGACGGTGGAGCGTCAGCGCCTATGTCGATCCCAAGGCGCAGCCTGTCGGCACCGCCGAATTCAGCGTCGAGGATTTCGTACCGCAGCGGCTCAAGCTCACTCTGGCTGCAGATAAGGAAAAGCCGCTGAAGATCGGCGACGAAGTGTCGATCACGGTGGACAGCCGCTTCCTCTACGGCGCGCCGGCCGCCGAACTCGAAGGCGAAGCGGAGATGCGCATCGTGGCCGATCCGCTGGCCTTTCCGAAGCTGCCGGGATTCCGCTTCGGCCTGACCGGAGAGAAGGTCAAGGAAACCATCGTGCCGCTGGCCATCGTCAAGACGGACGCCCAGGGCAAGACTACGGCTACCGGCAGGATCGAGAAGATCGAGCCTCTGACCACGCCTTTGAAGGCAAATATCTCGGTCTCGATCTTCGAGCCGGGCGGCCGCGCCACCCGCGACGAGATCTCGCTGCCGGTGCGGCCGCGCGACAGCTACGTCGGCCTGCGGCCGCGCTTCGAGGGCTATGTGCAGGAAGGCACGCCGGCCGAGGTCGAAATCGCGCTGGTCGACGCCAGCGGCGGACGGCTGGCGCGGCCCGGCATGAAATGGGAGCTGGTGCGCGAGCATCGGAACTACCAGTGGTATCGCACTGGCAATGCCTGGCGCTGGGAAGTCTACAGCCGCGACATTCCCGTAACCAGCGGCACGGTCGACGTCGAGGCCGACAAACTCGCCGTCGTCAGCCAGACCCAGTCCTGGGGCCGCTACCGGCTGACGGTGACCGATCCGACGACGGGTGCCGCTTCCAGCATCACCTACTATTCCGGCTGGGCCTCCTCGCAGGTCGCCGAAACCCCGGACTTCGTCAAGGTCACGTCCGACAAGCAGACCTACGCCAAGGGCGAGACCGCGCGCGTGCGCATCGAGGCGCCTTTCGCGGGTGAAGCGACGATCGTGATCGCCGGCGATCGCGTTTTCGAGCGCAAGCTCGTTGCCGTCGCCGCCGAGGGCACGACGGTGGAAATCCCCGTCTCCGCCGATTGGGGCAGCGGCGCCTACGCTCTGGTCAGCGCCTTCCGGCCGCTGGCGCAGAAGAACGATCGTGCCCCGGTGCGCGCCATGGGTCTCGTCTGGCTGGGCATCGACGTCAGCGATCGCAAGCTGTCAGTCGACATCGGCACGCCCGAAAAGATCCTGCCGCGGCAGAAGATCGAGGTGCCGATCAAGGTCGCACAGGCCGGGCCCGAGGCCTTCGTCACTCTGGCTGCGGTCGACGAAGGCATTTTGCAGCTCACCAAGTTCCAGTCGCCCGATCCATCGCAGCACTATTTCGGCAAGCGTCGCCTGACGCTTGGCATCCGCGACGACTACGGCCGCCTGCTCGACGGCTCGGCCGACGTCGTCGGCCAGATCCGCACCGGCGGCGACAGTGCGGCGGGCCGCGGCCTGGAGGTCGTGCCGACGCGGACCGTGGCGCTATACTCGGGCATCGTCAAACTCGACGCCGAGGGCAAGGCCAGCATTCCACTCGACATTCCCGACTTCACCGGCGAATTGCGGCTGATGGCGGTCGCGTTCGACCGGGCGCGGGTCGGTCAGGCCAACAAGCCGCTGACCGTGCGCGACGCGCTGGTGAGCGACGTCACCCTGCCCCGCTTCCTGGCTCCCGGCGACGAAAGCCGGATCAGCCTGCTGCTGCACAATGTCGAGGCCTCACCTGGTGCCTACCAGGTATCGCTGACGGCGAGCGGCGCGGTAAGCCTCCCCGCCGTCAACCAGTCGATCGACATGCCAGCGGGCAAGCGCCAGATTCTCGGCTGGCCTGTGAAGGCAGAGCAGGTCGGGATCGGCAAGTTCGATCTGAAGGTCACCGGGCCCAACGGATTCGAGGTGGCGCGCGACTGGCAGATCCAGGTCCGCCCGGCGCAGGCGCCCCAGACGGTGGAGCTGGTCTCGGCGGTCAAGCCCGGCGAGAGCTTCACCGTCGACGCCGCCTCGCTCGAGACATTCGTTCCCGGCAGCGCCACCGTCTCGGTCAGCATGGCCAGCGTGCGCGGCTTCGACGTCGCCGGCCTGCTGACCGCGCTGGACAAGTATCCGTTCGGCTGCCTCGAGCAGACCACCAGCCGGGCCCTGCCGCTACTTTACTTCGGGGAACTGGCAGCGGTCAGCGGCATCCAGACCGACAAGTCTCTGCCGGCGCGCATCCAGGAGGCCGCGTCGCGCATTCTCGACATGCAGCGCCCCGATGGCGGTTTCGGCATGTGGGGGCCCGGTCCCTACGCCGCCGATCCCTGGCTGCAGATCTTCGCGCTGGATTTCCTCATCCAGGCCAAGGCCAAGGACTTCGCCGTGCCGGACGCCGCGATCATGCGCGGTCTGAACTGGGTGCGCAGCACCCTGTCGGAACTGGCGCCCGAGGCGCGCGCCTACGGCTTCTACGTGCTGGCGCGCGCGGGCCAGGCCGATGTCGGACAGTTGCGCTATTTCCAGGACACGGATCTGCGCAACATCCGCACCGGGCTGGGTCGCGGCCATCTGGCGGCGGCGCTGGCGCTGACCGGCGAAAAGGCGCGCGCGCTCTCCGCCTTCCAGCAATCGCGCCAGGCGGTCGGCTCGGTCATTCGCGGCGACTACTACGGCACGGCCCTGCGCGACGCGGCGGGGCTTACGGCCGTGGCAGCCTTGGCCGGCCAGACAGACATGCTGCCGGCGCTGACCGACAGGCTGCGCCGCTTCGACAAGGCGAGCATCGAGAACACCACGACCCAGGAGAAGGCTTGGATGCTGCTGGCGGCCCACGCCATGACCCAGAGCACGACGCCGCTGACCCTTGAAGTCAACGGCGATGCCGTGAAGCCCAAGCGCGAGCCGGCCATGTTCTATCCCGACGCCGTCAAGGTCGCCGCCAACCCGATGGCGATCCGCAACACCACCGACCGCGAGATCTGGGGCACGCTCTCGGTGCGCGGCGTTCCCAAGGCGATGCAGCCGGCCGTCTCGCGCGGCCTGCGGGTCGACCGGGTGTTCCGCAAGCTTGACGGCTCGGCGGCCGACCTTGCGAAGGTGGTGCAGAACGACCGGCTGATGGTCGTGCTGACCGGCCGCGCGCTCGACAAGAGCTACCACGAGGTTGCCCTTCTCGACCTGCTGCCGGCCGGCTGGGAGATCGAAGCGGTCATTCCCTACGTGCAGGACGGCGAGCAGGCCTATTCCTGGCTGCCGAAGATCAGTTTCACCCGCACCCGCGAGGCGCGCGACGATCGCTTCTTCGCCAGCTTCACCTTCGGCAAGCCGACCTATTTCGGCTCCTATCGCGGCAACTACTATTACGAGGAAGAGGAAACCGCCGAGTTCGCGCTCGCCTATGTGGTGCGCGCGGTGACGCCCGGTACCTACGTTCTGCCCCCGGCGCAGATCGAGGACATGTACCGGCCGGGCGTGATCGGCCGCACCAATGGCGGCACGGTCACCGTGCTGCCGCGGCCCTAGGAGAGAGCAAGACCTCGATGCGCCGCTGGCTTCTCGCAGGCATTGTGCTGGCGGCGTCCGCCCTGGCCGGCGGCGCCGTGCTTGACCGGCTCTATCCGCCCGACCTGTCGCGCTTCCACGACAGGTCGACGCTCGTGGTCGATGCCGACGGCAGGATCCTGCGCGCCTTCACCTCGAGCGACGATCGCTGGCGGCTGCTGGCCGGCCCGCAGGACGTCGATCCGCTGTTCCTCAAGCTGTTGCTGGCCTACGAGGATCGCCGCTTCCGCTGGCATCCTGGTGTCGATCCTCTCTCTGTGCTGCGCGCCATGGGGCAATTCATTGCACATGGCGAGATCGTTTCCGGCGCCTCGACCCTGACGATGCAGACGGCCCGCCTGCTCGAGCCGCATTCGCGCGACCTGACCGGCAAGGCGCTGGAAGCGCTGCGGGCGCTGCAGCTCGAACTGCACTACAGCAAGGACGAAATCCTCACCCTCTACCTCACCCTGGCCCCCTATGGCGGCAATCTCGAGGGCGTGCGCGCCGCCTCGCTGGCCTATTTCGGCAAGGAGCCGCGAAGCCTCGCACCTGCCGAGGCAGCACTTCTGGTCGCCCTGCCCCAGTCGCCCGAGCGCCGCCGCCCCGACCTGCACCCCAAAGCCGCCCGCGCCGCGCGCGACTGGGTGGTCGAGGTCGTGGCCGGCCGTGGCGCCCTGAGCGCCGCGCAGCGCCGCGACGCGCTCGACCGGCCGGTGCCAAATACCCGCGATTCCATGCCTTTTCTGGCGCCGCACCTGAGTTTGGCGCTGGCGAGCGAGGCGCGGGCGGGTAGCACAGTTCGGACGTTCGTGCAGGGCGGGCTGCAGCGTGGACTGGAGCGTTTAGCCCTTGAATCGGCACGCAATTTCGCCGATGGCGCGGATGTGGCGATGATCGTGGTCGACAACCGCGACAGGCGCGTCATCGGCTATGTCGGCAGCGCCGATTTCTTTGCAAAATCAGGCCAGAACGACCTGGTCCGGGCCCGCCGATCGCCCGGTTCGACGCTCAAGCCGTTCGCCTACGCCATGGCCTTCGACGATGGCTTGTTGCACCCCGAATCCCTCATAGACGATGCTCCCTACCGCTTCGGCGACTATGCGCCGCGCAACTTCGATCGCGACTTCCAGGGCACCATCACCGCCCGTTCCGCGCTGCAGCAATCGCTCAACGTGCCGGCGGTGGCGGTGGTCAACCGCATCGGTCCCGAGCGCTTCGCCGCCGGGCTGCAGCAGGCCGGCGCCGAGCTGGCCTATCCCAAGGACGCGACCGGCGCCGGCTCGCTGGCCATCGTGCTGGGCGGTGCTGGCATTTCGCTGCTCGACCTGACCATGCTCTATGTCGGGCTGGCCGATGGCGGCTCGATGCGCCGGCTGGCGCTGCACGAGAGCGACGGCGCCGACAAGGAGCCGCCGCGCCGGCTGGTGGGCGAACGGGCGGCCTGGTATGTCGGCGACATCCTGGTGGGCAGCACGCCGCCCGACAGCTACGCCTCGACTGCCACCCCCGGCAGCAGCCGGCGCATCGCCTTCAAGACCGGCACCTCGTTCGGGTTCCGCGATGCCTGGGCGGTCGGCTATAGCGGCCGCTACACGGTCGGCGTCTGGACCGGGCATGCCGATGCGACCCCGCGGCCGGGCCAGTTCGGCCGCAACACAGCCGCCCCGATCATGCTGCGCGGCTTCGACCTGCTGCCGCCCGAGCCGGCCGCGCCGGCGCGCCGTCCGGGCGACGTACTGAGCGTCACCGGCGCGGGCGATCTGCCGCCCAGCCTGCAGGTCTTCGACCCCAGCGCGCCCCAGCTCGCCATCGGCAGCACCGCCCGCACGCGCGTGCCGGCGCCGCGCATCGTGTTTCCGCCGCAGGGCGCGCTGATCGAGGTGAGCCGCGCCGATCAGGCGCTGCAGCCGCTGGTACTGAAGGCCGAAGGCGGCCAGGGACCGCTGCGCTGGGTGGTGAACGACCGGCCAATCCCGGCAACGGCGGCGACGACGCTGTGGCAGCCCGACGGGGCTGGCTTCACCCGCATCGCCGTGGTCGACGCCAGCGGTCGCAGCAGCGTGGTCGAAGTCCGGGTGCAGATCGCCGAGTGAAAATCAGGCGGCCAGTTTCGCCGCCATGGCCTGCGCCACCTTGGAAGCCGGCCGGCGGCCCAGCGCCGCTGTGATGAAGCGGCCGATGCCGGCGATCTTCTCCAGATCGACGCCGTGCTCGATGCCGAGCCCGTTGAGCATGTAGAGCACGTCCTCGGTGCCGACATTGCCCGAGGCGCCCTTGGCGTAGGGGCAGCCGCCGAGGCCCGCGACGGCGGTGTCCATCACCGTGATGCCGCGCTCCATGCAGGCAAGGATGTTGGCCAGCGCCTGGCCGTAAGTGTCGTGGAAATGCACCGCGATCTTCTCGCGCGGCACCACGGCGGCCACGGCGTCGACCATGGCGACGCATTTGCCCGGCGTGCCGACGCCGATCGTGTCGCCGAGCGAGATCTCGTAGCAGCCCATCGCCAGCAGCTTCGCCGCCAGATCGGCCACCGCCTGCGGCGCCACGTCGCCCTCGTAGGGGCAGCCGACGACGGTGGAAATGTAGCCGCGCACCCTGATGCCATGGTGCCGCGCCGCCTCCATCACCGGGGCAAAGCGTTCGAGGCTCTCGGCGATGGAACAGTTGATGTTCTTGCGCGAGAAGCTCTCCGACGCGGCGGCGAACACGGCGACTTCCTCGCATTTCGCCTCGATGGCGGCGTTCATGCCCTGCTTGTTGGGCACCAGCACGGGGTAGGACACGCCCGGCTTGCGCCGGATGCGGGCCATGACTTCGTCGGTGCTGGCCATCTGCGGCACCCATTTCGGCGACACGAAGCTGCCGGCCTCGACGGTGACGTGGCCGGCCTCGGTCAGCCGGTCGATCAGCTCGACCTTGACCTCGACCGGCACCGGCTTGGCCTCGTTCTGCAGCCCGTCGCGCGGACCGACCTCGACCAGACGCACTCGCTTCGGCAGGGCCATGGCCGCCTCCTCACGCCGCGGGTTCGAACTCGACCAGCTCGACGCCCTCGTCCACCAGCTCGCCGGCGGCGAACTTCACCTTCTTGATGATGCCGTCGGTCGGCGCGGCGATGGTGTGTTCCATCTTCATCGCCTCGAGCACCACCACCGGCTGGCCGCGCCGCACCTTGTCGCCGTCCTTGACCTTGACGTCGATCACCTTGCCCGGCATCGGCGCCTGCAGGGTGCCGGTCGGCACGTCGTCGACGGCCGAGACGTTGCGCGGATCGATGGCCTTGAGCCGATGGTTGACGCCCGGCGCCATGATGACGAGATCCTCGCTGCCATCGTTTGCCGTCAGGCGCACGATGTTGGCGGTCTGGCGCACGCCGTCGATAGTGGCCGACAGCACGCCCTCCTCGTCCAGCTCGCCACTCGCCACGACGCGGCCGGACGGCAGCGCCAGCTCCCAGGCGCCGCTGCGGGCGAACGTCACCTCGACGCGGATATCGTCGTTGCCCGACTTGAAGGTCAGCACGTCGTGACCGGCGCCGTTGAGGCGCCAGCCCGAGGCGACGCCCCACGGCGACCACGGATCGAGCGAGCGCTTCTGCAGCTCGCAGGACAAGTTGCCGAAATGGCTGAGCTGGGCCAGCGACGCCAGCGCCAGGACCTGGTCGGAGGGCGCGCCCGGCTTGACGATGATGTCGGCCTTGTGCCGCTCGATGAAGCCGGTGTCGAGATCGCCGGCGCCGAAGGCCGGATGGGCGGCGATGGCGGCCAGCAGCGCGGTGTTGGTGGAAACGCCGACCACCTGGGTCTCGGCCATGGCGCCGGCCAGTCGGCGGATGGCCGAGTGGCGGTCGCGGTCCCAGACGATGATCTTGGCGATCATCGGATCGTAGTTCATCGACACCTCGTCGCCCTGGCGCACGCCGGTATCGACGCGGACATGGGCGTTCTCGGCCGGCAGGCGCAGATGGCGCAGCGGCCCGATCGAGGGCAGGAAGTTGCGCACCGGATCCTCGGCGTAGAGGCGGACCTCGATGGCATGGCCATTGATCGCCAGATCGTCCTGCAGCAGCGGCAGCTTCTCGCCCGAGGCGACGCGGAACTGCCATTCGACCAGATCCTGGCCGGTGATCATCTCGGTGACCGGATGCTCGACCTGCAGGCGGGTGTTCATCTCCATGAAGTAGAACGAGCCATCCTGGTTGGCGATGAACTCGACGGTGCCGGCGCCGACATAGCCGATCGCCTTGGCGGCGGCGACGGCGGCCTCGCCCATGGCGCGGCGGCGGTCGAGCGGCATGCCGGGGGCCGGCGCCTCCTCGATCACCTTCTGGTGGCGGCGCTGGATCGAGCAGTCGCGCTCGAACAGGTAGACGCAATTGCCGTGCGTGTCGGCGAACACCTGGATCTCGATGTGGCGCGGCCGGGTCAGGTATTTCTCGATCAGCACATGATCGTCGCCGAATGCGCCCTTGGCCTCGCGCTTGGCGCCGGCCAACTGCTCGACGAACCTGGCGTCGCTTTCGACGACGCGCATGCCCTTGCCGCCGCCGCCGGCCGAGGCCTTGATCAGCACCGGGTAGCCGATGCGATCGGCGGCAGCCTTCAGAATGGGCTCGCTCTGGTCGTCGCCGTGATAGCCCGGCACCAGCGGCACCTTGGCCTGCTCCATGATCTTCTTGGCTTCGCTCTTGGAGCCCATGGCGCGGATGGCCGAAGCCGGCGGACCGATGAAGACGATGCCGGCCTTGGCGCAGGCCTCGGCGAAGCCGGCATTCTCCGACAGGAAGCCGTAGCCCGGATGCACGGCCTGGGCGCCCGACTTGCGCGCCACCTCGACGATGCGGTCGGCCACGAGATAGCTCTCGCGCGCCGAGGCCGGGCCGATGTGATAGGCCTCGTCGGCCATCGCCACGTGCATGGCATCGCGATCGGCGTCGGAATAGACCGCGACGGTGGCGATACCCATGCGGCGCGCCGTCTTGATGACCCGGCAGGCGATTTCGCCGCGATTGGCGATCAGAATCTTGGAAAACATCTGCGTTCGACCTCTATCTCAAACAGTCCAGCCCGCCTTGCGCTTCTCGAGGAAGGCGCTCATGCCCTCCTTGGCGTCAGGCGTGGTGCATTGCGCGGCGACTTCGTCGGCGATGCGGGCAGCCACCTTGGTATCCCGGGCGGCGACCGAGAATTCGGTCACCAGCCGCTTGATCAGCGCCTGGACGCTGGGCGCGCCGAGCTTCAGTTCGCCGGCCAGTTTCGCGATCTCGGCGTCCAGTTCGGCCGCCGGCACGACGCGATCGACCAGCCCGAACTCCAGCGCCTGCGCGGCGGGCACGATGCCGCCATGCAGCAACACCTGTCGCGCCTTGCGCGGACCCAAAGCCTGGATCAGTTCGGGAATGGCGATGCCGGCCAGCAGGCCGTTGCGCACCGAGGTCAGGCCGAAGCGCGCGGTGTCGGCGGCGACGGCGTAGTCGCAGGCCAGCATGATGCCGACGCCACCACCGACGCAGGCGCCCTGGACGCGGGCGATCGACGGCTTGGGCAGGTCGTAGACCGCCTGCACCGCATCGGAGAACAGCGTGGCGCCGGCATGCTGCTCGGCGGCGCTAAGTGACGGCCAGGTCAGCACCCAGTTGAAATCGCCGCCGGCCGAGAAGCTCGGCCCGTCGGCCGCCAGCACGACGATGCGCACCGCCTCGTCGCCGGCGGCCCGGCGCATGGCGGCGATCAGCGCGTGGCCAGTCGCCTGGTCGAGCGCGTTGTGCGCATCCGGCCGGTTGATCCGGATCGTAGCGACGCCGGCAGCGACGGAATAGAGGACCGGGTCCGCCATGGTCACATCCGGAACACGCCGAACTTGGTCGGCTCGATCGGACGGTTCATGGCGGCGGAAATCGCCAGGCCCAGGGTGGTGCGGGTGTCGGCCGGATCGAGAATGCCGTCGTCCCAGACCCGGGCCGAGGCGAAATAGGGATGCGCCTCGTTGTTGATCTGGTCGCGGATCGGCGCCTTGAACGCCTCCTCGTCTTCGGCCGACCAGGACTGGCCGCGCGCCTCCATGCCGTCGCGCCGCACCGTCGCCAGCACCGACGCCGCCTGCTCGCCGCCCATCACCGCGATGCGCCCCGAGGGCCACATCCACAGGAAACGCGGGCTGTAGGCGCGGCCGCACATGCCGTAATTGCCGGCGCCGTAGGAGCCGCCGATGATGACGGTGAATTTCGGCACGTTGACCGTCGCCACCGCCGTCACCAGCTTGGCGCCGTCCTTGGCGATGCCGCCGGCCTCGTATTTCTTGCCGACCATGAAGCCGGTGATGTTCTGCAGGAACAGCAGCGGAATGCCGCGCTGGCCGCACAGTTCGATGAAGTGCGCGCCTTTCATCGCCGATTCGGAGAACAGGATGCCGTTGTTGGCGACGATGCCGACCGGATAGCCCCAGATATGGGCGAAGCCGCAGACCAGGGTGGTGGCATAGAGCTGCTTGAACTCGTCGAACTCCGAGCCGTCGACCAGACGGGCGATGACCTCGCGCACGTCGTAGGGAATGCGCGAATCGGTCGGCAGGATGCCGTAGAGATCCTCGGCCGGATAAAGCGGCTCGCGCGGCTGCTCCAGCGCCACCGAAGGCCGCTTGACGCGGTTCATGTTGGCGACGATGCGGCGGGCCATGCCCAGCGCATGCGAATCGTTCATGGCGTAGTAGTCGGTGACGCCCGAGGTGCGCGAATGCACGTCGGCGCCGCCCAGCTCCTCGGCGCTGACCGTCTCGCCGATGGCGGCCTTCACCAGCGGCGGGCCGCCGAGGAAAATCGTGCCCTGCTTGCGCACGATGATCGCCTCGTCGGACATGGCCGGCACGTAGGCGCCGCCGGCGGTGCAGGAGCCCATCACGACGGCGATCTGGGGAATGCCCTGCGACGACATGTTGGCCTGGTTGTAGAAGATGCGGCCGAAATGGGTGACGTCGGGGAACACGCCGGTCTGGTTGGGCAGGTTGGCGCCGCCCGAGTCGACGAGATAGAGGCAGGGCAGCCGGTTCTCGATGGCGATCTGCTGGGCGCGCAGATGCTTCGTCACCGTCATCGGGTAGTAGGTGCCGCCCTTGACCGTGGCGTCGTTGCAGACGATGACGCATTCCTGGCCCGAGACGCGGCCGATGCCGGTGATCACGCCGGCCGAGGGCACCTCGTCGTCGTACATGTTCAGGGCGGCGAGCTGCGACAGCTCGAGGAAGGGCGAACCGGGATCGAGCAGGGTGCGCACCCGGTCGCGCGGCAGCAGCTTGCCCCGGGCGAGATGCTTCTCGCGCGCCGCAGCGCCGCCGCCCTCGCGTATCTTCGCCACCCGGGCCTTCAGGTCGGCCACCTGTTCGGCCATGGCGGCGGCGTTTGCCTTGAAGGCGGCGGAGCGCACATCGAGCGCGGATTTCAGGACCGGCATGAACTACCCATTTGCGTTTGCTTGACTTTGCGCCGGCGGGGCCGGCGCGAGGAATGCGTTTCCCGCCCGCAAATTGCCGGCCGGGGCCACGCCCGGCAAGGGCAAAAAAAGCGGCCCGTCTCGCCTGTCGGCGGGACGGGCCACGGCAATTCCGCAGGTCAGACGGGGTCTCAGCCGGCGACGATATAGCGGCGCAGGTCTTCGGCCTCGTGACGCACCTCGTCGATCAGCGCCTTGACCACGTCGCCGATCGAAACCACGCCGACCAACCGGCCCCGCTCGACCACGGGCAAATGACGGATGCGCCGCTCGGTCATCACCGCCATGACCGATTCGACCGTGTTGTCGGGCGCGCAGACCACGACCGACTTGGTCATGATATCGCAGACGCGGTCGGCTAGGACGGCGCCGCCGCGCACCGCCACCCCGCGCGCGATGTCGCGTTCGGAGATGATGCCAAGCACGCGATCGCCGGCAAGCACCAGAACAGCGCCGATGCCGTGATGGGTCATGGTGCGGGCGGCGTCCTCCACGGTCATGTCCGGGGTGATGCCGACGACGTCGATTTCCTTGGCGCTGAGAATTTCCGACACAAGCATGGGCTTCCTCCTCTTCGCTTCGGAGGGCGGCCGGAACACCGCGTCGCTTTCGCGTCCAAATCGCCCGGCTCGGGCCGGCGCCTGTTCGAACGCCGGCATCGCTGCCGACGGCGCGGGGCCAGACGGCTCCGCAACAGAAACGAACGCTCAGGCGATAACTGTGTTCCTCCCCGCCCCGGCAGGCAAGCCATTCGCCTGTGGAGTATGCCGATGGACCGATGCTGCAGCGCGACATTGGGCGAGGCACCCTGTGTGAAATGGATCACAGTCGAGACCGTCCAGTTATCGTATGGATTGATAAATGTCTGGTTCAAATGTAATTTTGACGATCCACGGTCCGTGGCGCGACCGGCGCGCCGGGCCGACCGCAGCAAAGTGTCCTATCGGGACGGAGGCGGGGACGGAAGTGGCCGGTCAGGGGGTACGAGCTTTGTTCAAGTCCAGGAATTCGCTGCGGGCGGGCGTGCCCGCCAGGCGGGCAGCCGCATGGGCCGGCTTCGGGGCGGCAGTCGCCGCGGCAATCGGTATCGCAGGAACCCATCCGGCAGCGGCGCAGCAAAGCGTGGACCTGCAGGATCTGTTCCGCCAGGTGCTGGTCAATCCAACCGACACGGGCGCCAACATGCGCTACGCCAAGGAAGCCGAGCGGCGCGGCGAACTGCGCAAGGCGTTGTCGGCCTACGAGCGCATCGTGCTCAACGAGCCGAACAATCGCGAGGCGCGCGGCGAGTACGAACGCATCAAGGCGCTGCTCGAGCCGGCGCAGACCCGCTTCCAGTTCGGCTTCGGCGGCCAGTTCGAAACCAACACCGATCTCGAGGACGGTAACGGCCGCGGCGATTTCGCGGGCATCGTTACCTTCCGCGTCGACGACGACCGGCGCCTGTTCGGCTCGACGCTGTGGCGCTCGTCGGCGCAGCTCTATGCCGACGCGCATGTGCGCAGCAGTTCCGCCGATTTCGTCTACGGCAGCGCCAGCACCGGTCCGATATTCCTGGTCGGCAACGGCTGGCGCTTCCATCCCTTCGTCACCGCCGAAAGCGGTCTGGCCGACTACGACTTCCTGTTCTGGTCGGGCGGCATCGGCGGCACGCTGGAAACGCGCGGCTCGGACCCGCTGCGCAGCGTCACGGCCTCTGTGTCATACGCGGATTTCGCCTCCGGCGACGGCGACGGGCCGTTCACGCCCGACAACGGACGCGACGCCGTGGTGGCAGGGCTGTCGGTGCGGCTGGGCTGGGACAACGTCTTCGCCAAGACGGATGCCATCGAGCTGCGGCCGCAGATCGTCTACAACGCCGCCGACGACAGCGAATACACGTTCTGGCAGGGCGGCGCGACGCTGTCCTACGCCGCCAGCCTGTTCACCTTCGCCGGCGGCGTCGGCAACGTCTTCCTCAGCCCCGAGGTGACGGTGCAGTACCGCAACTACAAAGGCGCCGAACAGGGCCGCAGCAACGACCGCAAGGACTTCCGCGTTTCGCCGTCGCTGCGCCTGATCGCCATGTACGACAACTACACGGCCGTGCTCGGCTACGTCTACGACCGCAACTTCTCGAACTACGACAACGAGAACGGCCTCAACGGCCGCAACTACGAGAACCATCGCGTCGGCCTCAACTTCTTCGTGGATTTCTAATGCGCACCATCATTCTCGCCACCGTCGCCGCCGCCGCCATCGCGGCCGTCGCGACCATTCCGTCGGCCCGGATCGCGGCCCAGACGGCGGCCCAGACGGCGGCGCCCGATGTCGGCGTCGCCGCCACCGTGATCAATCGCGTCGAGGGCACCGTCGGGCAGCAGACCGCCGCCAAGAAGACCGGCGACAAGGTGTTCCAGAACGAGTTGATCCGCACCGGCACGGAGAGCAAGGGCCAGCTGCTGTTCCGCGACGAGACCAGCCTGACGATCGGGCCTGAGTCCGAGGTAAAGCTCGACCAGTTCGTCTACAACCCGCAGGGCAGTTCGTCGGTGACGCTTAACGCCACCAAGGGCGTGTTCCGATTCATCTCGGGCAGCCTTCCCAGCCAGGCCTACGAGATCAAGACGCCGGCGGCGACCATCGGCGTGCGCGGCACGATCATCAATATCCTGCTGCTGCTCGACGGCACGGAGGTGTTCCAGAACGGCGAAGGCAGCTTCGTGGCGCAGACGCTGCGCGGCAACTTCACCGTCAACCGCCCGGGCCAGGTGCTGGTGATCCGCCCCGGCGGCGAACCGCAGATCAACGGCAAGCTGGCGCCCTGGCAGCAGGCGCTGCTGGCGCCGATCCTCGATCCCGACAAGCGCTCGGCGACGGTGCCCGACTTCTTCCAGGAAGACCGGGTGCGCAAGCTGCGCAACATCCTGCGCGGGCGGAGCGGCGGCTATTCCGGCTACGACGACTACCAGCCGTGCTACGAGTGCGAATACTAGAGCAAATCAGGTCTTGACGGAATCGCTAGCGATTCCGTCAAGACCTGTGAATTTGCTCTAGATGTTTGGAATGGAGCGGATTCACAGGATTGGAGGCCTGACCTTCCGGACGGGCGGCTCGCAGGAGCCGCCCGTTTGCGTTTGTGAAGCCGTTCACAGTGGGGCCCGGCGCCACTGGAACGCGGGGCGGCCGCGCCCCACCTACCAAGCGCCCCCTCGTCATGGGAGATCGCCATGTCCAGGTCGTTCGTCGTCGTCACCGTCCTCGCCGCGGTTCTGGCGCTGGCCGCCCAGCCGGCGCCGGCGCCGGCGCAGCCTGCCGCCAATATCGGCGTCGCCGCCACCGTGGTCGACCGCATGGAAGGCAGCGCCGGCGGCCAGCGCGTCATCGGCCAGGGCGACAAGGTCTACAAGGACGAGGTCGTGCAGACCGGCGCGCTGGGCAAGGGCCAGCTGCTGTTCCTCGACGAGACGACGCTGACCGTGGGGCCCAACTCGCGCGTCACGCTCGACCGCTTCGTCTACGATCCCGCCCGCGGCGCCGGCACGGTGACCATGACGGCGGTGCGCGGCGTGTTCCGCTTCGTCAGCGGCAGCCTGCCCAGCCAGGCCTACGAGATCAGGACGCCGGCCGGCTCGATCGGCGTGCGCGGCACGATCTTCGAGCTGATCGTCGACCTCGACGACACGGTGACGGTGCGGCTGCTCGAGGGCGGGACCGTGTTCACGACGCTGTCGCGCCAGCAGGCGGCGCTTACCCGCCCGGGCCAGGTGCTGACCGTGCGGCCGAACAATGGCGGCCTGTCGATCGCCGCCGGCCTGACCGAGCGGCAGACGGCGCTGCTGGCGCCGATCGTCGATCTCGGCGTCGGCACGCAGACGCCGGGCCAGGACCGGCAGAAGGAACTGCGCGACCAGCTGCGCGGCGGCAGTGGTGGCGGCGGCAAGCCGCCACAGGACTAGCCCGGCGAAGGATCCGCGCTCAGCGCGCCGGCTTGTAGGCCTCGGCGGGCAGCCAGAGCACGAGATCGGGGATCAGGATCGTGATCGTCAGGCCGATGAGCTGCAGCACCACGAACATGGCGATGCCGCGATAGATGTGGACCGTGGTGATCGAGGCCGGCGCGACGGCCTTCAGATAGAACAGGGCGAATCCCACCGGCGGCGTCAGGAACGAGGTCTGCAGGCAGACCGCGACCAGGATGGCGAACCACACCGGATCGAAGTCCAGCGTCGGGATGACCGGCGCCATCAGCGGCAGGATGATCAGCACGATCTCGACCCAGTCGAGAAAGAAGCCGAGCAAGAAAATCACGCCCAGCAGCACGATCAGGATGCCGTAGCGGTCGAACGGCAGGCCGGTGATGAGGTCGTGGATGACGTCGTCGCCGCCCAGTCCGCGCAAGACGACCGCAAAGGCAGTGGCGCCGATGAAGGCTGCGAAGATGAAGGCGGTCGTGCTGCCGGTCGCCGTCAGCACTTCCTTCAGGGTCCGGTAGTTGAGCTTGCGGAAGGCGATGGCGAGCAGGGTCGCGCCCATCGCCCCGACGCCGGAAGCCTCGGTCGGCGAGGCGATGCCGAAGAAGATCGAGCCGAGGACGGCGAAGATCAGGAACACCGGCGGCACAAGCGCCTTGAGCAGAAGCAGCCAGAGATTGCCCTGCCCTTCCACCATGGCTACCCGGCGCTCCATCGACATCGGCGGCGCCAGTTCGGGGCGCAGGGCCGAGGTGCCGATGACATACACGAGATAGAGCATGCCCAGCAGCAGGCCGGGCGACAGCGCCCCGAGGAACAGGTCGCCGACCGACAGATTGAGCTGATCGCCCATGACGATCAGCATGATGCTGGGCGGGATCAGAATGCCGAGCGTACCGGACGCGGCGATGACGCCGACCGAAAGCTCCTTCTGGTACTTTTCCTCCAGCATGGTCGGCAGCGCCAGCGTGGTCAGCAGCACGACCGAGGCGCCGATAATGCCGGTCGAGGCCGCCAGCACGATGCCGATCAACGTGACGGAGATCGCCAGTCCTCCCGGCACCCGCGCCAGCACCAGCTGCAGCGCCCGCAGCAGCTTGAGCGCGATGCCGCTGCGATCGAGCATATGCCCCATGAAGACGAACATCGGCAGCGACACGAGGCCGTAATTGGCCATGACGTTGCCGAAGGTGCGGCTGACGACGTTCCGCATCCAGTTGAAGTTGACGTCGACGAAGATGCCGACCATGTCCGCCAGCGAACCGAGCAGGGCGAAAAGCACCGCCGTGCCGCCCAGCACGAAGGCGAGCGGATAACCGGTGAACAGCCCGCCGATGAAGAAGGCGAACATGCCGATGACGAAAACCAGATTCCAATCCATGCTTCCGCCTCAGTCCCGCCTGTAGCCGAGCAGGAACAGCGCATTCTGGATGGCCACGGAGACGCCCTGGGCCGTTAGCATCAGCAGCCCGATCGTCAGGAATCCCTTGATGACGTAGCGGGCCGGCAGACCGCCGGGCATTTCAGAACGCTCGTTGAATTCCACCGACTGAATGAAGTACGGCACCGAGAACCACAGCACCGAAATGGTGAAGGGCAGCAGCAGGACGAGACAGCCGACCAGTTCGACCCAGGCCTTGCCGCGGGGCGTCAGGTTGGCATGGAAAATGTCGACGCGAACGTGCTCGTTGCGGCCGTAGGTCCATGCCATGCAGAGCAGGAACCCGATCGAGTAGAGATGCCACTGGATCTCCTCGAACTCGATGAAGCCGCGATTGAAGCCGTAACGCGATACCACGTTGACGACAATGACCAGCATCAGGATCGGGTAGATCCAGTTCGAAAAGTCGCCCACCCGGGCATTGACGGTGTCAATGGCCCGGGCGAAGCGATCCAGTCTGGAAAGCGACATGTCTGCCGCTTCGTCGGATTTACGAGGCCGTTAGGGAGTGCCCAGCTTGTTCCACTCGCGAGCCTTGGCGATATAGGCCTTCATATCCTCCCAGACGCGCTTGAAATCGGCATCCTTGGCGGATTGTTCGGCCATGACCTCGTCGGTGGTCTTCTGCAGTACGGCCATGACTGCATCCGGGAAGCGGCGGATCTGCACGCCTTCCTTGCGATAGAAGTCCAGCGCCGCCGCCTGCTCGCCGATGCCGCGGGCGATCTCCCACGCCATGTTGGCCTTGCAGGCACCCTCGAAAATCGCCTTCTGGGCGGGGCTGAGTGCGTCCCACTTGTCCTTTTTCATGAAGAACTCGGCGGTCGACGCTGGCTGATGCCAGCCCGGGAAGTAGTAGTTCTTGGCGACCTTGTAGAAGCCGAGATTCTTGTCGATCGAGGGCATCGAGAACTCGGTCGCGTCGATAACGCCCTTCTCGAGGTTGGGGAAAATTTCGCCCGCCGGCACGACGGTGACCGAGGCGCCCAGCTTGGACAGAACCTCGCCGCCCAGGCCGGCATAGCGGATCTTCAGGCCCTTGAAGTCGTCGGCCGTCTTGATCTCCTTGGCGAACCAGCCGGCCGCTTCCGGACCAATGAAACCGCAAATCATGGCGTGGATGCCGTGCTTGGCGTAGATCTCAGCGAACAGCTTGTTGCCGTTGCCTTCGAGCACCCACGCCAGGTACTCCTCGGTCGTCGCGCCGAACGGCACCGCCCCGAACAGGGTCATCGCCGGGATCTTGCCCATGATGTAGCCCGGCCAGCCGTACGACGCATCAAGCGTGCCGCCCTTGACCGCATCGAACATCTCGAATGTCGGCACCAGCTTGCCGGCCTCGTAGAAGCGGATCTCGATGCTGCCGCCCGACATCGCCATTACAAGGTCGGAGAAGTGCTTGCTGGCCTCGCCAATCACCGAAAGGTTGGGGTTGAAAGCGGTCTGCATGGTGATGCGGACCTTCTTGTCCTGCGCCTGGACAGGACCGGCGATCGCGACCGCAAGTGCCGCCGCGGATACGGCGCCGGCAACGAACTTCATCGTCTTCTTCAGCATGGTTCCTCCCTCTGGAATTCCGGTTTCCGGAATTTTTATATCGACGCTTGAGCGCCGTTCGTTGCGCAAACTATTGCATCGGCTCGAAGCACGAACAAGTGTTTGTTTGCACAATCGAATTCGGCGGGTTCTGCCCAATCGAAAGGCAGAATCAATGGAATCGCCCGCCATGGAGCAAGCTTTTCCCGGCCTCCAATGCCGCGCATCGGCATGGCAGCATGGCCGCCGCGTTCCGGCTGACGATACGCCAAACGGGGGTTCCCGATAGAAACAGAGGCGGGCCTGCGCTCGAATGCAGCCGCAGGGACGCAAGAAGTGCTTTCGGCGGCCAAAGGCGGTCAGATGGTCGGCAGCGCCCGCGAGATGATCAGCCGCTGCACGTCGCTGGTGCCTTCGTAGATCTGGCAAACCCGCACGTCGCGATAGATGCGCTCGACCGGATAGCCCTCGACGTAGCCGTAGCCGCCGTGGATCTGTATGGCATCGGAACAGACCTGCTCGGCCATCTCCGAGGCGAACACCTTGGCCATGGCCGCTTCCGTCAGGCAGGGGCGGCCGGCCTGTTTCAGTTCTGCGGCATGCAGCGCCATCTGCCGCGCCACGGCAATCTGGGTCGCCATGTCGGCCAGGCGGAACGCCACCGCCTGATGATTGACGATCTCGGTGCCGAACGCGCGGCGCTCGCCGGCATAAGCGCGTGCCGCCTCGAAGGCCGCGCGCGCCATGCCGATCGATTGGGCGGCGATACCGATGCGCCCGGTCTCGAGATTGGCCAGCGCGATGCGATAGCCCTCCCCCTCCCCGCCCAGCATGTACTCGGCCGGCACGCGGCAGTTCTCGAAGACGATCTGGCAGGTGTCGGAGGCGCGCTGGCCGAGCTTGCGCTCGGTCGAGGCGACGACATAGCCCGGCGTGTCAGTAGGCACGATGAAGCAGGAGATGCCCTTCTTGCCGGCCGAGGCGTCGGTCACGGCGAAGACCAGCGCGAAGCCGGCGATCCGGCCTGAGGTGATGAACTGCTTGGTGCCATCGAGCACGAAATGGTCGCCGTCGCGCACGGCGCGCGTTCTCAGAGCCGAGGCGTCGGACCCGGCCTGTGGTTCGGTCAGGCAGAAGGCGCCGATGACCTTGCCCTGAGCCAGCGGCACGAGGAACTTTTTCTTCTGCTCCGGCGTGCCATAGGCGTTGACGGCGGCTGCCACGGGCGAGTTGTTGACGCTCATCAGGGTCGACATGGCGCCGCAGCCGGCGGCGATCTCTTCCAGCGCCAGCACGTAGGAGACCATGTCGACGCCGGCGCCGCCCCACTCTGTCGGCACCGTCATGCCCAGCAGGCCAAGCTGGCCCATTTCCGCGACGATGTCCGGCGGAAAGCCGCCTTCGGACTCGAAGCCGTTGGCCGGCGCCAGTCGATCCTGCGCGAACTGCCGCGCCATGTCGCGGATCATGGTCTGTTCTTCGGTCAGGATCATCGGGCTACCAGGGCAGCGTATCGCCGTCGAAATTGCGGAAGGTACCGTTGTCCTTCTTCGCCAGCCCGGCGATCACCTTCATCATCCCCGACACGCTCTGCGGCGGCGTGACGGGCGCCGCCTTGCCGCCCATATCCGTCTGCACCCAGCCGGGATGGAACACCACGCAGATCATACCCTTGCCGGCCGTGTCGCCCGCCAGGCTCTTCCACGCCGAATTTAGGGCCGCCTTGCTCGAGCGATAGGAATAGCGACCGCCTTCGTTGAGCGCGATGCTGCCCAGGCGGCTGCTGATGGCGATCAGCTTCTTCTCCGTGCCCGCCTCCATGTTGGGCAGGAACGCCTCAGCCATCTTCAACGGCGCGATGGTGTTGGTGCGCAGCACCTGCAGCCAGACGTCGCTTGATATCTGACCTAGCGTACTGGCCTCAGGCCTGGAAACGCCGGCATTGTTGATCAGCACGTCGATCGGCACGGTCTTGAGCTGTTGCGCCAGCTCGGCGATGTTGCCGTCGTCGTCGACATCGAGGGCGAAGACGGATACGTCGCCGGTCACGCCGTTCAGATCCGCGGCCTTGCCGGGCGAGCGGCAGCAGGCCAGAACCTTCCAGCCGGCGGCGGCGTACTGGCGGGCGAATTCCAGCCCGATGCCACGACTGGCTCCGGTGATCAGAACTGTCGGCATGATCTATCCCTGTCTCTTTCGGGCCGTGACTTCGATCTCAAGCTTGATCCGCGGATCGATCAGCTGGCAGATCAGCGCCGTCGCGGCCGGACGCGCCCTGGCGAAATACTGGCCGAACACCGGCGCCAGCGTTTCGAACAGCTCGGCATCGGTCAGATAGTAGGTGGCGCGCACCGCATCGTCGAGACTTGCCCCCGCCTCCTTGAGCGCCGCCTCGATGTTGCGAAAGCACTGATGCGCCTGCGCCACGGGGTCGTCGTCGATCGCCATGCACGAATAATCGAAACCGGTCGTTCCGGCCACGAAGATCCAATCGCCGTCGACGACGGCGCGCGAATAGCCGGCGACCTTCTCGAACGCCGAGCCCGATGAAATCAGCCGGCGCATCGCTCAGTTCACGCGTTCGATGGCGATGGCGGTCGCCTCGCCGCCGCCAATGCACAGCGACGCCACGCCGCGCTTCATGCCGTACTTGTCGAGCGCGTTCATCAGCGTCACCAGGATGCGGGCGCCGGACGCGCCGATCGGATGGCCCAGTGCGCAGGCGCCGCCATGGACGTTGACCTTGTCGTGCGGCAGGTCAAGCTCGCGCATCGCCGCCATGGTGACGACCGCAAAGGCCTCGTTGATCTCCCAAAGATCGACGTCGCTCTTCGTCCAGCCCGTCTTGTCGTAGAGCTTGCGGATGGCGCCGATCGGCGCGGTCGGGAAGTCGGGCGGCCGTGCGGCATGAGTGGTGTGGCCGTGGATCACCGCCAGCGGCTTCAGGCCGCGCTTTTCGGCTTGCGAACGCCGCATCAGCACCAGGGCCGCGCCGCCATCGGAGATCGAGCTGGAATTGGCCGGCGTCACGGTGCCGTCGGCGCGAAACGCGGGCTTCAGGGTCGGGATCTTGTCCAGGCGCGCCTTCAGCGGCTGCTCGTCCTGCGTCACCTGCTCGGACTTCAGCGCAACCGGCACGGTCTCCCTGTCGAACGTTCCGTCCTTGATGGCCTTCTGCGCCCGCGTCAGGGAGGAAATGGCGAACTCGTCCTGCTGCTGGCGGGTGAACTGGAAGGCCTGGGCGCAGTCCTCGGCGAAGGTGCCCATCAGGCGCCCCTTGTCGTAGGCGTCCTCCAGGCCGTCCAAAAACATGTGGTCCATCACCCGGCCATGGCCGAGCCGATAGCCGCCGCGCGCCTTTTCCAGCAGATAGGGCGCATTGGTCATGCTCTCCATGCCGCCGGCCACCATCACCTCGTTGGTGCCGGCGGCGATCAGGTCATGCGCCAGCATGGCGGCCTTCATACCCGAGCCGCACATCTTGTTGATGGTGGTGGCGCCGATGCTGTCTGGAATGCCCGCACCTAGCGACGCCTGGCGGGCCGGCGCCTGGCCCTGGCCGGCGGGCAGCACGCAGCCCATGATCACTTCGTCGACCTGATCGGGCGCGACCCCGGCGCGTTCCAGCGCCGCCTTGATGGCGGCGGTGCCCAGTTGCGGGGCGAGCACGTCCTTGAGGCTGCCCTGGAAGCCACCCATCGGAGTGCGGGCGGCGCCGACGATGACGATCGGATCGCTGGTCATTTGCGTTACTCCCGTTGATTCACAGATTTCGTGCGGTCAGTCGCGCCACGACGGGTCGTCCTTGTCGAGCAGACGCAGCAGTGCCGGCCATTCGCGGCCTTCGGTGGTGCCGATATTGGCGGCGCCGCCTTCCCATTGCTGGGCCGTGTGTTCCCTGATCTCGGCCGGCGGCAGTCGCAGGCGGCCACCAGTCGCCATCATGTCGACCTGCAGCCGGCAGGCCTGTTCGAGATAGTACATCAGCCGGAACGCCTCCGAGACGCTGCGGCCGCAAACCAGCAGGCCGTGATTGCGCAGGATCAGCACGTTGCGCTTGCCGAGATCGGCAATCAGGCTGCGCTTCTCGTTCTCGTCGACGGCGAAGCCCTCGTAGTCGTGATAGGCGACGCGCTCGTGGAACTGGAAGCCGCCCTGGGCGATCGGGATCAGCCCCTCCTCGAGCGCCGAGACCACGACGCCGGCGCGGCTATGCGTATGGATGACGCATTGCACGTCGGGCCGCGCGCCGTGCACGGCGCTGTGGATGACGTAGCCGGCCGGATTGATCTCGTGCGGCGTGTCCTCGAGGATGTTGCCGGCCAGGTCGATGCGCACCAGGCTCGAGGCGGTGATCTCGGAATAGTAGTAACCGTAGGGATTGATCAGGTACTGGTGATCGGTGTCCGGAATGCGCGCCGTGATGTGGTTGTAGATCAGGTCGGTCATGCCGAAGCGATGCACCAGCCGATAGCAGGCGGCGAGATCGGTGCGCGTCTTCCACTCCGCTTCGGAATAGCGCGCCGCGCCGCTCTTGCCGGCGGCCGCCACGCTCATGCGTGCCTGGCTCATTTTGTCCTCCCGCGACGTCAGGGCGGCTATGATAGACCCGGTGCCGGCAACGGCAAGCCGTTCCGCCATGCCGCCACCGGAGGACCGCCATGATCCTGGAAATAGCCACGCTAGACGTCCGCCCCGGCCAGCGCGAGGCCTTCCAGGCCGCGTTTCGCGAAGCCAGCGGCATCTTCGCCGGCATGCCGGGCTACATTGGCCACCAGTTGCAGGAATGCCTCGAGAATCGACACCGTTTCGTGTTGCTCGTGTGGTGGCGGTCTCTGGAAGACCATACGGTGGGCTTCCGCGGCTCGGCCGAGTACCAGCGCTGGAAGGCGCTGCTGCACCATTTCTACGACCCGTTCCCGACCGTCGAACACTACCAGGTGGTGCTGGCCAACGGCGAGATGCCCCGTTCCGGCTAGGCCGTCTGCTGGAACAGCTCGCGGCCGATCAGCATGCGGCGGATCTCCGAGGTGCCGGCGCCGATCTCGTAGAGCTTGGCGTCGCGCAGCAGCCGGCCGGTCGGATAGTCGTTGATGTAGCCGTTGCCGCCCAGCAGCTGAATGGCGTCGAGCGCCACCATGGTCGCCTTCTCGGCCGAATAGAGGATGGCGCCGGCGGCGTCGTAGCGCGTCGTCTTGCCGGCATCGCAGGCCTTCGCCACCGAATAGACGTAGGCCTTGCAGGCGTTCATCGTGGTGTACATGTCGGCGATCTTGCCTTGGACAAGCTGGAACTCGCCGATCGGCTGGCCGAACTGCTTGCGCTCGTGGATGTAGGGCAGCACCACGTCCATGCAGGCCTGCATGATGCCCAGCGGTCCGGCGGAGAGCACGGCGCGCTCGTAGTCGAGGCCGCTCATCAGCACGTTGACGCCCTTGCCGACCTGGCCAAGCACGTTCTCAGCGGGGACTTCGCAATCCTGGAACACGAGCTCGCCGGTGTTCGAGCCGCGCATGCCGAGCTTGTCGAGCTTCTGCGCCACGGAGAAGCCCTTGAAGCCCTTCTCGATGATGAAGGCGGTGATGCCGCGCGGGCCGGCGTTGATGTCTGTCTTGGCGTAGACCACCAGCGTGTCGGCGTCGGGGCCGTTGGTGATCCACATCTTGCTGCCGTTGAGGATGTAGCGGTCGCCCTTCTTGTCGGCGCGCAGCTTCATGCCGACGACGTCCGATCCCGCTCCCGGCTCGCTCATCGCCAGCGCCCCGACATGGTGGCCGGAGATCAGCTTGGGCAGGTATTTCTTCTTCTGCTCCTCGCTGGCGTTTCGCCGGATCTGGTTCACGCACAGGTTGGAATGCGCAGCATAGCTCAAGCCCACCGAAGCTGAACCGCGGCTGACCTCTTCCAGCGCCACGACATGCTCGAGATAGCCCAGCGCCGCGCCGCCATATTCTTCCTCGACGGTGATGCCGAGAATGCCGAGGTCGCCCATCTTGCGCCACAGATCGGCGGGGAAATCGTTGTCGCGGTCGATATCGGCGGCGCGCGGGGCGATCTCGTCGGCGGTGAAATTCGCCACCTGTTCGCGGATCGCCTCGGCGGTTTCGCCCAGGCCGAAATCGAAGGTGTTCATCGTGTTGGGGATCATCGCTATCTCGTCATCTGCAAGGGTTGGGTCGCGGTCATGGTGGCACTGGCGGCGGGCGCGAGCAACGACGCCAGTCGGGCGGCGATTTCCTCGGGGAAGGGGCGCGCCCTGCGGGTCGCGAGGTCGAGGCAGACGGCAGTCAGCCTGGCGTCCATCGCCAGCGCATCGTCGCCCAGCCGCGTCAGGCGATGACGCAGCACGGCGGTCCGCGTCGACAGTTCCGCCAGATCGGTGTCCATCGCCACCGTGTCGCCCGGCTTCAACTCGCGCTTGAAATCTCGGCCCGGACCGCGGCCATGTTGACGCCATGCCGTCGCGTCCCCTCGCCGTCGAGACCGTGCTCGGCGAACAGCGAGAAGGCGGCGTCGCCCAGCCACTGCATGTAGAGCCCGGCATTGAGATGCCCGACATGGTCGCAATGCCAGGACTGCACGACCATGCGCAAGGTGCGGATCATGGCCTCACCTGTCGGCCTTGCCGTGCAGGCAGATCAGCGTCTCCAGTCCCTTGAGGACCAGGGTGCGCTTTTCTCCCTCCACCGCATGCACTTCGACATCGCACAGGGTCAGCGTGCGGCCGGGCTTCACCACGCGCGCCGAAGCAACCAGCTTTTCCCCGGCGGCCGGCGCCAGCAGGCTCATCTTGAATTCCACGGTCAGCACCGAGGCGTCGGCGGGAAACAGCGAGTAGGCGGCATAGCCGCCGGCGGAATCGGCGATCATGGTCGTGATGCCGCCGTGGAAGAACTTGTGCTGCTGGGTGAGTTCGTCGCGGTACGGCAATTCGATCTCGGCATAGCCCGGCTCGACCCGGACCAGCGACGCGCCGATGAAGCGCATGGCGTTCTGGCGCTGGAAACTGTCGCGCACGCGCTCGGCATAGAGCGGATCGCTGGCAACAAGACCGTCCATCAAACCCTCCCTCGACTGGCGCGTTCACGATGAACTCTCGCCTTCATTCGGTAAAATCTATTGTTTTTATGTTTTGAATAGCTTTTAGCTATGCATATGAACCTCTCGGGACTGCGCTACTTTCTGGCCCTGGCCGAGATCGGCAGCTTCACGCGGGCTGCCGAGCGGCTGAACGTGACCCAGCCGACCCTTTCAATGGCCATTGCCCGGCTGGAGGCCCAGCTCGGGGTCCGCCTGTTCGAGCGCGACAGGCGGCGGGCCAGTCTGACCCCGGCCGGGCAGCGTTTCGTCGGCCGCGCCCAGGCGATGATGGGCGAATGGCGCCAGGCGCAGCGGGATTTCGCCGCCGCCACGCCCTCGCGCCGCCTGCGGCTGGGGCTGATCCCCACCATGCCCCTTGGCATCGGCAGCGACATGGCGCGGCGTCTGATCGGACTTTACGGGCCGGCCGATCTCGAAATCGCTGAAGGCGGCGCCGCGGCGCTGGCTGGTCGATTGCGGCAAGGCAGCCTCGACGTCGCCCTCACGCTGGCGGAGGACGCGACCGGCGACCTTCCCAGCCATGCGCTATTGCGCGAGCCGTATCGGCTGGCGATCGCCGCCACGCATGTTCTGGCCACCCGGGAGCGCTGCGGCGTCGCCGATCTGGCCGAGCTGGCCTTCCTGGTGCGCCAGAGATGCGAAATGGCGGAGACGGCTCGCCGCATTTTCGCCGAGCACGGCGTTCGCCCGCGCCTGCTGCTGCGCTGCCCCTGCGAGGAAACCGTGGCCGACATGGTGGTCGCCGGGCTGGGCGCGGCCTTCCTGCCCGAATCGCTGGCGCGTCAGGGGATGGCCTTGCTGGCGATCGACGAGTTGCCGCTGTCGCGTCGGCTGGTGCTGGCGTGGCGCGCCGATCTGCCGTCCGAGGCGATCGAGGCGGCCCGCGAGGCGGCGCAGGGCCTGCGCTGGCGGTCGGGCGGGCGCGACAGCCGCCTCGGCTTCGCCCATTAGAACAAGAAGAACGCTGCCAGGCCGAGAAAGGCAAAGAAACCGACGACGTCGGTCACCGTCGTCAGGAAGACGCCGGACGATACGGCTGGATCGACTTTCATCCTGTTGAGGGTGAGCGGAATCACAGTGCCGGAAAAGCATGCCGCTACCAGGTTGGCAACGACCGCTGCCCCGATAATGGCCCCGATCCGCCATTCTCCGAACCATACCCATGCGACGCTGCCGACCACGGCTGCGAGGGCGATGCCATTCAGACTGCCGACCACGACTTCCTTGCCGATGAAACGCAATGCATTGCGCGCCGTCAATTCCTGCGTCGCCAAGGCCCGGACCGCTACGGCGAGGGTCTGGGTGCCGGCATTGCCGCCCATGGAGGCCACGATCGGCGCCAGTATCGCCAGCGCGACGATGACCTTGATTTCGTCCTCGAACAGCGCGATCACTGTCGACGAAATCAATGCGGTAATCAGGTTGACCCCGAGCCACGGCAAGCGCGCCCGCACGGTCTCCTTGACGTCGGAGTAAATGTCCGCCTCGCCGGCTCCCGCCAGCCCCATGATGTCCTTTTCGGCTTCCTCGTCGATAACATCGACGACGTCGTCGACGGTAATCATGCCGACCAGCTTGCCCGCGGCATCGACCACAGGCGCCGAAATAAGATTCTGATCGCGGAACAGATGCGCGACCTCTTCCTGCGTCGTGTCGACCGGAAGGGTGTAGAGATCACGCTGCATAATGTCAGCAACCAGAACCGGCCGCTTGGTGCGAACCAGAGTACCCAAGGCAACGGTCCCGACCGGCCGGTTGTCGTCGTCGACCACGATGACGTCGTAGAAGTCCTCCGGCAGCTCGTCGGCCGATTCGCGCAGATAGTCGATGACCTCGCCGACGCTCCATTTCTGCGGCACGGCCACCAGCTCGCGCTGCATCATGCGGCCGGCGGTGTCCTCGTCGTAGGCCAGCGCCTGCTCGATCTCGGCGCGGTCCTCGGCCGGCATGGCGGCGAGAACCTGCTCGCGGTCGGCCTCGTCGAGATCGCCGATGATATCGACGGCGTCGTCCGAATCGAGCTCCGCCGCGGCCGCCGCGACGCTCTCATGGCCGAGATGTTCGATGACCGAATCGCGCACCGATTCGTCGAGCTCGACCAGAACCTCCGGATCGAGATCGGTATTGACGAGATCGAGCAGGCGCTGGCGTTCCTCTTCCGACAGCTGCTCGAGAACCCAGGCCATGTCGGGCGGCGACAGGGGACCGACCAGTTCGCGAACCTCGCGAGAACGGCCCTCGCGCATGGCGACGGCAACCGCCTCGACGAGTTCGGGCGTTACGGGCCGCAGATTGGCCTGGGCTTCGGTCGCGGTATTTTCCGTCGCGTCGCTCACGCGCCGACCGCCTTCGCGGTGCCGGCGTCGACGACTGCAACGGCACTCATGTTGACGATACCGCGGGCGGTTACCGAAGGGGTGAGGATGTGGCAGGCGCGCGCAGCGCCGAGGAGGATCGGACCGACGGCGAGCCCGCCACCCGCCTGTTTCAGCAGGTTGAACGCGATATTCGCCGCGTCGAGAGAGGGCATGACCAGCAGATTGGCCGCGCCGCGCAGGCGCGAGTTGGGAAAAATGCGGTCCCGTATCTCGGAGGACAGCGCGGCATCGGCGTGCATTTCGCCGTCGACTTCCAGCGCCGGCGCCCGATCGTTAATCAGCTTGAGGGCTTCCCGCATCCGGATGGCCGATTCGCTTCGGCTGGTGCCAAAACTGGAATGGGACAGCAGCCCCACCTTCGGCTCGACGCCGAAGCGCCTCAATTCCTCGGCGGCAAGCAGCGTCATCTCGCAGATGTCGGCCGCACTGGGGTTCTCGTTGACGTAGGTGTCGCACAAAAACACGGTGCCGCCGGGAATGATCAGCAGCGACAGGGCATAGAGGTTGTTCACGTCGGCTCGTCGGCCAATGATGTCGTCGACCACCTGCAGATGGACGGGAAAGCGTCCCACCGTGCCGCAGATCATGGCATCGGCGTCGCCCTTGTGAACGGCGAGCGCTGCGATGATGGTCGAGTTGGTGCGGACCAGAGTACGCGCCAGATCGGGCGACACGCCCTTGCGCTCCATCAGCAGGTGATACAGCGCGACATACTCGGGATACCGCGGGTCGCTGGCCGGATTGACGATCTCCACGTCGTTGCCCGGCTTCAGGCGAAGGCCTAGCTGCGCGATGCGCCTCTGCACGATCTCCGGGCGGCCGATCAGAATTGGACGGGCGATGCCCTCCTCCACCAGCACCTGAGCCGCCCGCAGTACCCGCTCGTCCTCGCCCTCTGCGTAGATGACGCGCTTGGGCGCCTTGCGGGCGTTCTCGAAGATCGGCTTCATCGCGAGGCCGGACCGGAATACGAATTCGCTGAGCTGCTGGCGATAGACCGCGAAATCCCCGATCGGTCGGCTGGCGACGCCGCTATCCATGGCGGCGCGCGCCACCGCCGGCGCCAGCTGGACCAGCAAACGTGGATCAAAGGGACGCGGAATGATGTAATCGCGGCCGAACGTCGTCGGCCCGCCGCCATACGCCAGGGCGGCCACGTCGGACGATTCGGCCTGCGCCAGCGTCGCCAGCGCGTGCACGCAGGCGATCTTCATATCGTCGTTGATCGTTGTGGCCCCGACGTCGAGCGCGCCACGGAATATAAAAGGGAAGCAGAGGACGTTGTTGACCTGGTTGGGATAGTCGGAGCGACCGGTAGCGATGATGGCGTCCTGCCGTACCGCCAGCACCTCTTCTGGCAGGATCTCCGGCGTCGGATTGGCCAGCGCCAGGACCAACGGATTTGGCGCCATGCGCGCCACCATGTCCCGCTTCAAAACATTGCCGGCCGACAGGCCAAGAAAAATGTCGGCGTCGGCGATGACATCGCCCAGGGTACGCGCCTGCGTCGGGCGGGCGTATTGCGCCTTCCACGGGTCCATCTGTTCGGTGCGGCCTTCGTAGACCACGCCGACGATGTCGCTGACCACCACGTTCTCCCGCCGCAGGCCAAGTTTCACCAGCAGATCGAGGCACGAGAGCGCCGCCGCACCGGCGCCGGAACAGACCAGCCTGGCGTCCTCGATGCGCTTGCCGACGACTTTCAGGCCGTTCAGGACGGCCGCGCCGACAATGATGGCGGTGCCGTGCTGATCGTCGTGGAACACCGGGATCTTCAGGCGGGCGCGCAGCGCCTTTTCCACGATGAAGCACTCGGGCGCCTTGATGTCCTCGAGATTGATGCCCCCAAAAGTCGGCTCGAGCGCGGCGATGACCTCGACCAGGCGGTCGGGGTCGTTCTCCGCCAGTTCGATATCGAAGACGTCGATGCCGGCGAACTTCTTGAAAAGAACGGCCTTGCCTTCCATGACCGGCTTGGCCGCCAGCGGCCCGATGGCGCCCAGCCCCAGAACCGCCGTGCCGTTGGTCACGACGGCGACGAGATTGGCCCGCGCCGTCAGTTCGGCCGCTTCGCGCGGATTGGCGGCGATGGCGAGGCTGGCGGCGGCAACGCCCGGCGAATAGGCCAGGGCGAGATCGCGCTGGGTCGCCATCGGCTTGGTGGCGACGACCTCGAGCTTCCCGGGTTTGGGGACACGGTGATAGCGCAGCGCGCTGTCGGTGAGTTCGTCCGCCATGACAGCCTCGCGGTATCCCGGCCAATGGGCCGATTGCGCCGCCCCCTGGCGCAGTGGGCATCAAACGGGAAATGTTGGTGCGGTCGAGAAGACTCGAACTTCCACGGGTTGCCCCACAGCGACCTCAACGCTGCGCGTCTACCAATTCCGCCACGACCGCCAAAACGCCACCATCGAGCCGCCTCCCACCGGGAGGGCAGAACCGCTGGCGGCGGATTTCCCTTGAGGTGGGGCCGGAGATAGCAAATCGGCGGCACCGGCGCAAGCGCCGCCGGGGAAAGGCTAAGCCTTTCCGGCAACTTTAATTTTCGCCGCTTGCCGGACCGCCGGAATGGGCCCAAATAGGCGCATGGACAATGCCCTGCCCTCCCCTGCGGCGACCGCCGGAAGCCTGGAATGGTGCATTTCGGATGCGCCGGTCGACTACGCCCGGGCAGTCGAAGAGATGGAGGCCAGAGTTGCGGCCATCCGAGCCGGCACGGCAAGAGAAGCAGTCTGGCTGCTCGAGCATCCGGCGCTGTACACGGCCGGCACCAGCGCCCGGCAAAGCGACCTGATCGATCCCGGCCGGCTGCCCGTGTTCCGCACGGGCCGCGGCGGGCAGTTCACCTATCACGGACCGGGCCAGAGGGTCGGCTACGTCATGCTGGACTTGCGCCGCCGCGGCGCCGATATCCGCAGCTATGTGCAGGGGCTCGAGGAATGGCTGATCCGCGCTCTCGCCCGCTTCAACGTCCGCGGCGAGCGGCGCGAGGGCCGCGTCGGGGTCTGGGTGGTCGATGGCAGCCGCGAGGCCAAGATCGCCGCCTTGGGGGTGCGCGTGCGCCACTGGGTCAGCTTCCACGGCGTGTCTTTGAACGTCGATCCCGATCTCGGCCACTATGCCGGCATCGTGCCCTGCGGCATCAGCCAGCATGGCGTCACGTCGCTGGCGCGGCTTGGGATCGTGGTGTCGATGCCGGAGGTCGACATGGTGCTGCGCGAGACGTTCGAGGAAGTGTTCGGCTGATCAGACCGTCGGCTTCTGGATGAAGCCGTCCTCGCCGACGATGCCCTGCGCCGGCTCGACCCTGACGGAATCGACCCGCGCCGGTCCCGGGCCGCGATGGCAGGACTGGACGAAAAGCTGCACCGCCTCGTCGGGCCCGACGGCCAGCGCCTCGACCGAGCCGTCACGCCGGTTGCGAACCCAGCCGCGAAGCCCGAGCGCACGGGCCTCGCGCACCGCCCAGTCGCGATAGCCGACGCCCTGCACGCGGCCGGTTATCGACAGGCGCAGCGCGACCTCAGCCATCGCGTCGGCTCAGGCGAATTCGAGAATCTTCTGGTCGACGCGCAGGCTTTCGCCGGGCTTGGCGTGGATGGCGCCGATCGTGCCATCGCGCGTGGCCTTCAGCACGTTTTCCATCTTCATCGCCTCGACCACGGCCAGCGCCTCGCCGGCCTTGACTTCCTGCCCCTCGCCCACCGCCAGCGACACCAGCAGGCCGGGCATCGGCGACAGCAGGAACTTCGAGGTGTCCGGCGGCAGCTTGACGGGCATCAGAGCCGCGAGCTTCGCCTGCTCGGGTCGCAGCACCAGCACATTGGCCTGACCGGCGCTGTGATAGAGCCGATAGCCGACGCCGGTGCGATCGACCTGGACGCAGATCTCCTGGCCGTTGACGGCGGCGCGGAACAGCGGATCGCCGAGCTGCCAGAAGCTCTGGATCTCGAACTTCTTCCGCCCGACCTTGATCGCCACCCCGTCCTTGGCCGGCGTGACGGCGGCCTCGAAGGGCTTGCGGTCGAGCAGCACGGTCCAGTCCTCGCCCAGCAGCTGACGGTGCGGCTGCAGCCGGCCGCTGACCTCTGCGTCGCGCTCGGCATAGGCGCGGTGGATGAAGGCGGCAACAGCGGCCAGCATCTGCGGATCGGACGGCGGCAGATCGGCCGTGGTGAAACCGTTCTTGTATTCCTCGGCGATGAAGTTCGTGGTCAGGCGCCCCTCGACGAAACGCGGATGAGCCATCAGGGCCGCGAGGAAGGGGATGTTGTGCGAAACGCCGCGGATGTAGAACTCGTCCAGCGCGTTGCGCATGGCGTGGATCGCCTCGTTGCGATCCTTACCCCACGTAACGAGCTTGGCGATCATCGGATCGTAGAACATGCTGATCTCGCCGCCCTCGAACACGCCGGTATCGACGCGCACGTGATCGCGATGCGCCGGCGGCTGGCGGTACTGCACCAGCCGACCGGTCGACGGCAGGAAGCTGCGGAACGGGTCCTCGGCGTAGACACGCGCTTCCATCGACCAGCCGTTGATCTTCACGTCCGACTGCCTGATCTTGAGCTTCTCGCCATAGGCGATGCGGATCATCTGCTCGACAAGGTCCAGTCCGGTGATCATCTCCGTGACCGGATGCTCGACCTGCAGGCGGGTGTTCATCTCGAGAAAGTAGAAATTGCGGTTCTTGTCGACGATGAACTCGACGGTGCCGGCGCTCTTGTACTGCACGGCATTGGCAAGCGCGACGGCCTGCTCGCCCATCGCCTTGCGGGTCTTCTCGTCGAGGAACGGGCTCGGCGCCTCCTCGATCACCTTCTGGTGTCGGCGCTGGATCGAGCATTCGCGCTCGGCGAGATAGAGCGTGGTGCCCTGCCCGTCGGCCAGCACCTGGATCTCGATATGCCGCGGCTCCTCAACGTATTTCTCGATGAACACGCGATCGTCGCCGAAACTTGATTTGGCTTCATTGGTGGCTGAGACGAAGCCTTCCTCGGCTTCCTTGTCGTTCCAGGCGATGCGCATGCCCTTGCCGCCGCCGCCAGCCGAAGCCTTGACCATCACCGGATAGCCGATTTTCTGAGCGATCTTCACCGCTTCCCTGGCGTTGGGGATCGCCTCCAGATGCCCGGGCACGGTGGAGACGCCGGCCTCCTGCGCCAGTTTCTTGGATTCGATCTTGTCGCCCATCGCGTGGATGGCGTGCGGCTCGGGACCGATAAAGGCGACGCCCGCTTCCTTCAGCGCCTTGGCGAAGGCCTGGTTCTCCGACAGGAAGCCGTAGCCTGGATGCACCGCCTCGGCGCCGGTCTTCTTTATTGCCTCGATGATCTTCGGAATCTGCAGATAGGACTGGGCCGAAGGCGCAGGCCCGATCAGCACCGCCTCGTCGGCCTCGCGCACGTGCAGCGCATCGGCGTCGGCCTCGGAATAGACCGCCACGGTCTTGATGCCCATGCGATTGGCGGTGCGGATGACGCGGCAGGCGATCTCGCCGCGGTTTGCAATCAGGATTTTCTTGAACATTGCCGGACCGTCAGAGCGGGATGTTGCCGTGCTTGCGCCACGGATTCTCGAGTTTCTTGTTGCGCAGCATCGCCAGCGACTGGCAGATGCGCCGACGCGTGCCGTGCGGCTTGATGACGTCGTCGATGAAACCGCGATTGGCCGCCACGAAGGGATTGGCGAATTTCTCGCGATACTCCTCGGTGCGCTTGGCGATCTTTTCCGCGTCGCCGATATCGGAGCGGAAGATGATCTCCACGGCGCCCTTGGCACCCATCACCGCGATCTCCGCGCCGGGCCAAGCGTAGTTCACGTCGCCGCGCAGATGCTTGGAGCTCATGACGTCGTAGGCGCCGCCATAGGCCTTGCGGGTGATGACGGTGACCTTGGGCACGGTCGCCTCGGCGTAGGCGTAGAGCAGCTTGGCGCCGTGCTTGATGATGCCGCCATATTCCTGCTGCGTGCCCGGCAGGAAGCCCGGGACGTCGACGAAGGTGATGATGGGGATGTTGAAGGCGTCGCAGAAGCGCACGAAGCGCGCCGCCTTGCGGGAGGAATCGATGTCGAGGCAGCCGGCCAGCACCATCGGCTGGTTGGCCACGAAGCCGACCGTCTCGCCCATCATGCGGCCGAAGCCGATGACGATGTTGCCGGC
>JBFWZG010000005.1:0-2233 GCA_050185515.1 Reyranellaceae bacterium
GTCAGTTCCTTGTGCGCCGGGCTCTTGCCTGTCATTGCCATACCTCTCAATCAGAAGCCGAAGGCCTGGCGCACGTTGGCGCCGAGCAGCCGCGCCCGCGCCCTGTCGGGCAGTTCACCGGCCATCGCCTCCAGCGCCTGCAGATAGTCGCCGGTGTGGTCGGGATGGGGATAGTCGGAGGCCCAGAAGAACCGGTCTTCGCCATAGAGCTTCATGAGTGCGGGGATGGTGCGCTCGTCGGGGTCGCAGGAGATGAAGCACTGGCGGCGGAAATAGTCGGACGGCTTGAGCTTGAGCGCCGTGCGATTGCCGAGGAACGTCGCCTCGAACACCGCATCCAGCCGGTCGAGCCAGTAGCCGATCCAGCCGCCGCCCGATTCCAGCAGCACGATCTTCAGCTTCGGGAAGCGCTCGAACACGGCGTAGTCGAACAGGGTGGTGAAGGCGTGCCGCACGCCTTCGGCCGCCGTGACGCTGGCCAGCAGCGGCAGGCGATGGGCGTTCTCGAAGCGGGTGGAGCGCAGTTCGAACGGCTCGAAGCTGGGATGGATCGCCAGCGGCACGTCGAGCTCCTGCGCCGCGGCGAACACCGGATCATGCGCGGGATCGCCATGCGCCTTGCGCGTGATGGTGAAGGGCACGACGAAGGCGCCGCGGCAGCCATCCTTCACCGCGCGCCGCAGTTCGGCGGCGGCGGCCTCGGGATCGCCCAGCGACAGATGCGCGATCGGCACCAGCCTGCCGTTGCTGTCGCGGCAGAACTCGGCGATCCAGCGGTTATAGGCGCGGCAATAGGCCTGGCTCAGCTCGATGTCGGTCAGCTCGGCTTCCCACAATATGCCGAGCGTCGGATAGAGCACGGCCGCATCGAGGCCTTCGGCATCGAGCAGCGCCAGCCGTTCGGTGGCGTCCATCGCGCCATAGGGAGCGTTGGCCATGTAGGTCTGCTCCGGCGACGGCGTGAAGGCCTCCAGCTCGCGCTCGCCCATGCGGCCCAAGGTGGCGGGATAGCCCTTGCGCGTCATCTTCGACGGCGCGCCGCCGATCTCGAGATACTCCAGCCCGTCCCGATCGCGCGCGATGCGCAGGGCGCGGTCGCGATACCGGGCTTCGATGAATTCCTCCCACAGGCCGGCCGGCTCCAGAACATGCCCGTCGGCGTCGACCGCGCCCTGCCAGCGAATGCGATAGACGTCCTTGATGTCGAAGACCGGCCGCATGCTTCCTCCCGTTTTCGATCGCCGCTGAACGGCTGTTCATTTCGAGCGATTGTAGCGGTCGCCTGCCGCTTCGCCAGCCTGCTCCAGCCCTGAGGAATGGAACTTGACCTTCCAGTTGCTGGAAGGTCCATATAGCGGGTCAACAGGAGTTGACCCATGAACGCGCCGCTGCCCAAGACATCAGAAGTTTCTCTTACGAATCAATCGATTGGCCCGATCTTCCTGCCTGTCGAAGGCATGACCTGCGCCGGCTGCGCCGGCCGGGTCGAGCGCGCGCTGAAGGCGGTGCCGGGGGTCCGGACGGCCTCGGTCAATCTCGCCACCATGGCGGCGCGCATCGAAGGCGATGTCGAGCCGGCGTCGCTGGTCGAGGCGATCGAGAAGGCAGGCTATGGCGTTGCGCACGAGCAGCGCGACATCGAAATCGCCGGGATGACCTGCGCCACCTGCGCCGGCCGGGTCGAGAAGGCGCTGGCGCGGGTGCCTGGTGTGGTCGCCGCCAACGTCAATCTCGCCACCGAGCGCGCGCATGTCGAGCGCATCGCCGGCCTGGCGAGCGACGAGGAACTGCAGGCCGCCGTAGGAGCCGCCGGTTATGGCGCCAGCATGGCGGAAATCGAGACGCGGCCGGCGCCAGCATCGCGCTGGCGTGGTCTGTGGCCGGTGCTGGGCGCCTGGGCCTGCGCACTGCCGTTCCTGATCGACATGGTCTATCGCCTGATCGTCGGCCATCACGCCCTGTCGCCCTGGACCCAGTTCGCCCTGGCCGCGCCGGTCCAGTTCGTGTTCGGCGCCCGCTTCTATGTCGCCGCCTTCAAGGCGCTGCGGGCGCGCACCGGCAACATGGATCTGCTGGTGGCCCTGGGCACCACCGCCGCCTTCGCCCTCAGCCTTGCCATCGTGCTCGGTCTGGTCGGCGCCGCTGACCCGGCCCATCCCGAACTCTATTTCGAGGCGTCGGCGGTGGTGATCGCCATGGTGCTGCTGGGCCGCTTCCTCGAGGGTCGGGCCAA
>JBFWZG010000005.1:2333-5728 GCA_050185515.1 Reyranellaceae bacterium
GCCGCCGTCCAGCAGGGCAGCGAGCATCCGCTGGCCCGCGCCATGCGCGAGGGCGTGCCGGCATCAACCCTGCCGGCGGTGCAGGAATTCAAGGCGACGACCGGATCGGGCGTGCTGGCGCGCATCGACGGGCAACGTCTGGCCATCGGCAATCGCGCCCTGATGCAGGCGCACGCCGTCGACATTGCCGCGCTCGAGAAGCCGGCCGCCGAACGCGAGGCGCGAGGCGAGACGGTGGTGTTCGCGGCCAGGCTCGACCCGCAGCCCGTCCTGCTCGGCGCCCTGGCGCTGGCCGACCGGCCGCGTCCGGCGGCGCGCGAGGCGGTCGCCGCCCTGCGCCGGCTGGGCGTGCGCGTGGCGATGCTGAGCGGCGACAACACGCGAACGGCGTCCGCGATCGCGGGCGATCTCGGCATCGACGACGTGCGGGCCGAGGTGACGCCCGAACGCAAGGCGAGCGTCATCGGCGAACTGAAGCGCCAGCACGGCGTCGTCGCCATGGCGGGCGACGGCGTCAACGACGCGCCGGCTCTGGCCGCGGCATCGGTCGGCATCGCCATGGGCGGCGGCTCCGACGTCGCCGTGGCGGCGGCGCAGGCCGCCCTGCTGCGCGACGATCCGCTGCTGGTGCCGCAGGCGGTGACCCTGTCGCGCCGCATCCGATCGAAGATCGCGCAGAACCTGTTCTGGGCCTTCGCCTACAACGTCGTCGGCATTCCGCTGGCCGCGCTCGGCCTGCTCAGCCCGGTTATCGCCGGCGCGGCGATGGCGCTGTCGAGCGTGTCGGTGGTTGTCAATGCCCTGACCTTGCGGCTGGGAGAAGGGAGGCGGCGATGAATATCGGCGAGGTGGCGCAACGTTCCGGCCTCAACAGCCGCACCATCCGCTTCTACGAAAGCATCGGCCTGGTCTCGCCGGCCGGCCGCAGCGCCGGCGGCTACCGCGAATACGCCGAGAACGACGTGCACCGGCTGCGCTTCGTCGCCTCGGCGCGGGCGCTCGGATTCTCGGTCGACGAGATCCGCCGCCTGCTCGCGCTTTACGACGACCGTGATCGCTCCAGCGCCGACGTCAAGCGGCTGGTGATCGAGCATGTCGGCGAAATCGACCGCAAGCTCGACGAGCTCAAGGCGATGCGCCGCACCCTGATGCATCTGGCCGAACGCTGCCACGGCGACGAGCGGCCTGACTGTCCGATCCTCGACGGGCTGTCGGCGCGACAGACCTCCGGCTGATGCGTTTCGTCAAATGGATCGCGCTTGGACTTCTTGCCCTCTGCGCGCTGATCGTCGTGGCCGTTCTCGCGGTCGGGCTGCGCTTGGACATCGAGCCGGCTGCTCTGATGGACAAGTACGCCGGGCCTCCCTCGCGCTTCGTCGATGTCGACGGCCTCTCGGTGCATTACCGCGATCGCGGCCCGCGCGATGCGCCCGTCGTGCTGCTGCTGCACGGCTCGTCCGCGTCGCTGCACACCTGGGAGGGCTGGATGGCGGCGCTGTCTGATCGTTTCCGCGTCATCGCTCTCGACCTGCCGGACCACGGCATGACCGGACCTTATCCGGCGGGCGGCGACTACAGCCTGGCGGGTTACGCCGAGTTTCTCGATCGCTTCGCCGACCGGCTCGGGCTGCGGCAGTTTTCGCTGGCGGGCAATTCGCTGGGCGGCACCATCGCCTGGACCTATGCCGGCTCGCAACCGCGGCGCGTCGAAAAGCTGATCCTGATCGACGCGGCCGGCTATCCACGTCCCGAAAAGCGTCGCTTTTTCGGCCTGCTCAACTTTCCCGGCGCCGAGCTGGCGCTGCGCTGGCTCACGCCGCGCTTCCTCGTCGCCGCCACCCTGCGCTCGGTCTACGCCGATCCTGCGAAGGTCGACGACGCGCTGGTCGACCGCTATCGCGATCTGGTGCTGCGGGCGGGCAATCGCGCGGCGATCATGCCGCGGATCAGGCAGTATGCGCCCGACCTGTCGCTGCTGCAGCGGCTGGACATGCCGGTGCTGGTGATGTGGGGCGCGCAGGACCGCATCGTGCCGCCGGCCGTCGCTTTCCGCTTCCAGAACGACATCGACGATGCGGCGCTGCAGATCTACAGCGATCTCGGTCACGTGCCGATGGAGGAAGATGCCGCCCGCAGCGCCGCCGATGCGCGGAAGTTCCTGCTCGGCGACTGAAAGCGATCAGGCCATCGGATCGATGCGGCCCGGCGGAACCGTTGCGGGCTGCGGCGGCTTGCCGTCGATGCGCGCGACCTCGCCATTGACCTTCGGCGCCGCTGTTGGCGCCCCAGTTGGCGCCGGTGCCGTCGTCGGCAGGCTGGGCGGCGTCGCGAGCGCAGTCTGGCTCGGCCCGTGCGCCGGCGTCAGCTCGGCCGGCTCGGCGGCGATCGCCTTGACCTCCTCCGCGCCGACGCTCTCCTCCAGGCTGAGGATGCCCGAGTAGCCCGGCGGCGGGCTGCGCCAGTCGATGGTGCCGAAGGCGCCGCAATTGGGGCAGACCGACTGCCAGCGCTCGGTGACCATGCCGCAGGGCTGGCAGCGCCAGTGCTTGTCGATCGGGGCGGCGGTGGCGCGGGTCAGCCACAGCCGCACGCGCTCGCCGTCCCCGAATTCGGATTCCTCGAGATCGGCCATCAGGCGGCAGACGCGGGCCGGCGGGTTGTCGCCGCCTGCCGCCACCAGATGCCGCCGCGCCTCGCCCCACAGCCGCGCTTCGATCGCCTCGCGCGCCAGCACCAGATGCGTTTCGACGTCGTTTGGCCGCTCCGCTGTCAATTCCTGCAGCGCCTGCACCCGCTGTAGCGGATCTGTGCTGCCCGAGGCGGCGAGATAGAGCTGCGCCAGGTCCGGGTGCGGGCGCAGCGCCCAGGCGCGCGTCAGGTTCTTGCGCGCGCGCTTGAGATCGCCTTCGGCCACGAGACGCTCGCCATAGCGCTGCGCCACGGGTATGCGCGAAGGCTCGGTGAGAAACGCCTCGCGCGCGAACTGCGTCGCCTCGGCGGCGTTGCCGCGATTCTCGGCCTGCCGGCTGCGCTCGACCAGCAGTATCGCCTTCAGGGTGCGGCCGCGCTCGACCGGCACCACCTTGTTGCGCAGCGCGTCCTGCAATGTCTCCTGCGCGCGCAGCCACTGGCCGGCGCGGGCCTGCATGTCGAACAGCGACTGCACCACCCAGGGCGTGTTGGGGCGCATCCTGTGCGCCTCCTCGGCCAGGCGCAGCGCTTCGGGCGCGTTGTGCTCGCGCGTGGCCTGCATCAGCAGGCCGCGCACGCCGAGGAAAGCGGTCTCGGGATTCTCCAGCATCGCCTTGAAGTAGCGCTGCGCGGCCTGCGCATCGCCGGTGAGCTGCGCCGCCTGCGCCGACAGCAGCATGGTGAGCGGCGGATCCTCGAGCAGA
>JBFWZG010000005.1:5828-23315 GCA_050185515.1 Reyranellaceae bacterium
GCATCCGCGCCCAGGCCTTCTCCCACCATGTCCCGGCCTGATCGCCGGCATCGGCCGTCACGATCTCGCGCGCCACGGCCGGAAAGCGCTGGCGCAACTGCTCGAGCGTCGCAGGCGCCGCGCCTTGAGGCAGCGCCGCCATCGCCGTCGTCAGCTCCTCGTCGCCGGCGGCGAGAGGACGCAACGCCGCCAGGGCGGCGGCAGTGTCCTGTCCCTGCGCCACCTCCTGACGCAGGCGCGCGCCCAGCGCCACGATGGCGGCGGCCTTCGCTGCCTCGACGGCGCGGCGATCCATGTCGCGCTGCGCGGCAGCGGCTTTCTCGATTTCCGCCAGCCGGCCGTCGATGGCCGCGTTGCGCTCGCCGACCTTGCCCAGTTCGGCGATCAGCGCGTCCATTTCGCCGCGCAGTCCGCGCGTGCGATCGAGCGTCGGCACGGCGTCCTGCAGCTCCTGCTCGAGCCGGGCGATACGCTCGCGCAGCGGGCCCAGAGCGACATCCCCGCCGGCGGCGGGCGGCGTCGCTTCGAGCCGCGCCAGCGTTTCGCTGGCGCTCTTCTGCGCGCCCGACAGTCGGGTCAGCTCCTCGCGCAGGGCGGCGATCTGCGACGACAGCGTCTGGCTGGCGCCGGCGTCGCCGCTGGGACGGGAGGCGAGCTGCTCGATGCGGGTCGCCAGCTCGGCGATGCGCGGATCGGGCTGCGTCGGGGCCGGCGCGGGGGCGGCCGGCGCGGCCATGCCCGGCACCAGCTTCGTCCAGCGCGGCGCGGTCGCGATCAGAACGCCGGCGACCACGATGCTGACCACCAGCGCCACGATGGCGACCCCGGCAATGCCCATGCCGCGACGCGGGCTGGCGCCGGCGGGCGCGGCCGTCGATGCGGCAGCCGGCCTGGCGGCGGCCTTCGTGGCAGGCTTGTCGTCAGGTTTCGCAGCGGGGCCGGCGCCTGCAGCAGAGGCGGCCGACGGCTTTGCGGCCGCGTCCGCGGGCTTTGCGGTGCTGGCGGTCGAACCGGTTGGGCCCACCGGCTCCAGTGGCGTGCCGGCGGGACGGGAGCCGGTCGGCGGATCGTTGCGTTCGCTATTCATGTCTGTGAAACCGCCTCTTCTGTCGGACATCCTGCCGGCGCGTCGGCGCCGGGCCCGCTGTCTTAACGCGTCAGACCGCGATAGTGCCGTCGCGCCAGCCCGTCAACGTCTCGAGCAGGGCTTTGCCGCTGGGCGCCGCCGGAACCAGACGGCTGCGCCACAGCAGATCGCCGGTGGCCTCGGCCACGTTCTGGCTCAGGGCCAGCAGCACGACGCCGGCGCAGGCGTTCTCGAGCCCGGCCTGGCGCACGAGACTAGCAAAGATGGCCGCGCTGCGGGCGGAAAAAAGCAAGACGCCGTCGATACTTGCCACCCGCAGGGCGGCATCGAGCCGCGGGCGCAGCGCGGTCGCCGGCTCGGCGGCATAGGCGACGATCTCGTCGACTGCGAACCCGGCCGCGCCGAGTTCGGCCGTCAGATCGCCGGCTACCTCGCGGGCGCGCAGATAGAGCACCTTGCCGCCCTCGGGCCGGAGCCGGCGGCGGCACAACGCGGCCAGCGCCCTGACGTCGCCTTGCGCGCTATGCGTGTCGACGAAACCCGCGCTGCGCGCCACCATCGCCGTCGCGTCGCCCACCGCCAGCACCTGGACGAAGCGCTTGCGCGTGAACTCGGCCAGGCGCCGCACCGCGTTGGCGCTGGTCACCACCACCGCCTGCGCGGCGCTCAGGCGGGCATCGAAATCGTCGGGCGGCGTCTGCGTCACGATGCGCAGCATCGGCTGGTACAGCGCGGTGAAACCCGCCGCCGCGATCGCTTCGGACAGCGGGCCGGTCTGCGCGACGCTGCGCCCGACGATCAGCCGCCCGATCATGGCGCGAAGAATCCCGGCCCGCCGCGCGCCTTCAGCTCGTCGGCGGCGTCGCGGCCCATGGCGATGCCGTCGCCGACGCCGCCATTGCGCTCGGTGCCGTGCACGATGGTGCCGTCTGGCTTGGCGATCAGCGCGCGAAAGCGCATGCGCTCGCCGCTGATTTGCGCAAAGGCGGCGATCGGCGTGCGGCAGGAGCCGTCGAGCACGGCGAGCAGCGCATGTTCGGCCTGCACGCATTGCGCCGTCGGCCAGTGGTTGATCGGTTCGAGCAGGGCGGCGACGCGATCGTTGCCTTCGGCATGCTCGACGCAGATCGCGCCCTGGCCGACGGCCGGCAGGATCTCGTCGATCGGCACGGCGTATCCGAGGTCATGCCGGCCCAGCCGGTCGAGGCCGGCCCGCGCCAGCAGCGTGCCCTGCACCTCGCCGTCGGCCAGCTTGCGCAGGCGCGTCTGCACGTTGCCGCGCAGGGGCACGACGACCAGATCGGGACGGCGATGGCGCAGCAGCGCCTGGCGGCGCAGGCTGGCGGTGCCGATCAGCGCGCCGGGCGGCAATTCGGCGATCGACTTCGCATCGCCGGCGATCAGCACGTCGCGCGGATCGGCGCGCTCGCAGAAGCAGCCCAGCACCAGCCCTTCGGGCAGGCGGGTCGGCATGTCCTTCATGCTGTGCACCGCCATGTCGATGCTGCCCTCGAGCAGCGCCTCCTCGATCTCCTTGGTGAACAGCCCCTTGCCGCCGACCTCGGCCAGGGTGCGGTCCTGAATCCGGTCGCCGGTGGTGCGGATCGGCACGACCTCGACGGCATCCGCCGGCGCCAGCGCAGGGTGGGCGACGGCGAGGCGCTGGCGGACCTGATCGGTCTGCGCCAAGGCCAGCGGGCTTGCCCGCGTGCCGATTCGCAGGAGGGGGGCGGTCATGGCGCTGTGTTTAGAGCTTCGCCGCGGGCGAGAAAAGGGTTGATTCGCCGCATATTGGGGCCAATAACGGCCCCGGCCCCGCCTTCCCGACGCGGCGGGCGGAGCAGGTGATGGCGCGGATCGTTCTGGGTATCGAGACAAGCTGCGACGAAACCGCGGTGGCGCTGGTCGATTCCGACCGGCGCATCGTGGCCGAACGGCTGCTGTCGCAGATCGCGGAGCACACGCCCTATGGCGGCGTGGTGCCGGAAATCGCCGCCCGCGCCCATCTCGACCATCTCGACCGCCTGATCGCCGAGACCATGGCCGAAGCCGGGCTGGGTTTCGCCGATCTCGACGCCGTCGCCGCCACGGCCGGCCCGGGCCTGATCGGCGGGGTGATCGTCGGCGTCGGCATGGCCAAGGCGCTGGCGCTGGCGCACGACCTGCCCTTCATCGGCGTCAACCATCTCGAAGGTCATGCGCTCACCGCCCGGCTGACCGACGACGTTCAGTTTCCCTATTTGCTGCTGCTGGTTTCCGGCGGCCATTGCCAGTTGCTGGCGGTCGAGGGTGTCGGCCGCTACCGGCGGCTCGGCACAACGATCGACGATGCCGTCGGCGAGGCTTTCGACAAGACCGCCAAGCTGCTCGATCTTGGCTTTCCCGGCGGGCCCGCCGTCGAGCGCGCCGCGCGAACCGGTCGCGCCGACCGCTTCGCCCTGCCGCGACCATTGCTCGGCCGTCCCGGCTGCGATTTCTCCCTGGCCGGGCTGAAGACGGCGGTGCGCCAGACGGTGCAGAAGCTTGGTCAGCCCGGTGAAGGCGACATCGCCGATCTCTGCGCCTCGTTCCAGGCGGCAATCGGCGACGTTCTGGTCGATCGCTGTCGTCGGGCGCTGGACGCGTTCGCGGCCGATCACCAGGCGGCGCCGGTGCTGGTGGTGGCCGGCGGCGTGGCGGCCAACGCCTATTTGCGCCAGCGCCTGCAGGAAATGGCCGTCGCAGTTGGGGCTCGCCTCGTGGCGCCGCCGCCGCGGCTGTGCACCGACAACGCCGCCATGATCGCCTGGGCCGGGCTGGAGCGCCTGCGTCTTGGACTCACGGACACGCTCGATCTGGCGCCGCGGCCGCGCTGGCCGCTCGACCCGACGGCGCAGGCCCGCATTGGTCGCGCCAATGTCGGCGCCGGCGTCAAGGTTTGACGGCGCGCCCCCGGCCGGCGGAGAATCCCTTCATGGCATTGCCTCCCAATCCTTCCGCCGGCCTGCGGCCGGGCGCCATCGACGTCGTGCCGCTGTTCGCCACGCCCGTGGCGCGGCTGCTGCTGCAGGATGCGGCCGGCATCAACGCCAGCCTGCGCGAGGCGATTCTGGCGCGCGAGAAATCGCACCCCAGCTCGCAGCACAGCAATCTCGGCGGCTACCAGTCGAGCTGGGACATGGAGGAATGGGGCGGGCCGGCCGTGGCGCGCGTGATGGAGCAGGCGCGCGCCGTCGCCTCGCGGCTGACCTGCGACCGCAACGGGCAGCCTGTGCAGGTGGCGTGGAAGACCAATTGCTGGGCCAACATCAACCGCAGCGGCCACGGCAACGAGTTCCACGCCCATCCCGGCAGCTTCTGGTCGGGCACCTACTACGTCGACGACGGCGGCATTCCGGGCGATCCGTCGCTGGGCGGCGAACTGGAGTTCCTCGATCCGCGCGGCGTCGGTCCGGCGATGTACGCGCCCAACCTGGCCTTCGCCGTGCCCGGCGGCCGCGCCATCGGCGCCAGCGAGGTGGTGCCGCCGGTGGCCGGCGTGCTGGTGCTGTTTCCTGCCTGGATCTACCACCAGGTGCGTCCCTATGCGGGCAAGGCGACCCGCATCTCCATCGCCTTCAATCTATCGATCTGAGACCACGAGGACCGCATGGCCCACTGGCTGGTGAAATCCGAACCCTCGGTCTATTCCTGGGCGCAGATGGTCAAGGACAAGCGCACCGGCTGGAACGGGGTGCGCAACTTCCAGGCGCGCAACAACCTGATGGCGATGAAGAAGGGCGACTGCGCCTTCTTCTATCACTCGAACGAAGGGCTGGAGATCGTCGGCATCGTCGAGATCGCGCGCGAGTTCTATCCCGATCCGAAGGACGAGACCGGCAAGTTCGGCATGGTCGACGTCAAGGCGGTGAAGCCATTGAAGACTCCGGTGACGCTGGCGGCGCTGAAGGCCGACAAGCGCTTCGCCGAGCTGGGCCTGCTGCGCCAGTCGCGCCTGTCGGTGGTGCCGGTCAGCGAGGCGCACTGGCAGGCGATCTGCGCCATGGGCGGCATCGCTTGAACCAGCGCCTGCGCCTCAATCCCGACAAGGACGGCCAGGTGGTGCTGGCTTCGGCCACGCGCCGCGCCGACGGACAGCCGCGTTTCGTCATGCCGCTGCTGGCGGCGATGGTCGAGAAGGACGCCGGCATCTCCTACATGGTGCGTCACGAGGTTTTCCACGACGGCTTCGAACGCGTCACGCGCGACATCATCGACGCGCATCTGCAGCCGGACGACGTGTTCGTCGACATCGGCGCGCATTGGGGCATCATCACCCTGTCGGCCCTGACACGCCACCCCGGCCGCATCGCCGGCATCGCCATCGAACCGCATCCGCTCAACGTGCAGCAGCTCATGCGCGCCGTCGCCGCCAATCGCCTGTCCGAGCAGGTCGAGATCGTGCCGGCCGCCGCCGGCAGCGGATTCGGCACCGCGCCGCTCGCCTTCAACAGCACCATGGGGCACAGCCTGCTGCAGGAAAGCGGCCGCCATGTCGCCGGCGCTTCGCGGCTGCGCGTGCCCGTGGTGTCGCTCGACGCGCTGCTGGGCGAGCGACGGGATCTCGACGGTCGGCGCCTGGTTATCAAGATCGACGTCGAGGGCTTCGAGCCGGAAGTGCTGCAGGGCGCCCGCAGCGCCTTCGAGGCCGGCCGCGTCGGCCTGCTTGTATGGGAACGCGGCCACGACTATCGCCGGCCGGAGCGCCGCGCCGCCGTCGATCGCGCCGTCGACTGGCTGGCCGGTCTCGGTTTTCGGCACTTCGTGCTGCCCTATGCCGAATGGGGCGGTCCGCTGGTGCCGCTGAGCGGCGACGTGTTTCTCGGCAACGTGTTCAGCTTCGCCGCCGGCGTCGACAAGCGCGACGCCTATCCGCAGAATTTCGCGCGGCGGCCGCCGTTCAACGGCACTTTCCGCCTCGATCGCAGTCCGCAGGGGCTGGCGGCGGCCACCGAGCACTACATCAGGGCGCGCTCCAGCGACGGGCCGCGCTGGGCCGATCCCGATGCCATGCCGGCCGGCGCCGAGGAACGGGCCGTTGCGGCGGCGTCGCTGATTGCGCCGGGCAGCGCCGTGCTCGATCTCGGCTGCGGCGCCATGGCGCTGCGCCAGCGCCTGCCGGAAGGCTGTCGCTACGTGCCGGCCGACCTGGTCGCGCGCGGCGAGGATACGATCCTCGTCGATCTCAACCAGGGCCAGTTTCCACCGGGCCAGTTCGACGTCGTGGCGCTGCTCGACGTCATCGACTTCCTGCACGAGCCGCGGGCGTTGCTGGCCAAATGCCGGCAGGCGGCGAGGGCGCTGGTGCTGAGCTGCCATCCGCATGCCGGCGGCGATACGGGCCCGCGCCGCCAGCGCGGCTATTTCAACGATCTGGGCGAACGCGATCTGGAGATTGCATTGACGCACGCGGGCTGGCGCATCGACATGCGCGGCACGGCCGGCGACGGGCTGATGCTGCGCTGCGTGGCAGCGTAGAGTTAGTTGCCGCTATTGCCGGCGGCGCCGGGCTGCGGTGTCGGCTCGGGCCGTTCGCCTTCCTCGCCGCAATTGGCCTCGCCGGCGCCGACGTGGTCGAAGCCCTCGATCAGCACCACGCTGCACACTTCGCCCGGACCTTCGGCGCGGCATCCCTGAATGTCGATGCGGCTGATATTGGCCGGGGGCGGCGCACCCGGCGGCGGCAGGCCGAGCAGCGCGGCGATCGCCGTGCGCGTGCGTCGCTGCTTCAGCACCAGCGTTACTGCCTGCAGCCTTCCGCCGACATGCGCCAGCTGCAGCCGGTCGAATTCCGGCGACACTTTGCTCGCCATGCCGGCAACGAAGACAGGGCCCTCGTAATAGGCGTCGACCTGGGTACAGGCATTGCCGCGATTGACGTAGTTGCGGAGGCCGCAGTTGAAACGCGCATCGCGCATGTCGAAGGCGCGCTCCAGCATGCAGCCCAGCCGGTCGACCGGCGCGCGCGGCCAGGTCAGCACGTTGTTCGGATCGAGACCTGAAAAGTCCTGCGCCGCCACCGTCGCCGGCCAGCCGGCGGCCAAGGCCAGCGCCAGAGCCAGCGCTCTCATCGTCGCCCGCCTGCCAGCTTCGCCGCGTCCGGATGCGCCCGCAGGCGCGCCATCGCGATTACGCCCAGCAGCGGGCCGAGCGCCAGCGGCATGAAGGCATAGCGCCAGCCCAGCGCATCGACCCAGAGCGGCATCAGGTGGATGGTGATCAGGGTCAAGGTGAAGCCAAGTGCTGTCTGCAGGGTCAGCATTGTGCCGGTCAGCGCCGGGTCGGACAACTCGGCGACCGAGGCCGAGAACTGCGCGCTGTCGGCGACGATGGAAACGCCCCAGACGAGGCACACCACGCCGAGCAGAAACGGCGAGGCATCGAACAGTAGTCCAATCGTCAGTGCACAGGCGCCGCTGACCGCCATCGCAAGCATGGTCAGGGTGGTGCGGCCCCAGCGATCGGCCAGGACGCCGGCCAGCAGGCAGCCGGCGGCGCCGATGCCGACCGTGGCGAAGGTCGCCAGCCGCGCCCAGAACGGGGCGACGTCCGCCGGCATGGATTGGCCGAAGCTTGCGGCGAGAAAGACTCCGATCCAGGCCCACATGGCGTAGAGCTCCCACATGTGGCCGAGATAGCCGAAATTCGCCAGCCGCACCGATTTGATGCGCCAGGCGAACAGCACCATGGCCGGCCTGAAGCGCGGCGCCGACACCGCGCGCGGGCCGATGCCGACGGCGCCGATCAGCAGCGCCGCCAGCGCCGCCGCCCCGCTGGCGCCGGCGATGGCGATGCGCCAGTCGATGCCGCCGAAGGCGTTGAAGAGATGCGGCGTCGCCGAGCCCAGGGTGACCGCGCCGACCAGCAGGCCGACCAGCAGGCCGAGATCGGCGCGCGCCCAGCTCGACGCCAGCTTCATGCCGACCGGATAGATGCCGGCCATGCAGGCGCCGGTGACGAAGCGGGCGACGGGCGTCAGCGGGCCGGCGGGATCGACCACGAGCAGGCTGGCGTTGGCGATGGCGGCGATGGCGGCGCAGACGGCGAAAAAGCGGCGGGGATCGAGCCGGTCGGCCAGCCCGAGCAGCGCGGAGGTCAGCGAGCCCGCGACGAAGCCCAGCTGCACGGCGCTGGTGAAAAGCCCCTGCTGGAAACCGTCGAGCTGGTACTGCGCTGCCAGGGTCGGCACCACGGCCGAGGCGGAGAACCACAGCGACAGCGCCGCCGTCTCGGCCGCGGCAAGAAACGCCAGCGACCAGAACTTGCTCGAATGGATGGCGTGCAGCACCGTCGGCCCCGCCTTGCGTTATCTCAGCTCGACGCGCCGGCGAAGCCCCGATAGTCGTTCGAGATGTCCGCCACGGCCGCTTCGTAAAGCCGCTGACCGGCCTCGCGCGTGGCGAGATCCGGATTCGACCCGATGCGTCCGTCGGGGAAATTGCGCCGGTAGTCGAAGGCGTCGGTGAAACTGCCGGATGGCGCGATGGCGGGCTCCAGCTTCTGGTGCCGCTCCGCCTCGGGCCAGCCGTACCAGGTCAGCGCCACTTCGGAGGGCGTCGCATGGCCGCCTTCGGCGCGCCCGTAGAGTTCCTTCGACAGCCGGCCGACGCCGGGGCTTTCCCACCAGTTCTTCAGCCGGCAATGGATGCCCGGCGTGTTGGAGCCGCCGGCCAGGCTGGCCTCGGCGTAGATCTCGGAGAAGGCGGCCGTCACCGTGGCGACGTTGCCGCCATGGCCGTTGATGAAGAAGAAGCGGCGGAAGCCGTGGCGCGCCAGCGACGTCACCATGTCGCGCACCACGGCGATCAGGGTCGAGGGCCGCAGTGTCATCGAGCCGGGAAAGCCCAGATGATGCTGCGCCATGCCGACATTGATGGTCGGCGCCACCAGCGCTCCGGTCTTCTCGCCGACGCCCTTGGCGATGATCTCCGCGCACAGCGCGTCGGTGCCGATCAGCCCGATCGGCCCGTGCTGCTCGGTCGAGCCGATCGGCATGATGATGCCGTCGCTGGTCTTCAGGTAGGCCTCGATGTCGGGCCAGGTCTGGAGCTGGAGCTGCATGGCGAGGCCTTCCTGCGCGGCGGGTTCCGGGACGCGCATTACACCCCGCGCGACGCGCGAACGGCAAGGGGCGCGCCATGCGCCGCTTGCGTGCCCGGCTTGTTCGCTCCAGCCATTTCGCCAATAATCGCGCCAAACCGGCCGCGCGCCCGCGCGGCGAACGAATAATCCCCGCCGGGAGAGCCAGCCAATGTCCGACAGCCTCATCGCGATCAAGCCCGACTTCGCCGCCAAGGCCTATGTCGACGAAAAGAAGTACAAGGAAATGTACGAGCGCTCGATCAAGGATCCCGAAGGCTTCTGGGCCGAGCACGGCAAACGCATCGACTGGATCAAGCCCTTCACCAAGGTCAAGGACACCTCCTACACCGGCAATGTCGGCATCCGCTGGTACTGGGACGGCACCTTGAACGTGTCGGCCAACTGCCTCGACCGGCATCTGGCCAAACGCGGCGACCAGACGGCGATCATCTGGGAAGGCGACGATCCGAAGGACAGCGCCCACATCACCTATCGCCAGATGCACGAGCATGTTTGCCGGCTGGCCAACGTGCTGAAGGCGCGCGGGGTTAAGAAGGGCGACCGGGTGACGATCTACATGCCGATGATCCCCGAAGCGGCCTACGCCATGCTGGCCTGCGCCCGCATCGGCGCCATTCACTCGGTGGTGTTCGGCGGCTTCTCGCCGGACTCGCTGGTCAACCGCATCCAGGACTGCGACTCCAACTGCGTCATCACCGCCGACGAGGGCCTGCGCGCCGGCCGCAAGGTGCCGCTGAAGTCCAATACCGACGAGGCGCTGCAGAAATGCCCCAGCGTGAAGACCGTCGTTGTGGTCAGGCGCACCGGCGGCAAGATCGGCTGGGTCGAGGGGCGCGACGTCTGGTACCACGAGGAATGCGCCAGGGTTCCGGCCGAGTGCAAGCCGGAGGAAATGAACGCTGAGGATCCGCTTTTCATCCTCTACACCTCGGGCTCGACCGGCAAACCCAAGGGCGTGTTGCACACCAATGGCGGCTATCTCGTCTACGCCTCGATGACGCATCACTACGTCTTCGACTATCACGACGGCGACATCTACTGGTGCACCGCCGACGTCGGCTGGGTGACCGGCCACAGCTACATCGTCTACGGTCCGCTGGCCAACGGCGCCACGACCCTGATGTTCGAGGGCGTGCCCAACTATCCCGACTCGTCGCGCTTCTGGCAGGTCATCGACAAGCACAAGGTCAACATCTTCTACACCGCGCCCACCGCCATTCGCGCGCTGATGCGCGAAGGCGAGGGGCCGGTGAAGAAGACCTCGCGCAAGTCGCTGCGCCTGCTGGGCTCGGTCGGCGAGCCGATCAATCCCGAAGCCTGGCTGTGGTACTACAACGTGGTGGGCGACGCGCGCAGCCCGATCGTCGACACCTGGTGGCAGACCGAGACCGGCGGCATCATGATCACGCCGCTGCCCGGCGCCATCGCGCAGAAGCCCGGCTCGGCGACCAGGCCGTTCTTCGGCGTCAGGCCGGAGATCGTCGACGGCGAGGGCAAGGTTCTCGAAGGCGCGACCGAGGGCAATCTCTGCATTGCCGATTCATGGCCCGGCCAGATACGCACCGTCTACGGCGACCACCAGCGCTTCATCGACACCTACTTCAAGACCTTCCCCGGCAGGTACTTCACCGGCGACGGCTGCCGGCGCGACGCTGACGGCTATTACTGGATCACCGGCCGCGTCGACGACGTCATCAACGTCTCGGGCCATCGCATGGGCACGGCGGAAGTCGAAAGCGCGCTGGTCGCCCACGCCAAGGTGGCCGAAGCCGCCGTGGTCGGCTATCCGCACGACATCAAGGGCCAGGGCATCTACGCCTATGTCACGCTCAACGTCGGCGAGCATCCCAGCGAGGAGCTGCGCAAGGAGCTGGTGAACTGGGTGCGCAAGGAGATCGGGCCGATCGCCGCGCCCGACCTGATCCAGTGGGCGCCGGGCCTGCCCAAGACGCGCTCGGGCAAGATCATGCGCCGCATCCTGCGCAAGATCGCCGAGAACGAGTATTCCAACCTCGGCGACACCTCGACCCTGGCCGATCCGGCCGTGGTCGACGACCTGGTGAACAACCGCATGAACCGCAAGTGAGCGCGCCGCAATCGGCCAACGCCGACCAGATCGCCTACTGGAACGGCCCGGGCGGCGCGCAGTGGCTGGCGCGCCACGACCGCATGGAGCCGCAGCTGGCGCCTCTTGGCCTCGCGGCCATCGAGGCGGCGGCGCCGAAACCCGGCGAGCGCGTGATCGACATCGGCTGCGGCACCGGTCCGACATCGCTTCGCATCGCCGACCTGGTCGGCGAGCGCGGCGAAGTGCTGGGCGTCGACGTGTCGGAGCCGCTGATCGAGGCGGCGCGCCGCAATGCCGCCGGAAGGCCCAACGTGCAGTTCCTGCTGGGCGACGCCTCGCAGCACAGGCTCGGCGGCGGCTTCGATCTGCTGTTTTCGCGCTTCGGCGTGATGTTTTTCGCCGATCCGGTGGCCGCCTTCCGCCATCTGCGCGCCGCACTCAAGCCCGGCGGTCGGCTTGCCTTCGTCTGCTGGCGCCCCTTCAAGGAAAACGGCTGGGCTTTCCTGCCGTTCATGGCGGCGGTGCCGCATCTGCCGCCGATCGAGCGGCCGGCGCCCAATGCGCCCGGGCCTTTCGCCTTCGGCGAGGATGCGCGGGTGAAATCGATCCTCAACGAGGCGGGTTTCGACGATATCGCCATCAGGCCGTTCGATCACGTCATGGAAGCGGGACGCAACGTCGATGACGCCGCGCTGTTCGCCAGCGATACCGGCCCGATTTCCCGCGTGCTGAACGAGGCCTCCCCCGAGCAGCGCCAGGCGGCGGTCGGCGCCATCCGCCAGATGTTCGAAAAGCGGGCGGCCGAGGGCAAGGGCTTCGCCCTGTCGGCGGCCTGCTGGATCGTCACGGCGCGTAATTAGAGCGGATCAGGATTGGACGGAAGCGCTCACGTTTCCGTCCGATCCTGTGAATCCGCTCTGCTCCAAACATTTAGAGCAAATTCACAGGTCTTGACGGAATCGCTCGAGATTCCGCCAAGACCTGATTTGCTCTAGGCCGTTCCGCCGTGCGGAGGCTGGCGGCTTGACCGTTCGACCGGCAATGCCGACTATGCGCCATCGCATCGGTGAGGGAGCGCCGTAGCGATCCGACATCGCCGCCGGCCGGCGCGCGATGCGGCAAGACCGGCCAGGCATTTTCGTGTCCGACACCGCTTCCGTCGCCACCAAACCCGTCATCGCCAAGACCACCATCGAGCAGGCGATTCTCGCCGGCCCGATCCTGCCGACGATTTTGCGGCTGGCGGCGCCCAACGTCTTCACCGTCAGCGTCCAGACCGCCGTCGCCATCGTCGAGACCTGGTATGTCGGACAGACCGGCATCGTCTCGCTGGCCGCGCTGGCGCTGGTGTTTCCCATGCTGATGCTGGTGCAGACCACCTCGGCCGGCGCGATGGGCGGTGGCGTCTCCTCCTCGATCGCCCGCGCGCTGGGTGCGGGCGACACGATCAAGGCGCAGGCGCTGATTGCCCATGCCATCGTCATCGCGCTGCTGGCCGGGGCCGCCTTCAGCCTCGTCTTCGTCGGGCTGGGACCGGCGATCTATGGCCTGCTGGGCGGCGACGGCGAGGTGCTGGCGCGGGCCCTGCAATACTCCGACATCCTGTTCGCCGGCGCCGTGCTGGTGTGGCTGCAGAACACGCTGGTCAGCGTCGTGCGCGGCACCGGCAACATGGGCCTGCCGACCGCCGCTCTGGTAGGCGGCGCGCTGGTGCAGATGGTGCTGGGCGGTTTCCTGACCCTGGGCTGGTTCGGCCTGCCGGCGCTGGGCATCGCCGGCATCGGCTGGGGCATGATCTGCGGCGCCGCCTTCGGCGTCGGCGTTACGGTGATCTACCTGATGAGCCGCCATGCGCGCGTGCGCCTGCGCTTTGCCGGCATTGCGCTGCGCTGGCAGCTCTTCAAGGACATTCTTTCGGTCGGCGCCATCGCCTGCCTGTCGTCGCTGCAGACGGTGCTGACGGTGGTGGTGCTGTCCGGCCTGGTGGCGCGTTACGGCACCACGGCGCTGGCCGGCTACGGCATCGGCGCGCGGCTGGAATTCCTGCAGATCCCGCTGGTGTTCGGTATCGGCGCCGCACTGGTGCCGGCGGTCGGCATGAACTACGGCGCCGGCAATGGCGCGCGCGCCAAGCGCGTGGCGTGGATCGGTGCCTTGACCGCCGGCGCCATCACCGGCGCGATCGGCATCGTCGTCGCCATCGTGCCCTGGCTGTGGGCCGGCATGTTCACATCCGACCAGGCGGTGCTGGAAACGGCCTACGACTATCTGCGTATCGCCGGACCCTGCTACGGCTTCTTCGGCCTCGGGCTGGCGCTCTATTTCGCCTCGCAGGGCTCCCGCAAGGTGCTGGGTCCGGTGCTGGCCGGCACCCTGCGCCTGATCGTCATCGTGCTGGGCGGGTTGCTGGTGGCGGCGCAGGACGTGCCGGTGACATGGTTGTTCGCCATCGTCGCCGCCGCGATGCTGGGCTACGCCGCCTTCGCCGCCGCCGCCGTGGCGATGAGCCGCTGGACGCGCTGAAGCTTCAGCACCATTTGGGCCGCGGACCGCGCCCGTCATAGGTCGCGGCGAGGCCCATCGCCACCAGCCCGGCGCCGAGATCCTCGCCGCTTTCCGTCGCCACGCGCGCGATGACGCGCCCGCCATACTTGTCGTTGGTTATCTCGTGCAGCACGACGAGCCGTGCCGCGCTGCGCGCCTCGAGAAAGTCGCGGGCCTGTCGCGCCTTGACGCGCTCGGCTTCGCAGGCGCCGTTCAGTTCCGGCGCGTCGATGCCCAGCAGGCGCACGGAGGTATCGAGTTCCTGATTGATCCAGATGCGGGCGCGCACATTGAGCGTGTCGCCATCCACCACCTTGACCACCATCGCCGGGATCGGTCCCGCCAGCGGCTCGCGCGGGCTCCAGGTCGCCAGCACGCCGCCGCCGGCAATGGTCAGGCTGCCGGCCGCCAGCAGCGACAGGCGCAGCTTGCCGGCGATCAGCGGCGCGACGAGGGCGGAGAGGGAAGCCATGATTAATTCTAAGCCCGGCCGACCCGGAACAAAAGGTGAATAATTTATCTAAGTCATTGAAACAATTGCATTCAACCGGCGGTAATCTCAGAAATCCGAGACCCGGCCCTTGATCGCCCAATCGCCATAGCGCGTCGGCTCCGGCCCTTCCGGCCCGCCGATCTCCTCGACCTTGGGCAGGTCTTCCTTGCGCGTGACCGGCTTGCTCGCGGGTTTAGCCGGCGGGGCGGGCGGCTTCTGCTTGTCCTCGTCCATGGACGCAATATGGTCCCGCCGTCGCGCCGCGCCAAGCTCTTGAAGCGCAGGCGGAATTCCATATCTCTAGGCACGTTCCGCGCGACGATGCGCGGCCAGTCCATCCGGAGACCACGTTGAACCATTTTCGCACGTTCCTGCTGATCGCGGCGATGACCGGCCTGTTCCTGGCCGTCGGCTATCTGATCGGCGGGCAGGCCGGCATGCTGATCGCCTTTGGCCTGGCGGCGGCCATGAACCTGTTCGCCTACTGGAACAGCGACAAGATGGTGCTGCGCATGTACGGCGCGCGCCAGGTCGACCGCGCCTCCGCGCCGCAGCTTTACGGCATCGTCGAGCAGCTGGCGCAGCGCGCCGGCCTGCCAATGCCGCGCGTCTACGTCATCGACAACGACCAGCCCAACGCCTTCGCCACCGGCCGCAATCCGCAGAACGCCGCCGTCGCCGCCACCACCGGCCTGCTGCGCAAGCTCAGCGCCGAGGAAGTCGCCGGCGTCATGGCGCACGAACTGGCCCATGTGAAGAACCGCGACACGCTGACCATGACGATCACCGCGACCCTGGCCGGTGCCATCTCCATGCTGGCGAACTTCGCGCTGTTCTTCGGCGGCAACCGCGACAACAACAACCCGCTGGGCATCGTCGGCGCGCTGGCGCTGATGATCCTGGCGCCGCTGGGCGCGATGCTGGTGCAGATGGCGATCAGCCGCAGCCGCGAATACGAGGCTGACCGCATCGGCGCCGAGATCAGCGGCCAGCCGCTCTGGCTGGCCTCGGCGCTGGGCAACCTGCACAATGCGGCGCACGCCATTCCGAACGAGGCGGCCGAGCGCAATCCGGCGACGGCGCATCTGTTCATCGTCAATCCGCTGCACGGGCGGGGCGCGGACAATCTGTTCTCGACCCATCCCAGCATGGAGAACCGCATCGCCCGGCTGCGGGCGATGGCCGGGCAGGGCGTGGCGAACGTCGCCCGGCGCGGTCCGTGGGGCTAAGCTGAATCCTCGCGGCGCGGCCGCCGCGCCGGCTTTGCCGAAATCGGGCGCCGCAAGGCGCCAGCGACAGGAAGTTGACTAGCTCTTGACCGAAAATCCGCTGCTGAGCCGGCGCGTCGCGCTCGACATCTACGCTGCCGCCGGCCGCGGCGGGCGGCCGCTCGACGAGGCGATTCGCGAGCATGCCGGCTACGGCCGGCTCGAGGCGCGCGATCGCGCCTTCGTGCGCAACCTCGTGTCGACCGCCTTCCGCCATCGCGGCCAGATCGAGGCGCTGCTCGACGGCTTCGTCAGCCGGCCGCTGCCCCAGACCGAGGCGCTGGTCGGCGACATCGTCCATCTCGGCCTGGCGCAACTGCTTTTCCTCGAAACGCCGCCGCACGCGGCGGTCGACACCTCGGTGCGGCTGGCGCAGCAGAGCGACCGCGCCCGCATGAAGGGCTTCGTCAACGCCGTGCTGCGGCGGGCGGGCCGCGAGGGCCGGGCGCTGGTCGCCCGCCAGGATGCCGCGCGGCTCAACACGCCTGACTGGCTGTGGCGCGCCTGGGTGCAGGCCTATGGCCCGGCCGTGGCCCATGACATCGCCGCCGCGCATCTCAACGAAGCGCCGCTCGACTTCTCGGTCAAAGGCGACCCGCAGAAATGGGCCGAGGCGCTGGCGGCGGAGATCCTGCCGACCGGCAGCCTGCGCCGCCGGCAGGGCGGGGCGGTAACCGAGCTGCCGGGCTTCGCCGAGGGCGGCTGGTGGGTGCAGGACGCCGCCGCGGCCCTGCCGGCCCGCTTGCTGGGCGAGGTCGCCGGCCGGCGCGTCGCCGATCTTTGCGCGGCGCCGGGCGGCAAGACCCTGCAGCTCGCCGCCGCCGGCGCCGAGGTGACGGCGCTCGACATCTCGTCGCGGCGCCTCGCCATGGTGAGGGATAATCTGGCGCGCACCGGTCTTGCGGCGCAGACCGTCGTCGCCGACGCGCTGAACTGGAAACCGGAAGCGACCTTCGACGCGGTGCTGCTCGATGCGCCGTGCTCGACCACCGGCACCTTGCGACGGCATCCCGATGCCGCCTGGCACAAGCGGCCGAACGACGTGGCACGGCTGGCGGCGCTGCAATCGCATCTGCTCGACGCCATGGCGCCGCTGCTGCGTCCGGGCGGTATGCTGGTCTATGCCGTCTGCTCGCTGCAGCCGGAGGAGGGCGAACGCCAGGTCGCCTCACTGCTCGAGCGCGGCGCGCCGTTCGAGCCGGTGCCGGTGACGGCCGGCGAACTGCCGGGACTGGAACACGCCATCGACGCCCATGGCTTCGTGCGCACCCTGCCCAGTCACTGGCCCGAGCGCGGCGGCCTGGACGGATTTTTCATCGCCCGGCTGCGCCGGCTGTGATCCCGTTGCGCCGCCTCGTCGGCGCTCTTTCCAAATACGGGCCAAGCTGTTACCTAATTCCACCATGCAGCAGCCGATCCGCATCGCGCCTTCGATCCTGTCGGCCGATTTCGCCCGGTTGGGCGAGGAGGTGCGGGCGATCGACGCGGCCGGCGCCGACTACATCCATATCGACGTCATGGACGGGCATTTCGTGCCCAACCTGACCATCGGGCCGCTGGTGGTGAAGGCGCTGCGTCCGCACAGCGCCAAGCCGTTCGACGTGCATCTGATGATCGCGCCGGTCGACCCCTACATTCCCGAATTCGCCGCCGCCGGCGCCGACATCATCACCGTGCATCCCGAATCGGGACCGCATCTGCATCGCACCATCCAACTGATCAAGTCGCTGGGCAAGAAGGCGGGCGTGTCGCTCAATCCCGGCACCCCGGTGGCCGCGGTCGAGAACGTGCTGGCCGACATCGACCTGGTGCTGGTCATGTCGGTCAATCCCGGCTTCGGCGGCCAGAAATTCATCGACGGCCAGCTCGCCAAGATCGCCGATCTGCGCCGCCGCATCGACGCCCA